>JAUNON010000127.1 GCA_030537145.1 Lachnospiraceae bacterium | reverse complement strand
GTTGCATTGGAACCGGGAAAGACCTGCGGCCATTGTGAATTTTGTAAAACAGGACGTTATAATCTGTGTCCGGACGTGGTGTTTTTTGCAACGCCTCCTGTAGACGGCGTATTTCAGGAATACGTTGCCCACGAAGCGGATCTGTGCTTCAAACTGCCGGACAATGTAAGTACGTTGGAGGGAGCTCTGATCGAGCCTTTGGCAGTGGGATTCCATGCGGCAATCCAGGGTGACGCACATCTGGGGCAGAGGGCTGTTGTCATGGGCGCAGGCTGTATCGGCCTTGTTTCCATGATGGCGCTGAAAGCCAGAGGAGTATCGGAGGTATATGTGGTGGACATTATGGAGAAACGTCTTGAGAAAGCATTGGAACTGGGGGCGACTGGAGTTATCAATGGGGCGAAGGAGGATGTCCTGGAAAGGGTGAAAAAGCTGACAGATGGAGCTGGTATGGATCTGGTAATTGAGACGGCAGGTACAGAAATTACAACAAGGCAGGCGATTCATATGGCTAAAAAAGGTTCTAATATCGTTCTTGTGGGATACAGTAAGAGCGGTGAAATGACGCTTCCCATGAGCCTTGTGCTGGATAAGGAGCTGACCTTTAAGACTGTATTCAGGTATCGCCATATTTACCCGATGGCGATTGATGCGGTTGCGGCAGGAAAGGTAAACCTGAAGGGAATTGTGACAGATGTATTTGGGCTGGATGAGGTACAGAAAGCTATGGATTACAGTGTGAATAATAAAGCTGATATTGTGAAGGCTGTTATTCGCATTGCGGAATAAAGGAGGAACCTGAAGCAGGAAGGGGGATTGCAATGGAGCAGAAAGATACAAACGTAAAAGTGCCGTTGATCAGTAAGATCGCATACGGTATGGGCGATGTGGGATGCAATTTCAGCTGGATGTTCGTAGGAAATTTCCTGATGATTTTCTATACAGACGTTTTTGGAATTAGTATGGGAGCCGTAGCGGGCTTGATGCTGTTCTCACGATTTTGGGATGCGATTAATGATCCGGTTATTGGCGGATTGAGTGATAAAACTCATACAAAATGGGGAAGATACAGACCGTGGCTGCTGATCGCAGCACCATTGACGGCAATCGTATTGATTATGACATTCTGGGCACATCCGGACTGGTCCGCTGCTGCCAAGATCATCTATATGGCAATTACTTATTGTATCCTTGTTTTAGGCTATACCTGCGTGAACATTCCTTATGGCACGCTGTGCGGAGCAATGACGCAAAATATAGAGGAACGGGCTAAAATAAATACATTTCGCTCTGTCAGCGCAATGATCGCAATTGGCATTATCAATATCGTGACAGTTCCGCTGATTGCGGCGCTTGGCAATGGAAATGATAAAAGAGGATATTTGCTGGTTTCTGTTTTATATGGATGTATTTTTGCGGCATGTCATATCTTCTGCTTTGCGAAAACAAAGGAAGTGGTGGATGTACCGGAGAAAGAAAAAATTTCCTTAAAGGTTCAGTTACAAGCTGTGATAAAGAATCGTCCATATATGATTGCTGTCGCAGGACAGTTTCTGTTTGGTGTGACACTTTATGGAAGAAATGCGGATGCATTATACTATTTTACCTATGTGGAGGGAAATAAAGCGTTATTCAGCACCTATTCCATGTTTATCATTCTTCCATCCATTATTGGAGCAGCCTGTTTTCCGTTTGTATTTCGGCTTACAAATAATAAAGGTCGGTCTGCATCTGTTTTTGCACTGTTGACGGGAATCAGCATGTTCTGTATGTATTTTTTTACAGTTGGAGAGTCCCCTGTTCCATTTTATGCGTTCTCTTGTCTGGCACAATTTTTCTTTTCAGGTTTTAACACTGCAATCTATGCGATCGTTCCGGACTGCGTGGAGTATGGAGAATGGAAAACAGGACTTAGAAATGATGGATTTCAGTATGCGTTTATTTCGTTGGGAAATAAAATTGGAATGGCAATCGGAACTTCCGCGCTTGCGGGAATTTTAGGTATGTTCGGATATGCTGCAAACAGGCAGCAGAACACAGCGGTATTGTCAGTGATTAAGCATTCATTTACAACGGTTCCGGGGGTACTTTGGATCATAACGGCTATAGTCTTGTATTTTTATCGGCTGAATAAGAAAACTTATAATAAAATTGTGCAGGAAATACAAGTAAGAAAGAGAGAGAGCAATCATTTATAGAGATATTTGGAGAAGCATCAGTCAAAAATGGCTGGTGCTTTTTGACATGAACTGATGGGAATGGCCGGGCTCCGAATCTGCATGGCTGTGTGTGCCATATTTAAGTTGCACATCCGCCCCCTTTGAATTATAATAATGATTAGTTCTTATGTCCCAAAACGGATGCAGAAGAAAGACAAAGGAGTGACGGAATGGACATTTTAGCAGTGCTGACAAGTGAGCTTAACGTGGGCCGCGGCCAGGTGGAAGCGGCAGTAAAGCTGATCGACGAAGGAAACACGATTCCGTTCATCGCCAGATACCGGAAGGAAGCAACAGGCTCCTTAAATGATGAGGTTTTGAGAAATCTGGATGAACGGTTAAAATACTTAAGAGGCTTAGAGGAGCGGAAGGCCCAGGTAATCGCTTCCATCCGGGAGCAGGGAAAGCTGACTGAGGAGCTTGAGAAAAAGATTGAGGAAGCTCAGACCATGGTGGCTGTGGACGACTTATATCTCCCTTACCGCCCAAAGCGGAAAACAAGGGCCAGTGTGGCCAAGGAAAAGGGACTGGAGCCGCTGGCAGATATTATCGCCCTGCAGCTCACAAAGCAGCCCCTGGAGACAGAGGCTGCAGCCTATGTTTCCGAGGAAAAGGGAGTCGCTTCCGCGAAGGAAGCCATCGACGGAGCAAAGGACATCCTGGCAGAGCGGATTTCTGAGGAAGCCAGGTACCGGACCTATATCCGAAAGACCACGATGGAGGAGGGCTTTATTTCCTCGGAAGTCAGGGACGAAAAGACAGAGTCTGTCTACGAAATGTATTATCATTACGAGGAAGCCATAAAGAAATGCGCGGGGCACCGCGTATTGGCGTTAAATCGCGGTGAAAAGGAAAAAATCCTGAATGTTAAAATAAATGCACCGGAAGAAAAAATAATCCGATATCTGGAAAAACAGATCATTCTCCGGGATAACTCAGTGACCACCCCTGTCCTTAAGGAGGTTATCGCCGACAGCTACAGCCGTCTGATCGCGCCTGCCATCGAGCGGGAGCTGCGGAATGACCTGACCGAAAAGGCAGAGGACGGGGCCATTAAGGTATTTGGAAAAAATCTGGAGCAGCTTTTGATGCAGCCGCCAATTGCCGGTCAAGTGGTTCTTGGATGGGACCCGGCCTTCCGCACAGGCTGCAAGCTGGCTGTAGTGGACACCACGGGAAAAGTGCTGGACACGGTGGTCATCTACCCCACAGCGCCGCAGAATAAGGTGGCGGAAGCCAAAAAGGTATTAAAGAATCTGATTGACAAATACCACATTACCCTGATTTCCGTGGGAAACGGAACGGCGTCCCGGGAATCCGAGCAGATCATTGCAGAATTTTTAAAGGAAATTCCAAACCATGTCCAGTATGTTATCGTAAATGAGGCTGGCGCATCGGTATATTCGGCCAGCAAGCTGGCGACAGAGGAATTCCCCAAATTTGATGTGGGCCAGAGAAGTGCGGTATCCATTGCAAGAAGGCTGCAGGACCCGCTTGCAGAGCTTGTAAAAA
>JAUNON010000126.1 GCA_030537145.1 Lachnospiraceae bacterium | reverse complement strand
CGTCCTCATAAACGCCGTCTCCGAAGTCATCCATGCCATCCATACCCAGATCTCCGTAGGTATCATCACTGGAAACATCATTATAGATCACCGGAAGCCCTTCGGTCAATTCGTCTGACGGGACAGTGATGTAATCCTCTTCATCCAGCCCCTCCAGTACCTGATAAGTGGCCATGTCCTCATCATAATCGCCCAGTGTCACCTCCCGCTTCTCCAGCGTATTCTGACTGGAAGCGGCCCATACATAGGAGCTTCCGTCCTCCTCAGTGATAAAATAATAATCGTCCAGCCAAATGCCTTCCTTTTTATCCTCCTGGCCCACATCCGGCTCCAGGTAAACGTGCTGTCCCAGCATCATGTCATCCGAATTGTCCAGATCCACGTAGAACGGATAATTCGTAGAAGAGGTGCTGCTGTCCGAAGAGCTGCCAAAATAAGCGTAGGAATCCGAATTTGTCTCACCCTTGTCCCGGTTGATCTCGCTGATCGTCCCATGCCAGCTTACGTCCTCATCCACCCTGGAATGCACAATAACCTCCATGCCTTCCGAAATCTGATTTATGTTCTGTTCATTTACCGTACCCTTGATCCGGTAATCTCCGACTTCAAGCACCTGGATATATGCGGAATCTGAAGAATCCGACATACTGCTGCTGCTGTTCGGATCATTGATACTCTTCACCACGCCATCAATTTCACAGTAAACCGCAGAATCGCTGATATTTTCCTTCAGAGTTTCGATCTCCAGCTCCTTGGTCTTATACTCATATTCGCTCTGCTTTATGGTATTTTCTTCCGCCATAATCCGGGTGGTGTAGGAAAGCTTATCATCGGCGGACGCTTTTGTTTTCTCCTTTTCCAGCTGCTCCTTGGTAGCCTTTGCAGTATCGATATCATTCTGGCAGCGCTCCAGATCAATCTGCGCCTGGGCAAGCTTGTCCTCATCATCTGTCGTATCATAAATAAACAGCTTTTGCCCTTCCTTGACCTCATCGCCTTCCTTTACATAACACTCCTTCACCGTCCGCTCATTCTGCAGCTTCACTTCCCAGGTCTGCTGCGGCTCTACCACGCCTGCGTAACGCTGAATCAAACCGCTGCCGCTCCCCAATCCGGCCAGCATCGAAACAGAATCCACATATACTGCGTCCTCGCTGTCGGAGGAAACACGGCCATTCTGAGAGGACTGGCCCCCCTGGTAAAACCAATGATAATATACGCCTGCCCCGGCGCCTCCGGCCAGAACCAGTACCAGCACAGCTATTATTCCCTTTTTCATTCTTCAAACGCTCCTTACTTCTCACCCTGTCCTGCTCATCATTTCCATAAAAAATGCCTTCGGCATCTCAACTACCCTGCCCCTCAATCTTGAGGGGAGAAGGCATTTTTTGCGCCGGATGCAGATTGCGCAGCAATAAACTACCTTATGCATCCGTGCGCATCCCCGCCCGAAGGGCTTTTATTTCATAGGAAAGTCATAAACTTTTGTACTTTAAAGCAACAAGATATTTCCTATGAAATAGAAAAACCAAAAATGGCCGCAGGTATAATTCTGATGCTATATTACCATTCTGCGCAAAAAAAGTACAGTCGCAATTTCTTAAGAGATTGTGTAAGATTTGTGAACTGGTAAAATTTGACAATTTCTCCGTTTTCATATAAACTATAGGGAAGGGGAAAGAAAGGACTTGTATGAAAACATTTTTAATCTTCTACATAGTACTAATGAACGTCTGTGGTTTCGCGCTGATGGGGATCGATAAATGGAAATCGGTGCGGAAACGCTGGCGGATTTCCGAAAGAACTCTTTTTCTCACTGCTATCCTTGGAGGAAGCATCGGCTCCCTTGTGGGGATGTATCTATTCCGCCATAAGACAAGGCATCTGAAGTTTTCCATCGGTATTCCGGTTATTTTGGTGCTTCAGATTCTTCTTTTGGTATTTTTTTCACTTTTCCGCCAGGAGAGGCTGCAGAGTCCTTCTGCCGCAGTTGGATATGAGCTGAACCTGATACAGGAGCTGGATGAAAATACGATACAAAGCTTTGTCTCTTATGAGAATATGATGAGTACGCCTCCGTCCTCTTCCGATATCGGTCCGGAGACTACGGAAGCAGTTCAGCTTTTTTTTCAGAATTTCAAATATCACCTTCATTCAGAGCAAATTTCCGGAGACACCGCCACAGTGACCGCAGAGATCATTAATATCGATACAAAGGCGCTGGCGAAGGATCTCTGCCTGGCGCTCACCGCACATAACATCAATTTCACTCCCGATACTCAGTCTCCCCAGACCATGAATGATTATTTTACACTGCTGCGGGATACTCTGAAAAAAAATACTTATGAGCTGACGGCCACCACCGCCTACTTCCATCTGCACAAAAAAGACCGGATCTGGGTGATCCAATCTGACGAAACACTGCAGGATGAATTAGTCAGCGGCTTTATTTCCTGGATGCATGATTCTTCTCTGATCTCCCCGCAGGAGGTGCTGACCATTTATCTGGACCAGTTTTCCTCTCTCTCCGGAGCGGAATGGATGGAATATCTAAAGGTGCAGGATATCTTTTCCACCGGCAGCGAAACGTATTATCCGTCCATCGATGCTTGTTATATGGATAACATTGCGGAATTCTTTTCTTATTCCATTGAACAGTGCGAGACGCAGGGAGATACGTGTACGGCTGAAATTACCGTCACCAGCATTGATATGCCCCGGATTCTGGATGCCTATAAGGAAAAGCTGGTGGACTACGCCCACACCTCCGCATCCATTACCAGCGATGATGCGGCTCTCAACGACGCCTCAGCCAAATATCTGCTGGAAGCGCTGCAGGAGCAGGCCCAGGCTGCCGCTTTCCCGGTTACGGTTACGCTGACCAATGACGGACATACCTGGCAGCTAACTATCACCGATGAGCTGACAAATGCCTTCCTGGGAGACATCGCAGGAGCGCTGGAACAGTTTAATTCTTAAAAATGAATGTCTAAATTCAGGATATTCTCCAGATTTTCCTCATGCACCGCACGCTGAAACGCAAGGAAAACCTTTAGGTCATAATTTTTAATTTCATCTATCATGAGCTCCACTGCCGTTTCCGGATCAAATGCATCCCGGTAGGGGCGCTTCGAAATCAGGGCTGCAAACACGTCGCAGACCCGGATAATCCTGGCAGGAAAAGGGATCTGATCCTTCATCAGGTTTCTCGGATAGCCCGAACCGTCGCAATTCTCGTGATGACAATAGACCCACTCCACGATATGGGGCGGATAACCCTGGTCCTTTAGAATCTTTGCCCCAAGCTGCGTATGCATCCGGACATATTTCAATTCCTCAATGGTAAGGGTCTCTTCCTCCCGTCCATAAATGTATTTCTGCAGCTCCAGCTTCCCAATATCATGCAAAAATCCTGCAATCGCCAGATCATGGCAGACCTCTTCCGGCAGCTCCAGCTTCCGTCCTACCTGAAACGACAGATTGCTGACTGTCAGCCCGTGACGGATCTCCTCCGCCAGACTCAGGCGGAGAATCCGTAATTTTTTCTGATGCCCGGCCCCTTCACTCATGAATTCTCTTCTTTCTTTCTATCATTTCGTCGATTCGCTCAATATAATTTTTAATATCCTTCACATTCTCGATTCGTTCGATCCGGTCAGCAGCATAAACCAGCTTCGTGGAGCCTCCCGCTCCCAGCGCCAGTATGCTTTGCACCTCCTCCATAATCAACCCGACTTTCTTTATTATCCCGTATTATGCGGTATTATCG
>JAUNON010000051.1 GCA_030537145.1 Lachnospiraceae bacterium | reverse complement strand
TAAGCATAATTTAGCAGACCGTCCCCGGCCAAAATTCCAAAGGCCTCTCCATATACCTTATGGGTGGTTTTTCTGCCTCTCCGGTAATCATCGTTATCCATGGCCGGCAAATCATCGTGAACCAGCGAATGGGTATGAATCATCTCCATGGCAGCCATAAAGGGCTCGATCACAGGGCCTCTCCCGCCCAGCATTTCATAGGTTTTCCACATCAGAAGAGGGCGCAGGCGTTTTCCTCCGGAAAGCATACTATAGTTCATAGCCTCCAGAAGCCGTTTCTGATGTCCGTCCTCTCTTGGGAGATATTTGCGAATCACTGCATTTACCTGCTCTACCTTTTCCCTCAGCTCCTGCTCAAAATTCACCAAGCTCACCCTCCTCATCTATTACCAGTACCTTTTTTTCCACCAGGTCGATCTTTTGGCTGCATTGGCGAATCAGCTCCATTCCCTTTTGATAAATCCGAAAGGAATCCTCCAGAGAAGTATCCCGATCCTCCAGCGCTTCCATAATTTCATCCAGGCGCTGGAAGGCCTCCTCCAGTGTCACTTCCTCCCCGGATGCCTGTTCTTCTACTCCTTGCTTATCTGTGATTTCCTTCTCCATCTCCAAGCTATCCTTTCTCCCGGCACCGCTCTGATGCCGCCCTTCGCGGCAGCTCAGCCGGCGTCACCTGTCTGACCACAGCATCAATCCGACCGTCTGCCAGATACAGCGTAATGGGGTCTCCGGGTCTTATCTTTGCCGCCTGAACAATTCTTCTGCCCTCTTCATCCGCCACAAACGCATACCCCTGCTCCAGCTTCAGAAGCGGTGAAAGCCCCTTCATCCGCTCAATATCCAGCAAAAGCCGGTTCCTGCAGGCTTCCAGCCTTGCCTTCATCTGATACCGAAACTGATTTTCTCTTTCTATCAGCAGTTGATGCTGCTCCCGTATCCGGCTCTGGGGACTGTTCATGCGCAGACGCAGGCGATACTGCTCCAGCCGCCCCTGCTCCGCTGAAAGCTTCTGCAGCATCCGGCTGCGAAGCCGGTCTGTCTCCTGGCGGATCTCCTCCAGTACCTGCTGCATATCCGCCACCGCCAGTTCCGCTCCGGCCGAGGGTGTGGGAGCCCGCAGATCCGCTGCGAAGTCTGCGATTGTCGTATCGGTCTCATGACCCACTGCCGAAATGATGGGCGTCCGGCACTCAAAAATAGCCCTGGCTACGATCTCCTCATTAAAAGCCCACAGATCCTCAATAGAACCGCCGCCTCTGCCTGCGATAATCGTATCCACACCCAGCCTGTCCAGGACTTCAATTCCGCAGGCCACGCTTTCCGCCGCCCCTTCTCCCTGTACCTTTGCCGGATAAAGCAAAATCTGAATTCCCGGATTTCTCCGTTTTGCAATCTGGATGATATCCCGCACCGCCGCCCCGGTAGGCGCCGTTACCACTCCCAGCCGGCGGATATACCTGGGAATCGGCTGCTTGTACTCCGGAGCAAACATTCCCATCTCCTCCAGCTCCTGCTTCAGCGCTTCGAACTGTTCATAAAGCGCTCCCAGACCATCCAGACGGATTTCCCTGGCATAAAGCTGATATGTGCCGTCCCGCTCATAAACGCTGATACTGCCAAACACCACCACCTGCTGCCCATTTTCCAGGCGGAAAGAAAGATTTTTTCGGGCGCCTGCAAATAAAATGCAGGAAATCGCCCCTGTTTCATCCTTCAGGGAAAAATAGATATGCCCGGAGGTATGATACTTGCAGTTGGAGACTTCACCCTTTACATAGATCCGGTTCAAAAGGAAATCCTGGGTGAACATCATTTTTATATACGAATTAACCTGTCCTACGGAGTATACGCTTCCCATATCCTCTCCTATACCGGAATCACATCCAAAAACGACCGGCCCTTTCTTTGCCCGGCCGCTTTTAAAGCATTATACCAGCTTCGCCAGAATCCCGTTGATAAATGCAGGCGCCTCATCACCGCCGAATTTTTTCGCCAGCTCCACCGCCTCATTGATCGCAACGCCGGTGGGAATCTCCTCATCATATTTCATTTCATATACGGCCAGCCGCAGAATCGTCAGCTCTGCCTTACCCATACGGCTGGTTTTCCATCCCTTCGCCACCTGATTGATGCTTTCATCGATCTGCGGCGCAAGCTCCAGGATCTTACCGGCCTTTTCCTTAATATACGCTCTATCCTCCGGCGGAATGAAAGCAGGATGACTATCCAGCTCGTCATCCAGCACCTGTTCAAAATACAACTCCATCTGCTGATCCATTTCCGCCTGTTCAAAAAACTCTGCCCCAAAAAGCATCTTGAAAATATGTTCTCTGATTTCTCTTCTGCTCATAGCATCTCCTGTTCGAAAATAGGCCGCCGCAAAACACAGTTTCTTATTTTGCGGCAGCCTATCATCATTCCTCTGTTAAGATTTATTTTGCGTTATCCATCACAACATTGGCAATCTTAATATTTACTTCTGATACATTCAAGCCTGTCATTGTCTCAATCGCGGTCTTAACTTTGTCCTGGATCTCTGTACAGGTATCCGGTACATTATAACCATAATTCATAATAATATTCATAGCCACTCTTACTTCTCCGTCCTCCACCTGCACCCGGACTCCCTTGGAAAGGCTCTTCACGCCCAGCTTCTCGATCAGGTCACGGGTCACATTTCCGGCCATGGAGGCCACGCCCTTTACTTCAGAAGCAGCCAGACCGGCGATGATCGCCACAACCTCATCCGCAATCTTCACTTCCCCGTAGCTTCCTTCCGTTTCGATCGTGCTTGTATGTGTCATTTCATTATTTCCATTTGCATTTGCCATATCCGTTCCTCCTGTATTCTTATCATAAACCTGCCGGCTGATCCATTGCCACCCATCGCTTCCATGACCAGTAACGATTCAGGCCCTTCAGAAGTTCTGATTTGATTATAACAAATATTCCGCTATTTGCAAGTAAATATTCATCGTCCAAATTCCGACAGCTCCAGTCCCGGGTTCCGATCCAGCACCATGCCAACCGACCAGCTATTTACAAACAGCAGCAGCGGACGGCCCTTCAGATCCTTAATCTTCTTCATATCGGAGGTTCCCACCAGCTTGTTCAAATCCAGCTCTTTATTTTCGATCCAGCGGATATGCTCATAGGGCAGCGTATCCAGGCGGATATCCACATTGTATTCATTTTCCAGCCGGTATTTTAATACGTCAAACTGCAGCACGCCTACTACGCCCACAATGATCTCCTCCATACCGGTATTGAACTCCTGGAAGATCTGAATAGCTCCCTCCTGGGCGATCTGATTAATTCCTTTTACAAACTGCTTCCGCTTCATGGTATCCAACTGTGTCACCCGGGCAAAGTGCTCCGGCGCAAAGGTGGGAATCCCTTCAAAGGCAAACTTTTTTCCCGGCATACATACTGTATCTCCAATGGAAAAAATACCCGGATCAAATACACCGATAATATCTCCTGCATAGGCCTCATCCACCACATGCCGCTCCTGGGCCATCATCTGCTGGGGCTGGGACAGCCTCTGCTTACGCCCTCCCTGCACATGGTACACCTCACGGTCCGCCTCAAATTTGCCGGAACAGATCCGCATAAAGGCAATCCGGTCCCGGTGGTTCTTGTTCATATTTGCCTGAATCTTAAATACAAAGGCGGAAAAATCCTCCTTTACCGGATCGATCACACCGCAGTCAGCCGTCCTGGGCAGCGGAGAAGTCGTCATCGTCAGAAAATGCTTCAGAAAAATCTCTACGCCGAAATTCGTCAGCGCAGATCCGAAAAACACCGGGGATAATTCCCCCCTGCTCACCAGCTCCTGATCAAATTCCGCAGACGCACCGTCCAGCAGTTCGATCTCCTCCTGCAGCCTTTCCATGGCATCTGTCCCTATAAAATCCAGAAGCTCCGGCGAATCCACATCATATTCCGTAGCGATGCCTTCCTTCGTTCCCTTTTCTGTATCCGTATAGGTAATCACCTTCCGCTCTTCCCTGTCATAGACTCCCCGGAAATTCTTTCCGGATCCAATGGGCCAGTTAATGGGGCAGGTGGCAATTCCCAGCTCCTTCTCAATATCATCCAGAAGGTCAAACGTATCGTTGGCATCCCGGTCCAGCTTGTTAATAAAAGTAAAGATCGGGATATGCCGCATCACGCACACCTTAAACAGCTTTCTTGTCTGAGCCTCCACACCCTTGGAAGCATCGATCACCATCACAGCAGAATCTGCCGCCATCAGAGTCCGGTAGGTATCCTCCGAAAAGTCCTGATGTCCCGGCGTATCCAGAATGTTGATGCAATAGCCGCCGTAATTAAACTGCAGCACAGAAGATGTAACCGAAATACCTCGTTCCTTTTCAATCTCCATCCAGTCCGATACCGCATGGCGGGCCGTAGCCTTTCCTTTTACCGAACCAGCCAGATTGATCGCCCCGCCATAAAGCAGGAACTTTTCTGTCAATGTGGTTTTTCCTGCGTCCGGATGAGAAATAATTGCAAAAGTCCGTCTTTTATTTATTTCACTGGCAATGTCACTCACGTATCTTTCCTCCAAACGTTCTCTTCAACGAAATTT
Organism: Lachnospiraceae bacterium; assembly: GCA_030537145.1. Taxonomy (GTDB): domain Bacteria; phylum Bacillota; class Clostridia; order Lachnospirales; family Lachnospiraceae; genus Merdiplasma. The sequence continues at coordinate 14,133 of JAUNON010000051.1, read as the reverse complement.
TCTCCTGCCATTTTAACAAGGTTAGCAAATACTGTCAACCGGAACAAACAAAAGTACTCAAAGGGGGCAGACTTCTGCAGGATCTTGCATGGTCTGCCCCCTGGGACAAGCTACGCCTCCGGTGAGCGGGGCGTGATAATGATATTTTCTCCGGATACATCCGTTTTACGCTTTACAATGTCCTCAATCTGCGCTCTCTGCGCTTCATCCAGCTCCGCCAGATTCACCACCACATCTACGGTGCCGTCCGTTATGCTGACCACCGCATCGGTATATCCCTTGGCCTCCAGCAGAAGCTCCGCTGCCGCTTCCCGCTCTGCTAGATCCGCCATAGTCGCCATATTTGCAGCGGCAGCCGTTTTCTGGTCCTCTGATATGTTCTCGTTATTAATGACCTCCAGCAGGGTCTCCTTATTTTTCGCCCGGATCTGCTCCCGGTTCAGCTTTGCCTCCGCAATCAGCGTATCTCCCGCAGATACGCTGGCCAGCACTGCCTCACCCGGCGCTTCTCCCGTACCCACATTTTCCTCTACCGCATCTCCTGCAGATACCTCCTCACTGCCGTCTCCATCCAGACTGATGACATCCACATAAGTACCTGTGCCTTCCTGGCCTGCCGTATCGTTTTCCGCAGTCAGCAGGACCGTATTCTCTCCGGCAGTCATCTGATCTGCTTCCTTTTCCAGCAGCCTGCCGGAATAATTCAAATATCCCGCCACAGCGATCATGACAGCCAGTACCGTAATAATGACCTGGTTCTTCTTAAAAATGCGCTTCACTCTTCTCCTCCTCAATTCAGTTTCATTATTTTAATTTTATGCGCTTCTACTCCAAATAATACCTGAGCCGCATCCAGGATATCCTCCGCCACGGTCAAATTGTCTCCTCCCTGGGCAGCCACCAGCACACCCTCTACCTGGGGCGCCGTTTCCTCGATGACAAAGGGCGTTTCTGTTCCATCACTATCTCTTGAAAACACCGTTGTCTTTTCTGTGCGTTTCACTTCATTCCCTGCTTCCTCCGCCCCGCCTCCGGTTTTCTCCTCGGAAACAGATTCATCCTTTTCCACCGTTTTTTTCCCGGAAGATTTCAGCGTTATCATCACCTGCACCCTTCCGATCCCTTCCACCTGCTCCAGCACCTCCTGAAGCTTCTGCTCCATCTTTTCTGCCGCTCCGGACTCCTCCGTCTCCTCCTTCGGGGAAAGGGTCATTTCCGCCTGATCCTGTTTTGATCTGCCGCTTTGCGGCAGCGCAATCACCAACAGCAGTACGCCTACCAGAATTCCAATAAAAATCTGATCCTTCCCTGGTCTTTTCCACTTCCCCTTTATATCCGGTTTTTCCATTTTCTGCCCTGCTTTCCGGCTCGGTTTCCCTCTGCCCTATTCATTTTTATGACCTTCCTGCTGCGGAATATGATACGTATCGTATATTTCCTGTACCTTTTCCTCCAATTCCCTTTGATATTCCTCCTCATCCCAATCCGGCAGAACCGCCTCCAGCCCCTGCTTTCCCTCCTCATATTCCTGATAAAGGCCTTTCAAGCTTTCCGCCTCAAAATTCATCAGAAACTCCTCACCGCCCAACAGCTTTCCCAACGGCTCCAGCACCGTCAAAAGGAACAGCAGCCCCAAAAAATGGCGTACATACTTTTTCAGTTTGGTATCCGGTATCACATGAAGCACCACCGTCATCAGGCAGAGAAAACACATCACCTGACTGAGCCATTCCCGGATATTTCCCATTGCCCCGCTCATGCACGTATTATTACGGCAATCATTGCCAGTGATACCAGAAACAGTATGCCTGCATCCACCACGATTTTCAACAGGATCTCTCCTCCCTCCGCCACACTGCTGATACATTCTGCCACCCGCTTGTCCGTCACCGGCTGCGCCACCGCCCCCAGCAAACGGTAAAGAAGTACGCCGCAGACCAGCTTAACCGCCGGTATCAGTCCCACAAGAAACAGCGCTGCCATTCCTGCGATTCCCACCGCATTTTTTAAAAGCACCGCAGAGCCAAGCACCGTTTCCGTCACCGTCTCATAGGCTCCGCCGATCCCAGGTATGGCGGTCACCGCCTTGCTCAGGACAGAGGTTTTTAACTGGTCCACCGCCGGAGCGATCATACACTGGATTGCCTGCATTCCAAACAGCACGGCCATTCCCGATTTCAGGCTCCAGAGAATGACCCTCTTCAACAGATCGGCCATGTGAGACAGATAATCCTCCTTCATCATCTGATTGATAAACAGCAAAATCACATAAACCTGCACGGCCGGAAGCAGCAGGCTGTTCATCAGCCACTGCACGCCGGTAATGGCCAGCAGCGTAATCTGATAAAAACCAAAAGCCGATACGCTGCCGGAGGAAAGAAATACCGTCATCAGACAGGCAGGCAGCAGCGCCTGCATAAATTGCAGTATCGCAGACACAGCGCCTGCCGCTACCCCACTCATTACAGAAAATACCTTCATCAAAAGTGTTACCATCAAAAGATACATCATGTAATAGCTGATATCTGCAATCTGCCCCTGATCAAAGACCGCCACAAAATTGGAAAATACGGCAGAAACCACAATGAGTACCAGCAGATATGCTGCCGTCTTTCGGTAAGTCTGGATTTCCCCCAGCAAAGTTTTTTGTACGATTTGTTTCAGACTGTCCAGACTCCAGGGAATTTTCCCCTGCAAAAGATCCTTCACCGCATCCTCTATTGAAAACTTCTCCTGCCCCAGCAGTTCATTCAGACTTTGCTGGGCACCGTCCAGATTTACCTCATTCAGAAGCGTATCCTCCCACCGGGCCTTTTCCTCTTCTGCCATGGCCTCCGTCTCCAAGGAAGCGCCCTGTGCCGGTATCCTGCCGGCCATTCCCACACCCAGCAGCACAAGCAGCAAAACCATGCACGGCCGCCATTTCTTCCCCCTGCCCATCGTCACACCAAAAAGGAATGAATGGTTTCAATCAGTGCCAGAATAATCGGAGAGCTGATGGCCAGAATTGAAATTTTCCCAAAAATCTCAATTTGCCCGGCAATCGCAGAATACCCCGCATCCTTACATAGATTCGCAGAAAAATCCGCCAGATATGTAATTCCGGTAATCTTTAGCAGGATCTGAAACCAGGCGTTTTTCATGGAAAGATACTGTTCCATAGTCTGAATGGTATCCATTACAAAGCTTAGCCTATTCAGTCCGAAAAACGCAATTAAAACACAGGTTCCCAGACTAATGAAAGATACAAAGGGCGACTTCACCTCCTTCAGGAACAGGGCGCAGAGCACACCTGCGATCCCCAGGCAACTGATTTTTAACATGGTCATACACCGCACCTCCCGCACATTCCTCAGCCGTCCTCTCCTGCTCCGGCGATGCCTGCAGGCTACAGAGCAAATAATGACTTAATGGTTTCGAACAACTGCTGTATATAGGGCAAAATCCAGAAAAGAACCAGGATCAGTCCTGCCAGGCTGGTCAAAAAAGCCTGGTCCTCCCGTCCGCTGTGCTTCAGAACCTGGCCCAAAACTGATACCAGTATGCCCACAGCAGCAATTTTAAATATCAGATTGACGGTCATGCTCTCCTCCTTTTGCTATCCTTTTACGTTCCCTCTCCTCTTTTGCAGATCAGAAAAATAAAAGCACCAAAAAAATGCCGCCCAGAATCCCCAGTCTCTGATAGAGCTGCGCTTTTCCTGCGTATTCTTCCTTTGCCGATACGATCATACCCTGAAGTCTTTGCTCATAAATCTTCAGCAATCCGCTGTTTCCCTCTGTCTCCAGGCCGCTTAACTGCATTCCAAGCTGACGGATCAGCTCCAGATCCTCCTTCTTCTGCCCGGCCTCTGACAGATACCAGTCCGCCATCTCCTCCCAGACAGAAAAAAAAGGAGCACCGGGCAGCTTTTCCAGCCGTATCCCCGTCTCCCGGAAAAAAGAGGAAAGAGGCTCCGTCAGGCTGTTTCCTGCATACTGCAGCGCTTCCTCCAATGGTGCTTTTCGATATTCCATCTCCTGATGCAGTACGATAAGCCCTTTCTGCAAATTCTGCAAAAACTCAATCCTCTGCTTTAGATCATTTCCCAGCGTAAAACCCAGCAGAGCCGCAGAAACCGCAGCCAGAACTGCCCCTGCCAATTTTATTTCTATCATCCTTCTCCTTCCCTTCCGTGCCCTGTCCTTTCACTCTGTTTCCTCCCCAACCGGGAATCTGTTCACCTGGAATCCAGTTTTGTTCCCCGTTCATCAAAAATATCTCTCACATGGCCGGCAGATTTTTCATGATCCAGCACAATGTAACGCTCAAAGCAATGATATTGCACCAAATTCTGTAAAAGCGGCTTTTTCTTAATATCATCCACCGAGCTTCCGTGCACTGTGGCCAGCAGCTTACAGCCGCAGTGAAACACAGCCTCAATCGCCTGGCTGTCCCGATAATCTCCAATTTCATCCACCGCCACAATATCCGGGGCCATAGAACGAATCAGCATCATCATTCCCTCAGCCTTTGGACAGCAATCCAGCACATCCGTTCGGATACCCAGATCATTCTGCGGAATTCCCCGGTAAGAGCCGCCGATCTCGGAGCGTTCATCCACTACCCCTACATTCTGCCCCGGAAGCCCGCCGCCGCCATTAGAGGCCATCCGGATAATATCCCGAAGCAGCGTTGTTTTCCCGCATTTCGGAGGTGAAATGATCAGTGTATGGCAGAATCTTCCTTCCCGGATCAAATAAGGAAATACGGTGTCTGCGCATCCCTTCCGCTCATGCGACAGCCGCACATTCAAAAAGGAAATATACTTCACGCACCGGATCCGACTTTCATCCATCACAATCTTTCCGGCAATGCCAACCCGGTGTCCCCCCGGTATGGTAATATATCCCTGCTTCAGCTCTTCATCAAAAGCATACAGAGAATAGCGGGATACATAAGAAACCGTCTCCATCAGCTCTTCCCGGGAAACAGTCAATCCGCTCTCCCCGTCCCTGCACAGCTTTCCTCCTGCTGACAGAAAGTATTCCTTTCCCTCATACAGGCAGATCAGAGGCTTGCCTACCCGAAGCCGGATTTCCTGAAGAAAATCTGGCTTCAGACTGGCCTGCAGCAGTATATTCCGAATGCGGGCCGGAAATATTTTCAGCACGCTTTCCCCCTTGTCCATAAGCATTCCTCCCTTGTCTCAATAAATATATGAGATTGTCCCTGTCAATTATGCCTATTTTTCGGAAAATATCATCTGCTGAATTCCAAAAAGGTACATATCCTGCCGAAAGCTTTCCCGTATAGGAAATGCAGCGTAATTTTGCATACATAAAGAGAAGGATGTCAGACGGTATCATCGACATCCTTCTCTAAATTACTATTTCCATTGGACTGTATCCTTTCTGTATATTATATTTTCCTGGGGTGTTTCTTTCTTATTTCGGCGGTCCGTACCTCCCTTTCTTTGATATTTTTCTTTTGTTCTTAAGAAATGTTTTTGTTCTCTCTCTTGTTTATGTCTGTATTATAATTCACCTTCTTCAATTTGTCAATACTTTTTTGAATTATTTTTATTATTTTTTTACTATTTATTCTTTTAAAATATTTTATCTCTTTTTATTGTTTTTTTAATACTATTATCTGTTTTTATCTGTGTTTTTACGACAGACCTACAAAGAGCGGTGTCCGGCAGTACGCTTTGCGGCACTATGAATTTCAAAGCAGCCACTGAAAGGATCCTCTAAGGACTGCCTGTTCTGTTGAAATATGATATTAAAGATTGCATTTTGCCTCTGATACTTATATAATAAATGCAAATTCAAGCTTAACCATTCGAAAGAAACGAGGTTTAGATTAGTATGAAAAAAAGAGTTGTCGTTGCCCTGGGCCATCAGGCCCTGGGAACTAATTTCCCGGAGCAGAAGAAAGCGGTTCACTCCTCTGTGAAGATCCTGGCAGACATGGTGGAGGAAGGCTGTCAATTGATCATTACCCACAGCAATGCCCCGCAGGTGGGTATGATCCACACCGCTTTGAATGAGTACGCAAAGCATCACGAAACCTACAATGCGCCCATGGCGATCTGTTCCGCCATGAGCCAGGGCTATATCGGTTATGATATTCAGAATATGCTCCGCACAGAGCTGATGAGCCGCGGCATTTACCGCACAGTCAGCACCATTATCACTCAGGTAGTGGTAGATCCTTATGATGAGGCCTTTTATCATCCCATCAAGGTCATCGGCCGTTATCTTACGGCGGAGGAAGCTGCTGCGGAAGAGAAAAAGGGAAATTATGTGGTAGAGGAGCCCGGTAAGGGATTCCGCCGTATCGTAGCCTCCCCGAAGCCCATGGATATTGTAGAAATTGATGCTATCAACGCCTTAGTAAATGCCGGCCAGATCGTAATTGCCGGAGGCGGCGGCGGTATCCCGGTATTGAAGCAGGGAAGCAAGCTTAAAAGCGCCAGCGCCATCATTGAGAAGGATCTGACCAGCGGAAAGCTGGCCGATCTGACAGAAGCTGACCTATTGATGATTCTGACGAATGAGGAGCATGTATGTATCCAGTATCATTCAGATTCTCCTATCCCGCTGGGCAGCATCTCCGCTTCTGAAGCCAGAAAGCATATGGAAAACCACGAATTCGGCGAAGCCGGTATGCTTCCGAAGATAGAAGCCTCCGTCAACTTTGTTTCCCAGAAGGACGGCCGGAAAGCGATCATCACTTCGATCGGTCACGCCATGGAAGCGCTGCACGGAAAAACAGGAACCATTATCTCCTGATGGCTTGCTCAAAGAGCTTTTATTTCCTGAAGCATCCGTAAGCCTTTGCACTTTAAAAGTACCATTCCAAACTCAAAAAGCAAAAGGGTCTGTATCCAGTGTATTGGTATCACTGAGACAAATGTCCCACATGGCGGACAGATGTCAGAAAGTGCTCACAAACACCGGATACAGACCTTTTCTGTCTTTTATTCTAAATTCTAGAACGAATCCCTATCCTCACGGCTCTTTTGATTTTTCTGTTCCCGCAGATTCCTTCCACAGATTTTGCACAGCTCCCGTAAGCCGCTCCGAAAGTCTGCGTATCTGTAAAAAGGAAAAAAGCTGTTTTCTCACCGCATCCACCAGGCTGCAGCCTGCATAGATCAGCGCAGAGGTTCCCAGCACCGCAGGCAGGATCAGCCAAACGGGCAGGCTTCTATATACGCTAAAAGCCCCCTTCAGCAGATTGCTGAAAATCAGCGGATGCGTATGTATCAGGTACACGGAAAAAGCCAGCGGCGAGGCAAGGGAAATAAGCCTCCGCATCCAAGGTTTTTCCGGCTTTACTCTGTCAAAAATCAAAAGCAGGCAAACTGCGCAAAGAAAAATCGTAGGCGCCGTGTAGCTGGTAAAAAGCCTTCCGTATCTGGGCTCTCCATAGACCCTTCTGGTGTAATTCTCCATCAAAATCTTAAACGCCCAGGAAAACGTCACCAGTCCCAGATAAACCAGCAGATACACCCGGCTCTTCCGCCGTTTCCATCTGCATTTCCGAATACATCCGCCCAACAAATACAGAATTACCAGCCATACAAAGCTGTACCCTCCGCCCAGCGACAGAAAGTCCACACCGTATGCCTTTGGCAAAGCAGTGGCAGCGGAAAAGACCAGAAACAGCACCAGCGCCATTTTTTTTAATTCCTTCTCTTCCATACTGTTTATCATCCGATTTAGAAAGGGCATAAGAAAAAACAGTCCCGCATATGCGCTGAAATACCAGTAGGTTTTCCAGCTCACCGGAAGAAAGCCCTTCAAAAAGCTGTCAGCCTCCAGCAGCTCCGGCGCAAAAATCCAAAACAGCACGGTAATCCCTGCCGAATAAAAAAAGACCTGGAACCACAGCTCTAAAATTCTGGCCGGCCGGTATTTGCTTTCTACCCCCACATAGCCGGAAATCAGACCATAGCAGTCTACCGCGCAGTAGGCGCAGGTTTCCAAAAACCAGCAAACGTAATAAGGCAGCTCATGACCGGTCACTCTCACCATCACACCGCCCTGGGCCAATACATGCAGATTCACGATCATGAACATGCTCAGAATCCTGAGCAGATCAATCCCCTCATTTCTCTTGGTGGCAGACATTTCCTTTTCTCCCCGAACTTATCCTTTCCCCGATGACAGTCCCTGCTGACCATTTACAGCCGCAGCGCTTTTTTCTCAGATAACCGAAAATCCCTTCGATTGAATACAATCCTCTGCCTCCCAGATATCCTCTGTATGGAATACCAAAACCGGTTTCCCAGAATCCCGGTTAAAGGAAAGATAAATATAGTTCACATTAATATTGCTCTCAGAAAAGGCCAGAAGAAGATTGTTCAGATTGCCCACCTTATCCTCCAGCTCCACTCCCATCACTTCATTCAACTGCACCAGATACCCTGCCTTCTTCAGCGCCTCCAGCGCCTTCTCCGGATGCGAAACCACCATACGGATAATTCCGTATTCTGCACTGTCATTCGTAACGGATCCCCATATATTAATCTCCTCCCGTGCCAGGATCCCTGTAATCCTCTGCATGGTTCCCTTACTGTTCTCCGCAAATATTGATACCTGTTTTAACATCTTATCCTCCTCTGTTCTTCTCTTCGTAATCGCTATATTATTTCTGATCCTTCACCCTATACTGTCCCAGAGAATAGGGTGTGATCTGGTATACGTAATAATTAATCCAGTTGGTGTACAGGTTGTTGGCATGGGAACGCCACATCAGCAGCGGCTTCACCTCCGGGTTATTATCCTTATAGTAATTCTCCGGCAGCGCAATATCCAGCCCTTTTCCCGCATCCCGCTTGTACTCCCAATCCAGTGTCATACGGTCATATTCCGGATGGCCCATCACATAAATCTGCCTGCCGTCCTTCGTCATGGCAAGAAATACTCCCGCCTCCTCTGACTCCGCCAGGATAATCAGCTTGTCGCAAGCCGCTATATCCTCTCTTGCAACCTCCGTATGGCGGGAATGGGGCGCCAGAAACATATCATCAAACCCGCGCACCAGCGGAATCTTCCGGTTCAGCACCCGATGCCAGAACAAACCGAACATCTTCTGATCCAGCTTGCGCTTCTTCAGCCCAAAATGATAATACAGCCCTGCCTGCGCTCCCCAGCACAAATGGATCGTGGAAGTAACGTGCTCCTTCGTCCATTCAAAAATTCTGCACAGCTCCTCCCAATAATCCACTTCCTCAAACTCCATCTGTTCCACCGGAGCCCCGGTAATAATCATACCATCATATTCATTTTCCTCAATATCCTCAAATTCTTCATAAAACTGATTCAGATGGCTGGTAGAGGTATTCCTGGACTCATGGGAAGCCACATGCAGGAAAGTCACATTCACCTGCAGTGGTGTATTGGACAAAGAACGCAGAAGCTGCAGCTCTGTCTCCTCCTTCAGCGGCATCAGATTCAAAATCACAATTTCCAGAGGACGGATATCCTGATGCTCTGCACGTCCCTCCTCCATCACAAATATATTTTCCCGTTCCAAAATCTCTCTGGCGGGCAGCTCACTCTGTACTCTAATTGGCATTCCATTCACCTGCACTTTCTCATCATCAGCAGCCTCTGATCTTCCAAGCCGCTTCTATGTCTGTCCATGTTACACTGTTGTCCATTGTAGCAGATTTTTCTATTCTGGAAAAGAGAAAAAATGCACAACAATTCCTATGTGTCACAGACACAAAGCTTTTTTTAACTACTGGTTCAGCATCTCCAGAAATTCTGTTTCCGTAATAACCGGGATTCCCAGTTCCCGCGCCTTTCTGTTTTTGGACGAGGAGGACGCCGCATCATTGTTTATCAGATAGTTCGTTTTGGCTGATACGGAGCCTGTCACCCTGCCTCCCTGCTCCTCAATCACTGCTTTTAACGCATTGCGGTTTGCGAAGTGCTCCACGCTTCCGGTAATCACAAATACTTTCCCATCAAGCTTCTGCGTATTCTCCGAAAGCTCCGGCTGCTCAAGCTCCAGCTCATTAAGCAGTTGATCCAACGCCCTCTGATTTTTTTCCTCCTGAAAATATGCCACAAAGGCGCCGGCGATCACTGCGCCAATGCCGTCGATCAACGCCATCTCCTCCACGCTGGTATGACGGATTTTATCAAGATCGTATTTGTATGCCTTACAGATCATCCTAGCATTCGCTGCGCCAATGTTGGAGATACCCAGCCCGTAGATCAGCCGAGGCAGAGTTGTCTTTCGGGCAGCTTCGATACGGTTCATCAGATTCTCATAAGATTTTTCTCCGAAGCCCTCCATTTCCACGATTTCCTGCCGGTAACGGGTCAGATGGAAAATATCCGCAAAGCTGTGAATGAATCCGCAGCCGATCAGCTTCTCCAATGTGGCCTCGGAAAGCCCGTCAATATTCATGGCATCTCTGCTGACAAACAGTGTGAAGGCTTTTATTTTTTTTGCCTGGCAGTCCGGGTTGGTACAATAAAGGGTCTCGATCCCGTTTTCTCCATGGATGCTCGTTGCGCCCCCGCATACCGGACAATGCTCCGGAATCGGAATATTTCCGCTTTGCGTCTGGTTTTCAGCAATCTGCGGAATAATCATATTTGCCTTGTAGACTGTGATCCGATCCCCAATTCCCAGCTTCAGGCTCTTCATAATACTTAAATTATGAACACTGGCCCGGCTCACGGTAGTCCCCTCCAGTTCCACCGGTTCAAAAATAGCCACCGGATTAATCAGCCCCGTTCTGGAAGCGCTCCATTCGATTTCCAGCAAATGCGTTTCCTTCAGCTCATCCTTCCATTTGAATGCAAACGAATTTCTGGGAAACTTAGCGGTCCTTCCCAGGGAATCGCCATAAGCGATATCATCATACAGCGCCACAAGCCCATCGGAAGGGATTTCATAATGCTGTACCTTTTCCGCAAAATACCGTATCACCTCATCCAGCGTATCCGCTGTAGTCATGCGGTGCTCCACCACCTCGAAGCCCTGCTGCTCCAGCCACCGGAACTGCTCCATTCTGGAATTATGAAATTCCGCGCCGTCTGCTTTCACCAGTGCAAAGGCATAAAACCGCACGCTTCTCCCGGCAGTAATCTCATTGTTTAACTGTCGCACAGATCCGCTGCACAGATTCCTGGGATTTTTGTATTTTGCATCCGTATCCCCGATTTCCTCATTTATTTTCTCAAAGTCAGAGTAAGAGATCACCGCTTCTCCCCGAAGAATTAATTCCTCCTGATAGGGAATCGACAGCGGAATATTTTGAAATACCCTTGCATTGTTGGTGATGACCTCACCCACCTCACCATTTCCCCGGGTAACGGCCTTGACCAGCCTTCCCCTCTGATACGTCAAAACCACAGTCAGGCCATCCAGCTTCCAGGACAGCAATGTATTCTGTTTTCCAATAAAGCTGCGCAGTACCTCCACATCCTTCGTCTTATCCAGGGAAAGCATGGGCTGTTCATGGCGCTCCTTTGGAAGCTCCTCCATGACCTCATAGCCAACGGTCTGGGTAGGGCTTCCTGATAAAATCGTACCGGTCTCCTTCTCCAGCCGCTCCAGTTCCTCATACAGACGGTCATATTCCAAGTTACTCATAATTTCCCGGTTTTCCTGATAATATGCCTTCCCCGCCTGTTTTAAAATACCGGCTAACTCTTTCATCCGTTCTATCTTTTCCCGGCCAGTCTCCATCTTTTCACACTCCGTTTCCTTTTTTCCTAAATCTGTTTCAAGGATGAATTATTCCTTCCCGGTGCCCTTCGGTTCTGAGGCGGCGCGCTCTTTCTCTGATACTGCAGCTCCGTATTATTCTGAGAATTCTTCAAAGCCGCCTGAAGGCCTGAAAGCTCCTGCTTCGTCAAATGTCTGTATTTTCCGGAGGGCAGCTCCCCAAGCTCAATATTCATAATCCGGACACGAACCAGCTTCACCACATGATACCCGAAATACTCACACATACGGCGGATCTGCCGGTTCAGCCCCTGCGTCAGAATGATCCGGAATCTTTTTTCTCCGGCCTTCTCCACCCGGCAGGGTCGTGTTCTGGTATCCAGCTCCTTCAGCCAGACTCCCTCCCTCATGCGGCTAAGAAAGTCCGGAGTTACCGCCTTGTCCACCGTAACCACATATTCCTTTTCATGATAGTTCCCTGCCTTCATCATTTTATTCAGGATATTTCCCTGGTTCGTCATCAAAATCAAGCCCTCAGAATCCTTATCCAGACGTCCCATGGAGAACACACGCTTTGGATAATGTACCAGCTCCTCCAAGGTAGTATCTCCCCACTTCTTCTCCGTAGTACAGACAACGCCTGCCGGCTTATTCACTGCGAGGAAGATTACCTCGGCCTCCTTTCTTACCGGCTCTCCATCCATGCAAACCAACTGCCCTTTTGCCACCTGCATCCCGGTCTCTGCCCGGTGTCCGTCCACAGTCACTCTCCCTGCCTGGATCAGCCGGTCAGCTTCCCGGCGGGAACAGATCCCCGCCTCCGACAGCAGCTTATTCAGCCGTATCGTCTCACCGGCTGTTTTTTCTTCTGCGCATCCGGCTTTCTCGCCCCGGGCCGCATTCTGCTGTTTTCTTTGCTTTTGTCCCGCCATACTTTTACGCCTCCAAATCCCTTCACTCAAAGACCGCCGCAAAATCAAAATACAAAACTTCTTAAACTGATTTTTGCGGCAGCCTCTCTCATTCGCAGCAACAAAAACCACAGGCCTCCATATCCCTTATCCGCTTGTTCCAAACGCCGGATACCCGAAGCCTGTGGCTATTCCTCTGCAACAATCTCTGTTGTCTTTATTTTATTAAACACCGTTATCGGCCGTACTGTTGTCAACCGTATTCGTATCGGTTCCGGCAGTGCCGTTATCCGCTGTACTTTGTCCGTCATCCGCCGTACTGCCGGACGCCTCCAGATACTCGGCCTTCACATAGCCTTCAATCGTATAGGCACCTGCATTGTAGCTGACCTGACACCAGCCGTCCTCCGCCATCTGCAGAACGGTCACGCTCGTGCCCACCTGAAGCACTCCCATGATTGCGGAACTGGTATTCGGCTCCTGACGAATATTCACCTCCGAAGTAGCCACTGCCTCACCGGTCAGGACTGTATCATCCGTATCCGTATCGCTGTCCGGCTGCTGCGAATCTACATTGGACTGATCCATAAACTCCTTCAGCGCCGAATCCGCTTCCTTGGCAGCTGCGCATTTTGTTTCCACATCCGCAATCAATGCCTGCACATCCGCATCCGAAGAAACCGTCGCAATGTAATCCGCTACCTCCTGACTTGCTTCCCGGTCAGAAACCACAAGATTTCCGTTTTCATCTGCCACCACATAAAGCATGGTCAGACTGGGCGCCAAAGTATCGATATTGGCCACCTTGCCGTCAAAATATGTATAAACCACATAGGAATTTGCCACCGGTCCCTGTTTGGAATAGGTAGAAATATTATTATAGCTCTCAATCACATCATTTCGGCTGATGCTGTTTTTCACCTCATCATTCCACGGATCAACAATCGTCTCCAGTGTAGCATAATCCTTTTCTGCCGCTGCTGTATAATACTTCTTTACCAGCGTAAGAATCGCCGCATCATCCTTTACAAGACTGGCTGTGGCTGCAGCCGCCGTCTCATTCTGTACATTTTGTGCAGTTGTCTCTGATATTGCCTCTGTGGAAATCTCACTTTCCGCCTGTCCTGAGGACTGTTTCTGAGAGGACGATGAACCTCCGGTAACAAGCTTTACTACACAGAAGCCAATCACCAGGATCAGCACAACCGCCAGTCCCAAAAGAATATACCTCAGGTTATCAGAAAGCCATTCCCGGAAGTTGTCTAACATAAGTGTTACCTCCAACCTGGTTCTCTATCGTCTTTCTGCTGTAACGCATCTGGAGGGATTCGAACCCCCGACACGCGGTACCGGAAACCGCTGCTCTATCCCCTGAGCTACAGATGCCTTTCGTCTCCGGAAAACAACATCCCGAAAACTGATAGTTATCATACCATAATTTGTTCCTATTGTCAAATCTACAGTTCATTTTTCTTCAAAAATATGTTTTGTCAATAGTTTTGCGACAAGTTTTTCATTTTTTTATGCCAGCTTCTTTAAC
>JAUNON010000125.1 GCA_030537145.1 Lachnospiraceae bacterium | reverse complement strand
CAAATACATCTGGAGGATTTTTGTTTCTGGGAGTTGAGGATGACGGAACAATTACCGGAGTTCATAAAAAGCATAAGGATCCTATCGGTGTAACTGCACTGATTGCCAATAGCACTGTTCCGCCTATAGCTGTTAGGGCAGAGATAATTACTGAAGAGAGTAAAGATGTTCTGAAAATTGAAGTGCCAAGAAGTCGAGGTGTAGTATCAACTGCATCAGGAAAAATATTGAGAAGACGTACTAAACTGGATGGAAGTCCGGAAGTAATACCCATGTATTCTTATGAGATTCCCTCTCGCCTTTCAGAGCTTGGAATGCTTGATTATTCCGCTCAGCCTTTGGCAGGAGCTTCTTTAGCTGATTTAGATCCAAATCAGAGAGTCAGACTTCGCCGAATCATTCAAAACAGATCGGGCGGCGAAAAATCTCTGCTTTCTTTACCGGATGACGAACTGGATATTGCATTACGTCTTATTACAGATGTTGCCGGTAAATATGTTCCTACAGTTACTGGTATGCTATTAATTGGCAAGGAGGAGCGTATTGCAGAACTGATACCAACAGCGAAATCTGCATTTCAGGTTCTTGAGGGAACAGCTGTCCGTATGAATGAGGATAGTAATAAGCCACTTCTTGAATTGTTCGAGAGCTATGAGACATATGTCAAAGCCTGGAATCCAGAAAGAGAGACCGAGTACGGATTATTCAGACTTCCAATTCCGGAATTTGACTGGGCTGCTTTTCGGGAAGGTTTAGTAAATGCATTCTGTCATAGGGATTATACTATGCTTGGGGCTGTAAGGGTTTTGATTGATGACGAAGGAATGACGATAAGTAATCCTGGTGGATTTATAGACGGAGTTAATCTGAAAAATCTTCTTACAGTAGAACCACATGGACGTAATCCTGCGCTTGCAGATGCAATGAAACGAATAGGTTTAGCTGAGAAGACGGGAAGAGGCATCGATAGAATCTATGAAGGATCTATCATCTTTGGAAGACCATGGCCGGATTATTCTGAATCTACCAGCAGAAGTGTTAAACTATTTATTCAAAGAGCGAAAGCAGACTTGCCGTTTGCAAAGTTTGTCGCAGATGAACAGAACAGGCAGGGAAAACCATTATCAATCTACGTGTTGATGATTTTATCTGTCCTTAATAATGAAAGAAGATGTACAGTTGAACGAATTGTTGAACTGACAAATCTGAGTGAAAATAAGGTTAGATCTGCAATCGAGGGCATGATTGAATCGGGTTTGATTGAAGCATCAGGCAAAGGAAAAAACCGCACTTATATTCTGGGTAAAAAGATCTATCGTGAGAACAAAGAAACAATACAGTATGTTCGACAGACAGATATAGACAACATCAGATATCCTGAGCTGGTAATGAAGTTGGCAAACACTCAGAATGGGATCATCACAAAACAGAATGTAATTGAATTGCTGAAAGTAACCCCGTCACAAGCATATGCAGTTATTAAAAAGCTTCAGGCAGAAGGGCGCTTAGAATTGTTATGTGGAGGAAAGTATTCCAAGTACAAAGTAATCAATTCCTAACTTGTCATCTGGGCCTGTTTTTTATTTCTTTAACTATGGATTTTTTTGCCAGAGATTAATTTCTGCCAATCTGTACAACCAGGGCGGGCAACCCGTACAGCCAACACCTCAATCTTTTCTACTTGATGAGATAAACTTGTTCATGTAAGTCCCTTGTATGGCAGTGTTCTCTGCTGTTGTGGTGAGGCCATCTATTCAAGGCCAGGGAGAGCCGGTGTATGCTACCGGTCTCCAAGTTCACTCCAAGTTATAGTTCAAATATTTTATGCAGGCTCTTCCTTATTTATAAACAATGCCGTTGCGTTCGGATGCTTTCAGCAGGATAACCGCAAGTACCAGTACCATACATTCGGAAATACCAAACGTAAACCAGACAATTCCGCTGCCAAAGATAGCAGGAAGTCCGAGGATAATGATTGTATTCAGCACAAGGCTGCGGACCATGTTCAGAATGATAGCATAGTTTGAACGCTTTGTGGAATACAGGTAAGCCGAAATCAGGGTATTCATACCGGCAATAATAAATGCCCATGCATACTGAGGCAGGTATTTTACAGTAAATTCCAGCGTCTGCCCAGAAGCGCCGAACATGCTGCAGATAGGCGTTGCGAGCAGGACGGCCAGCAGTACGATCAAAGTGCTGCCTACAAGGCAGACCACGATCCCTGACCGGAAATAGTACTTTAAGTCTTTCTCCTCTTTCGCACCGTAACTCTGACCGAATAATGGCTGCAATCCTTCCGATGCGCCGGCAAGGACGGACATCGTCAGGGATGAGATGTAGGAGATAATGGAAAATGAGTTAATTCCAATGTCGCCAAGCTGTGCCATCAGCACGCGGTTCATACAAATGGTGGTAACCGGAGTTGCGAACTGTGCGATCATTTCCGGCAGACCACGGAACAGCACTTTGCGGTATAATTTTCCGTCTGACTTGAATGGATGAATCCGAAGGTCTCCTTTTTTCTGAAGGAAGTGCATCAGCACGATCAGCATGGAAACTGTCTGGGAAAGGCCGGTTGCCAGCGCTGCGCCCATGATTCCCATATGCAGGGGAAATACAAACAGCCAGTCAAGGAAAATGTTTAAAATGGTGCTGATTACGGTAGCCGTTCCAACCAGTCCCGGTGATCCGTCGTTGCGGCAGAAACTCTGAAAATTCAGAGACACCGCACAGGGAATTGCAAAGAGTCCCCACCAGAAGATGTAATCCTTTGCCATCTGGATATATTGTGCCTGCGCGCCGAGCGCCTGTGCCAGCGGCTCGGTAAAGAATACGCAGAGAATCGTCATCAGGGCTGAAAGAAGGAAGTTTGCCGTCAGAGAGTGCATAAATGCCTGGTTTGCGCCCTCTTTTCCCCGCGTCCCAGCCGGATGGCCGCCACGGTAACGCCGCCGATGGACGTGAGCATATTGATGGCGGTAGCGATCATGACAAGCGGCGTGGCGATGTTGACTGCGCCGAGCGCATCCGAACCTACGCCCCGTCCTACGAAAATTCCGTCAATGACGGTGAATAAAAAGATGCACGCATTAGTTAAGACGGCCGGTGCAACATATTGAACTAGTGTTGTTGTTCTTGAAGTTGTCATCATCGTAAATAAATCCTCCCGTTACTATTTTATTGATTTTGAAACCAGTCATAGATGTAAGCAGTTAAACCCGGAATCAGGGACTTGATTGTCCGGCCGGAAGTGTTGATGCAAAGGTGATAGTTTTCCTTGTCTCCCCATTTCGTATCGCTGAGCAGATCATGATAAATCTCACGGTTTTTGTCGATGTATTTCATCTGCCGTTGAATCTCCTTTTCGTTTTCTCCCTTTTCGGAGCGGGCAAGGCATCGGTTGATCTTGGAAACCTGATCCGCATAAACAAAGATCCGGAATGGCCGGTACTCTTTTAAGATGACGTCTGCGCCGCGCCCCACCAAAACGCAGTCGCCCTGGCTGGCAAGCCGTTCAATCACTTTTTTCTGCGAGGCAGCCACCTTGATGGAATCGTTGCTGATGGCGCGCATGGAAGAGAAGCGGTGCCCGATGGTACGCGGATAGACCGTTCGAATGTCGGATTCCGAAATCCTCTCAATGTATTCAGGAGACAGATTGTGGAGTTTTGCTACCTCGTCAATGAGTTCCTGATCGTAACAGGGAATTTCCATGCTGCCTGCGAGACGTTTTCCAAGTTCCCGCCCGCCGCTTCCAAATTCTCTTTCGATTGTAATAATTCTCATAACTAAATCCTCCTTCAGTGGTTTGATTTTTTTATTGTTGAGCATTTAATAATGCCTGAGCCGAAAGGTTTTTAAATAACAAAAGCCCGGCTATTGCAGATACAATAACC
>JAUNON010000124.1 GCA_030537145.1 Lachnospiraceae bacterium | reverse complement strand
TTTCTACGTTTTGCCCAAAAATCAGTGCACCTTAAACGGGTGCTGAATAGTTACCATTTCACTCACAATAAGATCATCATAAGTACGCGGCTCATACTTCGGCACATACCACGTCTTGGACTTCATGTAATCCGCCAGCTCCTTGCTGTCAAATTTCCGGCCGTATTTTGCATATAGCTCGTTCTTTGCATAAGACAGTCCCTTCAGCGTAAGGCCCTCCACATCCCGGTCCTCCAAAACACGCTGCTGGGCTTCCGGAAGGATATATTCCTCCGCAGCTACTACTCTGCCGTCAATATAAAAATCCGTTCTGCCCTCCGGCTCCTTTTCATATTCCACACTGGAAAGAACCTTCTGCGCCTGCGTTTCCGAAACAGGTACTGCATTCATCATGCTGACCCAGACACCCTTCCCGTTCAGGTTCGTATAGCCCCATCCGTCCGAAAACTGTTCAAACCATAAAACAGAGCCTTCTCCGATGCTTCCGTCCTCTTCCCCTATAACGATATCCGCTGCGCCGGGAAGCTCCAGGTAAAACGGTATGGTTTCCACATCATTGCTCTCACTGCATACCATCTGATAAGGATACTCTGTATGCAGCTTTGTCACGTAATCCCCATTGACCCATCCCAGCACGGTAGAACCGGCGGATACATCAAAATACGCCGTTTCAAAGTATCCGTTTTCCATATCCAGCACCTTTAGCATATCCCCCGGCCGGAAGGATACATCATATATTCCGCTGTCCTTCCGGGGCTGTTTCTTAAATGTCACCGCAGACCAGTCCTCGCAGACCATACACACATCCCCAATCTGCACGGAGTAATCCCTTGCGGATATTTTTTCCATCTTTTCCAACGGAACCCACAGACATAATCCGAAATAATCAATATATCCCAGAAGCTCCTTGCCATCTGCGCTCCGCTTCACCGCATCGACCGAAAGAAGCGCCTTCTCGCTAATCAGATGCGGCTTACTCACCCCGGCCGTTCCTTCGCCCAGATCTACCATCAGGGCTTTTCCGTCCTTCGGCACATAGGTACCATAATAAGCGGAAAAATCCTCCGTCTCCGTAATCCTCTGTTCTGTGACCGGTTCCTCCGTTTCCATCAGCTTCTGCTCCGAACCCGTTTCCTCCGTCTCCGTAAGCTTCTGCTCCGAACCCGGTTCCTCCGTCTCCGTAATATCCTGTTCGGAATCCGATTCCGCTGTTTCTGTTAAAATCTGAATGGGCTCTTGCGACTCTTGTGTCCCGCCGCTGTAAGCAGCGTCCCGCCAATTTTCCTCCCAGCCCAGATTAAGGGCGACAAAAAGCACAGTTCCCAGCAATATGCCGCAGCAAACAGCCAACGCAAGCACACCGATCCATATTCTGCCTCGTTTCATAGCTCAGACCCTTTACTCTGCTCTCTATCTTATAGAGCCCAGGTTTCTTACTCTCATAAAGCCCAGGTTTCTTACCAGAAGCGCTTCCACCGCCTTACCCTGTCCGACCCATACAAAACAAATAAATTTCAAAACTGTGATCACCAGGATATAAATACCGTAAAGAACCAGAAATACCGATCCCGCCTTTAGCATTCCGAAGCTGCCTACAGCTACCCCGATGAAAACAAAAAATCCTGTCAGGATCAGACAGCAGGCAGCAACGATCCAGTTCAGGATCAGATACTTCACATTCTGTCGCACATGAAACTGGACATAATCCGAATCACGGCTTAACAGACCCATCACCAGTCCTATGATTCCGAAAAGATAGGTTGCCATAGCCATCGGTTTTCCTCTGGAAATCTCCTCCGGAGAAAATTCCCGTGTATGGTCAAAACGATTTCCATATATGACGACATCATGCATCCGCCCTCCGTAAGGGTCGGTCTGTACCGATCCCTTCTGTCCTCCCTGCCTTGCATCCAGTCTTTTTCCGCAGCGGGTGCAAACAGTCGCATAATCTTCACAAAGTGTATTGCATGAACTGCATCTCTTCATAAGTACCTCCCTTTCAAATCAAATCATTCGTAACCGCTCAGTTTCCTTCACTGTTACAATCATTCCGTTTCTTCATCTAACTCTATCCAAATAACCGGCCGCACGCCAAAATTTGTCTGTATCACCAGATAGCCGCTGGCAACAATGGAACCTTCCGCACCCACACACCCGGCACAATCCTGCGTATCTCCAGGCGTCCTCAGCCACCAGAAAATGGCATCCGTCAGCTCGGATACAGCAGGCCGCAGGCCGCTGTCTGCCTTTTCTGTTTCGTTTTCGGTTTCTTCCTCTGCCTCTCCTCCCTTCCCTTTGCTTTCCTCCTCTCCTGCTTCCTCTTCGCTTTCCTCCTCCGCCTGACGCCGGATCACGGCCGATACACCGGCAAGGCGGTCTGATTTCCTTTTAAAATAGGTTTTCACCTCCTCATCGCTGAGCAGAAACACCCTGTCACGGCTTGTAATAACGCCTTCCTCCTCTATTTCTTCTTCCACCCTTGTTTCCACATCGGTCTCCAGAATCCGGGACCGCTCTTCGTCAGAAAAAGCTTCCTGTAAGAAAAAGCCGTTTAACCACTGCCGCAAAGCACTGTCGTTCCATGTAATTTCTTTCTTTTCTGAATGATAGGGCATACATGCAATACAATCACTCGTAATCAGCAGCGCTTTATTACCCACTTCATCCTTTTCCAGCACCTGCCACTCCAGCGCTTCCTTTCCGCTCTTCTCTTCATCCTGCTCATACTTTCCGAAGGTCACTTTTGAGCCCGCCGTAATATCCTCCGCCCTGAAATCGGCGCCATATACGGAAACCGGCCCGCATACTGCCGGCAAAACCGGGATCCCTATAAAAATCCACACAAAAATAAGAATCCGAAATATGCTGTGTCCCTCTGTTTTCTTGTCCTTTTCACCGGAATTCATATGCCTGCTCCAATACCGAATTCATTTTTACAACTTTTTCGTCTAATATTATACAACTAAATATTGTTTCATTCAACTACGTTTGCGGTACTTTTTGTTTCTGTTTCCGGCTGCGGAAATTCCTTCTCCCAGGCCTCCGTAATCCGGTCAATCGCATCCTCCCGGACCGTCACAGACGGATCGATCCAAACGGTGACGGGCCGAATGTCCACGATTTCCGTCTCTTCCCCCGGAACACCCACATTGAAGGAAACGGCAATCGTATGAGCTCCGGCATCAAGGAAGGGCAGCTTCAGGCTTACAATGCAGCCTGCCTCATTCGTTCCCCGGACAGGATCCCCCACCAGGGCGGAATCCATCTGTTCCAGATCTCTGGGCACCCGGATAATTGCAAATTCTCCGCCCTGCTCTGCCAGAGTATCCGCCGTATAAAGCGTATCGTCGATATCAAAAAACATTCCCAGGCTGGTACCCTCGTTTGCATTGATCCATCCGGTCAACAAAATCTGATTCGCATTTGCCTGAATGGCCGGATCGTTCTCATCTGCATCCATACCGATCGCAAAACCCTTGTCCTCATAAATATAATGTGTGCTCAATACCTGCTCCTCTTCGTTCAGGCCCATAAATGACAGAACATCTCCGTCTCTCTTTGCAGTTCCGCCCGAAATCTGAAGCTTAACCGTTCCCAGGATTTCCTCCGCTCCGGTTTCCGGCTCTACCACCCGCAGCCGCAGATCGTAGCTTCCGTCAGGAATGCCCTCCACCGTCTGGCTCAATTTCACTTCATACCCTTTTGCGGCAGCGATTTCCGTCTCATACTTTTTCCGGCGCTTTTCAAAGGTGTTATCGCCGGAAACCGACTGACCCAGAAGGAAGGACTCCGTAACCGTATTGCCGGACAAAAGATCCACATAAGCCTCTATCTCTCCCACAGCTTCATTTGTTAAAATCCAGCCCTTTATCTTAAGCTCCGAAGTCACCGTATCGCCATCCGCCGGCCTCTCAAGCAGTCCCAGCGAACGGGCCTCTGGTAAGGGAGCCTCCGTCTCCGTCTC
>JAUNON010000123.1 GCA_030537145.1 Lachnospiraceae bacterium | reverse complement strand
GTTTCTGTTTCCGTCTCTGTCACAGCTTACGTTTCCGCCTCTGTCTCCGCCACAGCTTCCGTCTCTGTCCCGATGCCACTCCCGGGCATCTTAGCAGAGGAACTCACCTCTGCTTCGATTGCCTGCTGGCCGCTCCCCTTCGAATACACTCCATAAATGATTCCGCAAATCCCGGCTACCAGCAACACGCTCGCCGCCGCAATCGGAACCGCCAGTTTTGATCCTGAAGCAGTTCCACCTGGATGATTTGCCGGCGGAGCCTCCTCCTCATTTAAGTATCTCTGCCTGAGCTCATTTCCCTGCGTTTCCAGAATGTGCTGTATTGCCCAATACAACTCCCTTGCACTTTTGTACCGGTTTGCCGGGCGATAGGCCATAGACTTCAGCAGAACTGCATTTACTTCCTTCGACACACCTTTGATTTTAGGTATTTTTTCTCCGCCGATGCGCTTTCTTTCCGCCTTCTCATTATCGTCCGCATCCACCTCCTGGGGATATGGCGGCAAAAAGACATGCCGTTTTTTATTTAAAAAATAATAGATCACACATCCCAGAGAATAATAGTCCGCACGTTTGTCGTATTTTTCATTTTTAAACACCTCGGGAGCCATATATCTCTCCGTTCCCACACGGGTAGACGCTTCCGGAGCCTGCACGCTTTTTCTCGCAACGCCGAAATCGGTAAGCTTGTATCTTCCGCCGGTGGAAATCATGATATTGGCCGGCTTAATATCCCTATGGATAATGTTCTGTTCCTCACAGTAAATTAACGCATTGGCAATATCCCGCCACATCTGCACAACATCATATTGTGTCGCCTGGGGACGGGATAAATAGGGATTCAAGGGATACAGCAATTCCATCCGAATCAGAATATCCCATCCGATTCCGTTGGAACCTATATTTTCCACGATCATATGATCTTCATAGCTGACAATGTTGCTGTGGCCCTTACATTTTTGCAGAATCCGAATCTCTTCCTTGATTCTTTCTACCTGCTTCAAAAAGTAATTGCGAACGGCCTCCATGCTGGGCTGCTCCTCCATTTGGATGCGCAGCGCCTCATCTGACGGAATATGAATCATTTTCAGGGCAGAAGCCGTATGACCTCCTAAACCATCATCCCAATAAATTTCAAATACCCGTCCGAAAGAGCCCTTTCCAAGTTCCTTACTGATCTTCCATTTTCCAAAAAAAGGCTCGTATTTTCTAAATCTGTCATCTACCATTTATCCATCACCATTTGGAATCCATTTCTGATTTCTTTGAAACCTTTTTATATGCGAAGAAGCAGAACCGTCACGTTATCCCGCCCGCCATTGTTCAGCGCAGTTTTCAAAAGCTCCTGCACCGCTTCCTTCGGTTTCTTTTTTTCTTTTAAAATGGCTTCTATTTGAGAATCATCCACCATATCTGTCAGCCCGTCACTGCATAAAAGATAGACATCATCCTTGCGCAGTTCCATGTCAGAAACCATATACGGAGACACTTTAATCTCCGGCGGCATCCCGAGATACTGCGTAATTACATGACGGCCGGGATCTGTTTTTGCCTGCTCCGGAGTCAATATCCCCATAGAAATCATCCTCTGAACCTTGGAGTGATCCACGGACACCTGTGTCAGCTTCCGATCCCGGAAGCAGTAAATACGGCTGTCGCCAACATTCGCCGCTATCGCCCGCTGACCGGACACCAAAATCATTGCAATGGTGGTTCCCGATTTCTGACCTCTTTGAACTGCCTCCTGATTTATCTTTTCGGAAATTCTACGCAGAACCGCTGTCAGCTCCTTCGGATTCATCATTTTCGGATGCTCCTGCTTTCCGGCAAACAGCTCCTTCACAGCCCTGTGAGACGCTTCCTCTCCGGAATCTGCCCCTCCCATGCCGTCACATACCGCATACAGTTGAACCGTGTCCTGACTGTCACCGGAAATAAATGCTCCCTCGTCCATTTCCGCACGATGCATATAAGCTCCGTTAAAGTAAAAATTATCCTCATTATTTCTGCGTACACGGCCTTTATGATTTGCCACGGCTCCCTGTATAGCCGTTCTCACTTCTGATGGAAGGATCGTACTCTCAGGATCAATCGTGTCCTCATTCTTATTCTGCGGAGTAATTTTTATTTTTTCCTTCTCTTTTAAACGCCGGTTCATCCGCAACAGGGCAAAAACAAGAAGCAGAATCCATATAAGCAGCACTCCCACCAGCCAGACGCCAGCTTTCGTTGGAGGAGCAGCTTCCTTTTCCGTTTTTCCTGCCTCCTCTGATACCCTTTCTGCGGCATTCTCTGTCACCGCCTGCCGGGCAGCCCCCGTCTCAGTGAGCGCCTCTTCGGTCTCTTCTTCTATTTCTTCTTTCTCCGTGACTGCCTTTTCACTCTCTTCCTCTTCTATTTCTTCTTTCTCCGTGACCGTCTCTTCGGTTTCTTCTTCCGTCAGCGCCACCGTTTCCGATTCCGTTTCTATGAATTCCGCTTCCTCTTTTTCAGTCTCCTGGAGCGTCTCCGGAAAATATTGCTCCAGTGTGATGCCGTTTGCATCCTTTTTTCTGCAAGCAAAAAAGACCGGCGTTTTTGAAAATACCCTATCGCCTTTGGTGACGCTCATCCGATTTTCCCGCATGTCCGCCTCAAACCCATACAGCTCTTCCGCCAGTTCTAAGGGAAGAATCGTTCGATCCTGGTCCATCAAAACATAAACTGCCTCTTCTTCCGTCTCTTCCGGAGCTTCTCCCTGGGAAGAGGGCTCCCGAATCACTGCCCGGCAGGTGACTTTTGAAAAACCTGTATTGCTTTTATGAAGCTCTATGCAGTCCGTCCAACCGCTATTGCTTCTTTCAAAAACTTTTACCGCAATGTTTTCCACAAAAGGCACATTCTCGATGATATCGCTCCCTGCATCGTATTCCCCATCGTAAATGCAGATCCATGCAGTCTCATCCTGAAACTCAGCCCCGGTAAATAAAAGCACCTTATATACCGGCAGCGTATCCTTACCGTCCTCTTCTGATAAATTTTTTAACCGAAATGTAACTCTGTCCTTTTGGATTCCAAGCTTTACGGACAGCCTTTGATCCGCAGCACAGGTCCCCGGAAGCAGCAATACCAAGCAAAGTATCCCGAGACATATTTTCCGGACAATTCTCTTCATCGCTCTCTCCTTCCATCAACACTCATTTTTTCCAATCAATAGCCCAGAATTTTTACCTTCACAGTTGCTTTCCCCAACTGCAGCACATCTCCATCCCGGAGCATCATTTTTCCCATAACCTCCACACCGTTTAAATAGGTTTTATTTTTTGAATTGTCCTTCACATATAAGCCATCCGGCTGTTCAAAAATAATCGCATGCTTCCTGGAGGTCTGCTTCCGTTCTTCCAGCGCAGAATGAAGCACAACATCCACATCGCATTCCTCGCCGCGGCCCAGGATCAACTGCTCTCTGAGAAGCCGTTCCACCGTTTCCGTCTGCCCGTGAAACGTAATCTCAAACCTTAATCGCAAGCCGTTCTCACCCGCAGCATCAATCGTAGCCTCATCATCAAATGCCCCCAGCTCATCGATCGTTTTCTCATCATCATACGTAAATTCCTCTGAAAACTTATTCGCATCTCCGGCTGACAGGTTTTCTCCGTAATATGTTTTTTTCAATTCGGGCGCTGTCCGCACTCCCTTTCTTCTCTGCAAAAGGCTGATCAGAATAATAAGCAGCGCAATAATCACCAGTCCGGACGCAATGCAGATAATCAAATTGTCCTGCAGAAAGTCTGTCACCTGATCGAATCCGTTTTTTTCCAATGCCGCTTCCGGCATTTCCCCGCCTTCTTTGACCTCCGTTGTCTCTGCCATTTCCCGGGCCGCCGTTGACTGCTCCGTCTCTGCTTGCTCCCGCCGCTCAGTTGGGTGCTCCGCTTCCTCCATCTGCGTTTCTGCTGTCTGCTGTACTTCCGACGCTCTCTGCGTTTCGGAC
>JAUNON010000010.1:36249-62633 GCA_030537145.1 Lachnospiraceae bacterium | reverse complement strand
TCTACGTTTTGCCCAAAAATCAGTGCACCTTAAACGGGTGCTGAATAGTTACCTTCAGAAGAAAACACAGGCTCAGAAGGATGCTGAGGAAAAGAGCGGTGCTATGGCAGACTATAATGTTTTCATGACCATGGTAGAAAAAGTCGGTCATGACAAGCGCGGTAATCCTACTTTTAAGCGTGATAAAGAGGGGAACGAAATCCTTGTTCCCGATACAAATAGTGTCCTCGTGCTTGGTGAAACCGGAGAGGATGACTGCACGGTATCTCATGAGCAAAAGAGAAAAGTTGAGGATGACCAGACACTGGATGTACCTGTAATTTTCGCTGAATGGAAGGCTAAGGAGGGAATAGCATGGTAAACCATAATTTGGCATATCAACTTGCTCCAATGCCTGAGCACGAGGTTGTGATTGATGATGCGCCGGTCAAATGGTGTACGGTTTCACTGTCAGAAATTATCGAAAGGGGGAAACGCTTAGAAGCAAGCGTCTATGATGTAGAAGCAAAACAAGCCCGTGAAATAATTGCAGAAGGCAAATATCCTCTTACCATGCTTGGGGGTAAAGATGGATTGACAACCTCCTATACCTGCGCACGTTTTAAGCGTATTTGGGTAGAAAGGTCTGATTATCCGATTTACCAGCCATCTGCAATAGTGGACATAAAGCCTTCTCCAGACGGATATATTTCAGCACTTACGGATACCAATATTGATGCATTGAGAGTGTCAAAGGGACAGGTACTTATGACCTGCTCTGGAACAATTGGAAAAGTATCCTATGTTTCTGACACTTTGGATAATTTGATTTTCAGTCATGACCTTTTACGTATAAATTGCAAGAATCCAAGCGATGCAGGGTATGTGTATACTTATTTAAAGAGTAAAGCTGGTAATAAAATTTTGTTGACAAACAGCTATGGCGCTGTAATAACGCACATAGAACCTGAACATCTTGCGTCTGTACCCATTCCGAATGCGCCAGATGAAATTAAATCAAAAATCAGTGATCTTATAGTTCGATCCTATTCGCTTCGTGATGAATCAAATTCGCTAATTGATAGGGCAACTCAGATGCTGATTGACGAGCTTCAACTGCCGGCAATGGATGAATTGGATGTCGACTATCTCAAAAAGGATGCTCCGGTAGAGGCATTCAGCGTAAAATTAAGCGGTATGGACTACCGTTTAGATGCCTCGTATCATGTTCCGATTGTAGACGCAATCATGAATCATCTCAAGAAGCATGCAGAGGAAGTTACCACCATCGGTGACAGCCGAATTAGTAAAGCAGTTGTTCTGCCGGGAAGATTTAAGCGTGTGTATGTAGAGAATGAATACGGTGTTAAATTTTTGGGTGGCAAAGAAATGAATCAGCTTGATCCTTCAAGCGAGAAATACCTTTCGAAAAAAGCACATGCGAAACAGCTCGAGGGCCCTTTGGGAATTAAGGAAAATTCAATTCTTACGCCGGCTCGTGGCTCTTTAGGGAATGTTGTCATGCCTTGCAAACATTTTTATGATTGGGCGATCAGCGATAATATGATGCAAATAATATCCTATGAGAATATTTGCGGATACGTTTACATTTTTTTAAACTCAGAATACGGAAAGGCTTTAATCCGCCGCTTTACTTATGGAGGCGTTGTTGATGCAATAGAACCATGGCATATTCAACAAGTTCAGATTCCGTTACTTCATAACAAGGATGTCCAAAGTAAAATCAATGAGTTGGCTCTGCAGGTGAATCATAAACGATATGAAGCTTACTTATTAGAGCAAAAAGCTTTGCGTATCATGGATGAAGAAGTCCTTTATGCGAAGTGAAGTGAAACACAATTCAAAATTGTTTATGGTTTTGCCGTTCTGATCCGGTATCTGTCCGGGAAATGGAGTGAAAAGAAGCTGATAACTACCGGCTAGAGGTTCCTCAGCCGGGGCTCACAGAGCCTTAAATGACTGCCGCATAAACCAGCAGGTTTTTGAGTCCCCGGCAAAGGAGATGGATGGTTTTATCTGAAATCCATGCGGAAGTCTCTGGTGCCGTCAGCCATATAGTCGATTCCGCCCGAGATTCCAAATACCTGCTCCACATTTTCCCGTATGAGCACCTGCTCCGGTGTTCCGCTGCAGATGATTTGACCATCCTGCATCAGATAGAGCAGATCGCAGTAATGTGCCGCCAGGCGAAGATCGTGAATGACAATTACAATGGTTTTTCCGCTATGCTTCAGATAATTTAAAAGAAAAAGCTGATGACGGATATCCAGGTGATTTGTGGGTTCGTCCAGAATAATCGTATCTACGCCCTGAGCCACGGCGCGGGCCAGAAAAACCATCTTTCGCTCGCCGCCGGAGAGCGTCTGTATACTGCGGCCCGAAAACTTTGAGATATTCAGCTCTTCCATCGCCCGGCGGATAATCTCCTTTGAGGAAAGCTTGCGCTTTTTCTGGTTATAAAGGGCCATTCCGATTACATCCTCAACAGAGAAGTCAAAGACAACGGATGTGTCCTGTCCCACGTATCCCAGCCTCCCGGCAATGTCCTTCCGGCTGAAATCCTGAATGTTTTTTCCTTCCAGGAGAATTCTTCCTGACTGAAACGGAACGATTCCGTAAATGGTTTTAATCAGTGTCGATTTGCCGCAGCCGTTCGGTCCGATGATTCCCGTAATTTTACCCTGTTCTACCTGCAGGCTGGCGCCATGCAGGATTTCTTTTTTTCCATAGCTTACATGTATGGTCTGAAAATCGATGACTGTACTCATGCCGCACCCCGATTCTTCCGAAGCATCAGATAAAAGAAAAATGGCGCACCCACGAAAGCAGTAATAATACCCAGAGGCAGTTCAGCCGCACCGAACAGGCTCCTGGCGGCTGCATCCGCCCAGATCAGGTAAGAGGCGCCAAAAAGCGCACTTAAGGGCAGTACCACTTTATTGTTGCTGGTTTTTGCCAGCAAACGTACAATATGCGGAATCATTAATCCTACAAATCCAATAATGCCGGTGATTGAGACCAGGGAAGCTACAATAATGGCACAAATGATAAACATGCTTCCCCGAAAACGCTTCACGTTCAGTCCCATGGCAGCCGCATCTTCATCCCCCATCATGATAAGGTTGAAATTGCCGCTTTGCCAGATAAAGATAATACAGCCAAGAGCTACGCCGATTGCCGGAACCCAGAGACTGTTCCATTGAGCGGAAGCGAGGCTTCCCATTTGCCAGTTGTAAACGGCAGAGATGCTTTCCTGACTTTTTGCCATAAAGATCAGGAAGCTGGTGATGGCGCTCATCACCGCATTTACTGCCGTACCGGACAGCAGCAGTGTGACTGGCTGTATTTTACCTCCGCCTCCTGCCTTTGACATATTATAGACACAGAAAAAAGCCAGAATTGCACCCAGCAAAGCAAATGTAGTGGTACGGTATTGTCCGCTGAATAGGGGAATGGGCACCAGCAGTGCAAATGCTGCCCCGGCTGATGCCCCTGAAGATACGCCTAAAATATATGGTTCCGCCACAGGATTTAACACAAGCGCCTGCATGGCTGCGCCGCAGATTGATAATCCGGCGCCGCAGCACACGCCAAACAAAACCCTTGGCAGTCTTATGTTCCAGATGATCTGGTAGGAGGCATTATCCCATACGCCGGCATTTGTTTCTTTCCCGCCCAAAAAGATCTGATCCACCATAATATGATAGACCGTTTTCATATCTATGGGGGTAGTGCCGATGGAAACCACATACAGGATGGAAATGCCCAGAATCGCGGTCAATACCGGAAACAGCAATCCTTCACGAATTTTGTTCCCCTTCATATGCCACCTTATTCAAACAATTCCGGATAGAAAGCTTCCGCAAAGGTTTCGCAGGCTATCACAGAACTTAAATCGTGCATTGCATAAGCAAGCGGAATGATGATGTAGTTCTGGTTTGCCACTGCGGGGACATCTGCCAGCGCTTCATTGTTATTGATGAAATCAAGGCTTTCCTGCAGCATTTCCTCATTGCCGTAATCATTGAAGATCATAACGTCAGGATTTGCGGTCACGATGGTTTCTACGCTTGTTGTGAACCATCTGGAATCAGCCATGCCCTTTGTGGTGTTAATGCCGCCGGCCAGCTCAATGAGATTGCTTTCCAGGCCGGCGGAGGTGGTGTAAACCTCATTGCCGCTTACGCTGTCCATAACGAAAGCTTTTACCTTATCATCCTGCGCCACACCGGAAACAGCCTCTTCGATAGCGGCGATCTGTTCCTTTGTGTCAGCGATAAGTTCTTCTGCCCGATCCTCAACCTTGAAGATCTTACCCATATTTTCAATATCCTGATAAATGCTGTCCATGGTCTCATCCTCCACGACGGTTCCCGTCAGCGCATAACCAGTGATACCTTTTTCCTCCAGCATATCGTAGGTTCCCCAACGATCCTCCTGGAATGCACTGACCTCTCCGATGATAAGATCAGCACCGGAAGCAACTGCATTTTCATGAGAACGTTCAATTTCCGGGATTCCCTCAAATTTTTCTGCTACGCCTTCAATCGGTGAGATGCGGCCTTTGTTGTTTGTACTGGTGCCGATGATGTAATCCTCCAGACCAAGCTGCATTAATACTTCACCGCTGTAGCAGCAAAGAATTCCCGTAGGCATCTCAGTGAAGGTAATTGTCCGTTCACCGTTTTCGATCGTTACCTCGCCGTAATCCTCTGTGGCTTCTTCAGCAAATACCCCCGTACTGAAGGAGGACAGGATCATGAGGCCTGCCAATAATGTTGATACAATTTTTTTCTTCATTTGAATCCTCGCTTTCTGTTTTGATATTCCTGGCGCATAATTCCAGTGATTTAAGCATAAAAAAATGAACCTTTCGGTTCGGTTTATTCGGGAAAAGATTCTGAAATTAGGACAGCAAAAAAGCCGGATACTCTGACTCCGTCTGTCATATCACGTAAACCTTCCCACCGAAAGCAACCGTTTTGGGAATATGGCAGGTATCCTGACTTGACTTCATCCTACTATCTCCCGTCTTCCCGGTTTCCCAGTGACCTTTTAGGAGAATTCGTCCGTCTTACAGTAGCGGGGGCTGTCAAAGCTTTTACTTTGTTCCCATTGCTCAAAAGAGCAGCCTTCCGGCACCATATTCACACAGCTATTTTTATGCTGGAAATATCTTATTATATGTATTCCTGAATTGTCAAGTGATTTTTCCTGTTCTCATTTTCCCGGCTGTGTAGGTTTACAATACATGTTGACAAACCCACTTTCTTTTCTGCACGATACCATTATGTGTGCCGTGATAAATCTAATAATTTTGCCGTATGTATTTTCATGTTACCAACAGGATTTAAGGATTATTTAATAATTCCCATGCTACAATGGAATAACAAAGTAGAAAGGGGAAGAGAAATGTATCTGCGAATACTGAAAAAAGATTTCAAACGAAAAAAGACCATGAATACAATTCTGCTGATTTTTATTACCCTGGCGGCAATGTTCATTGCAAGCAGCGCAAATAATATGATTACGGTTTCCACCGCACTTGACAGCTATTTTGAAAAAGCCGGGGTTCCAGACTATTGGTTTGCAATGACCAGTGAACAGGAAATGGAGCGTTTTGATGCGTTTGCGGGAGAGAATGGCTATCATTACAGTTGCACCAGGCTGATTCAGATAGACCCGAGAGATGTCACTGTCAGCGGTGCGGCGTTTGAATACGGAAATAGCTTATGCCTGTCGGCAATCGGCGGTCCCCGGGTGTTTGATGATAGTGGAAAAGAAATTACGCAGGTCAGCGATGGCGAGATTTATGTCACTGCCGAAATTTTTGGTTCCGGAGAAAATGATTTTTATGAGGGGTGTAAAATTGTAATTGCATCAGAAGGAATCAAAAAGGAATTTACGCTAAAGGGCTATACAAAGGATGTTCTTTTTGGCTCTTCCATGATTGGAATGACACGTTTTTTAGTAAGCGAAAATGACTTTGCTTTGTTTCAGGAAAAAAATGCTGGTGTGATGGATAGCATTGCGGTCTATACGGATGACGCTGAGTTTATGGAGAAGTTTCAGGAGCTTGACGCACAGACAATCATGGCTGTCAATGAATCGGGAATCAAACAAATGTACATTATGGATATGCTGATTGCGGCAATCGTGCTTGTTGTCAGTGTATGTCTTATTTTGATTTCAATGGTGATTCTGCGCTTTACGATTAATTTTACTATGAATGAGGAGTTTCGTGAAATCGGTGTTATGAAGGCCATCGGGATCACCAATTTCAAGATCCGTGGAATTTATATCGTAAAATATCTTGCAATTTCTGCTATAGGGGCAGCAATCGGATTTGCATTCAGCTTTCCGTTTGGCAGTATTCTGATGGAAAATGTTTCAAAGAATATCATGGTTTCGGAGAGCGGAAAATTTCTTTTAAATTTCGCCTGTGTTGCTGGTACCGCGATGGTGGTAGTGCTTTTCTGTTACTTTTGTACGAGAAAAGTCAAAAAACTTTCTCCCATTGATGCAATACGAAACGGTGAAACCGGTGAGCGTTACTCTGGAAAGGGTTTCCTGCATTTGAGTAAAGGGAAGCTGGCGCCCATTCCTTTTATGGCGGTAAATGATATTTTGAGCGAGAAGAAAAAATATGTTTCGATGCTCCTGATTTTTCTGCTGGGCATCCTTCTTGTGATAATTCCTATAAACACAATTAATACGCTCCAGTCGGATCGTTTAATTGAATGGTTTAATATGGCGAAGTTCGATCTTGTAATTTCACAGGAGCTGCTTTTTTCGCCGGACGGAAACAATGCAGATAGGATTCAGGAAAAGCTTGACGAGGTGCGGGCGGTTCTGCAGGAAAATCAGATAGAGGCTGACGTATTTCAGGAGATTATGTTCCGGTTTTATATTTCCTGTGGAAATAAGAAAAAGTCGTCTCTTGCGTTTTTGGGCGTAGGAGACGTGACGACAGACATGTATTCTTATTTGGAGGGAACTGCGCCCCAAAACAGGGGAGAGGTGGCGATTTCCTATCTTGTAGCAGATGAGATCGGAGCGAAAATCGGCGATGATGTGAAGATCAATATAGGGGGAGAAACCAGACAGTATACCGTTACTGCTATTAACCAATCCATGAATAATTTAGGGGAGGGGATCCGCTTCTATCAGGAGGAAGAGCTGGATTATTTCTATGCAGGAGGCAGCTTTGGCATTCAGATAAAATATACAGATAATCCTGACAGCAAAACCATTGAGGAAAGAAAGGCTTTGATAAAAAAGCAATGTCCCGATGCAGATGTTTATTCAGCAGGAGAATATATCAGCTATATGATAGGCAATGTTGCTCAGCAGCTTGAAGGAGTGAAAAGGCTTATTCTTGGTATCATAGGTTGTATTAATATGCTAGTTGCAGTTCTTATGGCAAAGAGCTTCATTGCAAGGGAAAGGGGACAAATTGCAATCATGAAGGCAATAGGATTTCGCAATTCCGCACTGGTAATCTGGCAGACATTGCGGATCGGAATTGTGATGCTGATTGCCATTATTTTGGGGACCCTTGTTTCAGCGCCGCTTTCAAAGCTGTTGGTGGAGCCTATCTTCCGGATGATGGGGGCATACAGTGTTGAATTTGAGATCATACCATTGGAGGTTTATGTGATCTACCCGTTGGCCGTGCTTGCAATAACGGTGTTTGCAGGTATGCTGGCAGCATTGCAGCTTAGGAAAATATCCGCTTCGGAAGTCTCAAATATTGAATAGAGGAAGGAGAATAAGTTATGAATACAATTTTAAAGGTAGATGATCTTTGTAAAACCTATATTGTAAATAAGCGTCAGAACAATGTTTTGAAAAATGTAAGCTTTCACATTGATGAGGGAGAAATGGTTGCTGTGATGGGGCCGTCAGGATCCGGAAAATCTACGCTTTTGTATGCCATTTCCGGAATGGACGGCATTACCGCAGGACGTGTGGAGTTTTGCGGAAGAAATATTGGGGCGCTGAAGCCGAAAGAGATGGCGAATTTGAGGCTGGATGAGATGGGATTTATTTTTCAGCAGATGTATATGCTGAAAAATCTTACGGTGCTCGACAATATTATTCTTCCTGCCTGCCAGTCGGATAAAATCAGGGAGAGCCGGAGGGAAACCGTGCAGCGGGGCCAGGCTTTAATGCGGAAGCTGGGGATCATCGAAATTGCGGAAAACGACATCAATGAGGTTTCCGGCGGACAACTGCAGCGGGCGTGTATCTGCCGCAGTTTGATGAATAAACCGAAAATGATTTTTGCGGATGAGCCTACGGGAGCGCTTAACCGGACTTCTTCCCAGGAGGTTATGGAGGAGCTTGCGAAAATAAACAGTGAGGGCACAACCGTCATGCTTGTAACTCACGATGTGAATGTTGCGGCAAAATGTAC
This sequence comes from Lachnospiraceae bacterium, assembly GCA_030537145.1. Lineage (GTDB taxonomy): Bacteria > Bacillota > Clostridia > Lachnospirales > Lachnospiraceae > Merdiplasma. The sequence continues at coordinate 54,214 of JAUNON010000010.1, read as the reverse complement.
AAGGGTGATGTATATGGTTGACGGAAATATAAAAGGTGAATACAATTTAGGAAGATACGATTCGGTATCTCAATTAAGAAACCGTGAAAGGGCATTGAATAACTGGCTTATGGAAATGGGATGGTAGGGGTGTGGTACGTGCTTTCCCATAGGAAAGGATCATTATGATAGATATTTTGATTGTCGAGGACGATAAGGAGCTGTCTGGCCTGCTGTGTGATTTCCTGCGTGCAGAAAATTATACGGTTTCTGTGGCAGACAGCGGGGAAAAGGCGTTGCTTTTGTATGAAAGATATAGTGCAAGGCTGGTAATATTAGATCTTATGCTGCCGGGCATGGATGGCTTTGCGGTATGTGCCAGAATCCGGGAGCAGAGCAATACGCCGGTTTTGATCGTCAGTGCAAAAACAGAAAAGAATGATAAGCTAAACGGACTGCTTCTCGGCGCGGACGATTATATTGAAAAGCCCTATGACATCGACATCATGCTTGCGAAAATCGGAGGGATCTTCAAGAGAAGATATGCTCTTGATGAGATAACGGACGGGGATATCCGCCTGGATAAAAGGAATAAAATTGCTTATAAAAACAATATCCGGTGCAATATGACTGCAAAAGAATTTGAATTACTTCTTCTGCTGATGGAAAACAAGGGCAAAGCACTCCAAAAGGAATATCTATTCAATCAAATTTGGGGCAGCGACAGCTTTTCGGAGATGCAGACCCTGACAGTGCATATCAAATGGCTCCGGCAGAAAATTGAGAATGATCCGAAAAATCCAGAGAAAATTCTGACCGTGTGGGGAGTGGGGTATCGGTTCGCATGAAAAGCTTTCATAGAATTTTTGCGGGAATTATTGTTTTTATGACGCTGTTTTTTATTATTGCAAATCTGCTGTTGCTTCATTCGGGCAATAGGGAAAGCAGCAGGCCGTACCGAGTGGAGATTAACAGAATCGCCGTTGAAATAGCGGAGAAAGGCTTCGAAAATGTTGATCTATCGGGTTGTGAATATGTCATAGGCATTGAAAAATTTTCTTCCGGAAACTCCGGATTTTACAGCGGGAACAATGATTATGCGGTGCGTGAGGTCAGAGGTGAAATTTACCGTTTTGATTACGAAGCTGGCGGCAGAAAGGATACACGCATTATTTTCATAGTAAATTGTATGCTGGGCGTCATGGCGGCGCTGCTCATAAGCGTGATGCTCTTTATTCAGGAAAAGATCCTTAATCCCTTTGATAAGCTGAGCGAGGTTCCGTACCAGCTAGCGAAGGGGAATCTGACCGTTCCCTTAAAGGAAAGTAAAAGCAGGTTTTTTGGCCGTTTTATGTGGGGCATCGAGCTGCTGCGCGAGAATATGGAGCAACAGAAGCAAAGGGAGCTTGAGCTGCAGCGGGAAAGAAAAACGCTGCTGCTCTCCTTGTCGCATGATATTAAAACGCCGTTGTCGGCTATAAAGCTGTATGCGGAGGCATTATTAAAGGGACTTTACTCTGACAGAGAGAAGCAGCGAAAGGTTATGGAGCAGATAAAGGTGAAGGCAGATGAGATAGAGGATTATATTTCACAGATCATCTGTGCATCCAGAGAGGATTTTCTTAGTCTTACGGTCAGGAGCGGCGAATTTTATTTATCAGAGCTTGTGAAAGCGATGGAGGAATACTACGGCGAAAAGCTTGCGCTTACGAAAACGGATTTTTCTGTGGGGGATTATGCGGATTGCCTGCTCAGCGGAGATTTCGACCGCAGTGTTGAAGTGCTGCAAAATGTGATGGAGAATGCCGTGAAATACGGAGATGGAAGGAGTGTCAGCATCTGTTTTTCGGAAGAGGAGGGCTGTATTCGGGTTCTCATAAAAAACAGCGGATGTACGCTTCCTGATCTTGAGCTTCCGCATATTTTTGACAGCTTTTGGCGCGGTTCAAATGCGGACCATGCCAGGGGAAGCGGGCTTGGGCTTTACATTTGCCGCCAGCTAATGCATAAAATGAACGGTGAGATTTTTGCTGAAATCAGAGACGGGTTTATGCATATTACGGCAGCATTTGTGAAAGCGTGATACTGGTGCGCATCCGGCGGATCCCGTAATGGAAAAATAGCAACTATCTCCAGATAATCATATGATAAGAAAAAAACGGGTAAGAGCATGAACCGAGTCCGAAAATTGATATATGCCGATGAGGTGTACAAAAGAGGGATTACTGGGCGGGGAATTACGGCGGCCGTGATGGATTCCGGCATCTGTTATCATCCGGATTATGCGGACCGGGTGGTTTGCTTCAGGGATTTTGTAGGGAAAAAAGAGAATTTTTATGATGATGCTTCTCACGGAAGCCATGTGACGGGGATTCTGGGAGGAAACGGCAGTCTGTCCATGGGAAAATACCGGGGGATCGCCCCGGAATGTAACCTGATCCACCTTAAGGTATTGGACCGGAACGGCACAGGTAAGGTGCGGGATGCCGTTGCAGCCATGGATTGGGTGATACGCAATCAGAAAAAATTTGATATCCGGGTGCTGAATTTTTCAGTAGGGACGCCGGAAAAGGATGCGGAGGAGGAAGGAAAGCTTTTGATTGAATGGGTGGAAAGGGTATGGGATGCCGGAATCACGGTGGTGGTAGCAGCCGGAAATATGGGGCCGGAGCAGGGCAGTATCACTATACCAGGCACCAGCCCGAAGGTGATTACCGTGGGATTTTATGATGATTCCGTAAAGAGCGGTGTCAGACGAAAATCCTTTTATTCCGGGCGGGGTCCCACCGCAGCATGTGTCTGCAAGCCGGAAATTACCGCTCCTGGCACGCTGATTACCTCCTGTAGTAACTTAAGACCGCCCTCCCGTCCTTATTGCAGCAAAAGCGGAACCTCTATGGCCACACCAATGATAGCCGGTGCGGCCTGTCTTTTATTATCCCAGAAACCGTGGTTGAGCAATGTAGAGGTAAAAATGAAGCTGAAAGAAGCAGCGGATGATCTGGGACTTCCGAAGGAGCAGCAGGGCTGGGGAAGGATTAATTTAGCGAAGCTGTTGAAATAACTGTTGAAATAAAGCGGCTGGCTCTGGTCAAAGAAAGGAAATGATGCTATAATGGCGTGGATAAAATTTGGATGAGGAGGAACAGACAATGGAAAAAATCAGAATGACGACACCGCTGGTTGAGATGGACGGGGATGAAATGACCCGTATTCTCTGGAAAATGATCAAGGATGAGCTCCTTCTTCCTTTTGTAGATCTGAAAACAGAATATTATGACCTGGGGCTGGAGAAGCGGAATGAAACGAACGATCAGATTACCGTAGATGCAGCGAATGCAAATAAGAAATATGGTGTAGCAGTAAAATGCGCTACCATCACGCCCAATGCAGCCAGGATGACGGAATATAATCTTAAGGAAATGTGGAAGAGTCCTAACGGTACGATCCGGGCGATTCTGGACGGCACAGTTTTTCGGGCTCCGATTCCGGTAAAGGGGATTGAACCAAACGTAAAATCCTGGAAAAAGCCGATTACGATTGCCCGTCATGCATACGGGGATGTATATAAGAATACGGAGATGGTCATTCCGGGCCCCGGAAAGGCGGAGCTGGTATTTACCGCTGAGGATGGGACGGAGACGAGAGAATTGATTCATCAGTATAAGGGAGCCGGCGTGCTGCAGGGGATGCACAACCTGAATGCATCCATCGAAAGCTTTGCCAGAAGCTGTTTTGCTTATGCGCTGGATACGAAGCAGGATCTGTGGTTTTCCACAAAGGATACGATTTCCAAAAAGTATGACCATACATTCAAGGACATTTTCCAGGAGATTTATGAGAAGGATTTCCAGGAAAAATTCCGGCAGGCAGGCATCACTTATTTTTATACGCTGATTGATGATGCGGTGGCCCGGGTGATGAAATCAGAGGGTGGCTTTATCTGGGCCTGCAAGAACTATGACGGAGACGTGATGAGCGATATGATCTCCTCTGCATTCGGTTCTCTTGCCATGATGACGTCCGTACTGGTTTCACCGGACGGAAATTATGAATATGAGGCGGCTCACGGTACGGTGCAGCGCCATTACTATAAGCATCTGAAGGGAGAGGAGACCTCCACGAATTCCGTGGCTACCATTTTTGCCTGGAGCGGCGCTTTGCGGAAACGGGGCGAGCTGGATGACTTAAAGGAGCTGCAGGAGTTTGCAGATAAGCTGGAGCAGGCTACGATTGCTACGATTGAAAAAGGAAAGATGACGAAGGATCTGGCGCTGATTACCAGCCTTCCGGATCCCACCGTATTAAACAGCCAGGAATTTATCCAGGCGATCCGTAAGGAATTGGAAGGTCTTTTGAAATAGGGTATTTCTGCAGCACAGCTTAGGAAAGGAGAATCTATGTCCTATCAGGAATATGGAAAAGCGGTAAAGGCCGGGGAAAAAGCATACCGTAATGCGGTGTCAAAAGGAGAGTATCCTTATCTTCCGGCCCTGGATGACCTGCTGGAACGGGTAGAAGTGCAGACGGAGGCGAATCTGGGCCTGGTGGATATTCCGCTGGACCAGATCGTAGGCACCAAGACTGCCGGCAGAAAAAATGCTTTTGCTGTAAATTTTATGCCTCTGATGTCGGAAAAGTCCGAATTTGCCGTAAAATGGATGAATCTTTACCGCCATCAGACGGAGGACGGGGTCCGGGATCCGATCGTGGCCTATGAATTTATGAATAAATTCTACGTGCTGGAGGGTAACAAACGGGTCAGCGTATTCAAGTACCTGAATGCTTTTAGTATTGAAGGAACCGTTACGCGTATTATCCCGAAGCGGACCGATGATCCGGAAAACCGGATTTATTATGAATTCCTTGATTTTTACAGGAACAGCAAGATCAACTACATATGGTTTTCAAAGGAAGGCGGATTTGCCAAGCTTCTGACTGCATTAGGAAAGGGGCCGGAGGAGGTCTGGACAGAAGAGGAGCAGGAAAATTTTTCCTCTGTATTTACCGAGTTTACCAAGGTGTTTGAGGATAAAGGAGGAAAGAAGCTTCCGATTACCTCCGGGGATGCATTTTTGTTTTATTTATCCCTTTATCCGTACCAGGAGCTGCTGGAAAAGACTGTTTCTCAGAAAAAAGAGGATCTGGACCGTATCTGGAGTGAAATCACGCTTTTGAACCATAATCCGGAAAAAGCGCTGGTATTAGAGCCTGCCATAGAGGAGCCGGAGACGAATCTTTTCACCCGCTTTTTTAATCTGACCAGCAGCAAGAAGCTGAAGGTGGCATTCATTCACGACAAGGCCCGGGAAAATTCAAGCTGGACTTACGGGCATGAGCTGGGACGGATGCATTTAGAGCAGGCATTCGGCAGCCGGATCGAGACAGAGAGCTTCTTTTTGGAGACGGACACAAGGGATCTGAAGGAACTTCTGGAAACGGCTATCGAAGATGGAAACCACATTATTTTTACCACACACCAAAGGTTTCTGGAAGCCAGTTTAAAGACGGCTCTGGAGCATCCGGGCGTAAAAATTTTAAATTGCTGTGTTAACCGTCCCTACAGTGCGCTTCGTACTTATTATGGCCGGATGTATGAGGCAAAGTTTTTAAGCGGTATGATTGCCGGAGCTATGTGCGGAAACGACAGGATCGCTTATGTGGCTGATTATCCGATATATGGAACCTTTGCCAATATCAATGCCTTTGCCATTGGCGCTAAGATGACCAATCCCAGGGCAAAGGTGTATCTGCACTGGAATTCGGATAAAACGGGAGATCTGGAACGGCTGCTGAAGGAGAAGCAGATTTCACTGGTTTCTGGCCTGGACATGATTCGGCCCTCCAACATGAGCCGGAAATTCGGGCTGTACGTGGATAAGGACGGCCAGTGCAAAAATCTGGCTACCCCGGTCTGGAACTGGGGAAAGTTTTATGAAAAAATTATCCAGGATATGCTGCAGGGCAACTGGAATAAAAGCCCGGATACCAAGGCCCGTAAAGCAGTAAATTACTGGTGGGGCATTTCCGGCAATATTATCGATCTGATCATGTCTCAGAATCTGCCCCAGGGAATCCGGGGATTGACAGATATCATGCGCAGGGAGATTTATACAGAAAATTTTAATCCCTTTGCAGGCGTTCTTACGCTGCAGGACGGAAAGACGATAGGAACGGCAGAGGGCTGTTTGTCTCCGGAAGAAATTATTACCATGGACTGGCTGGTGGATAATGTAATCGGCCGGGTTCCGGATCCGGAGAATCTGACAGAAGAAGCGGCAGCTTTGGCTATGCTGCAGGGAAATACAAAATTAACTGCGGAGAAATAGAAGATGAAGATTTTACTAGTGGGCGATGTGCCGTGCAAGTCGCTGTGGGATTTTTATGAGGAGGGAAAGCTGAAGGACTATGACCTGATTCTTTCCAGCGGCGATCTGCCGGCAGAGTATCTTTCCTTTTTAGTCACCTTTTCCAGAGGGCCGGTTTTGTATGTACATGGAAATCACGATGAGAAATATATCCGCAAGCCGCCGGAGGGCTGTATCTGCATTGAGGATACGGTGTATGAGTATCAGGGGGTGCGAATCATGGGGCTGGGCGGTTCTATGCGGTACCGGGAAGGAAACTTCCAGTATACGGAAAAGGAAATGGAAAAGAGAATCCGAAAGATGCGGTTTAAGCTCTGCCGTTCCAAGGGCTTCGATATTCTTCTTACCCATGCCCCGGCCCATGGCCTGAATGATCGGGAGGATCTGCCCCATCAGGGCTTTCAGGCCTTTCTCCCGCTGCTGGAGCGGTATGAGCCGAAATACATGGTGCATGGGCATGTGCATTTGAATTATGGATATCAGGTTCCAAGGACACTGATGTATAAAAATACGATGGTCGTTAATTCCTATGAAAAATACGTAGTAGAGCTGTAATCATACGCCCATCCGGAGAAAGCTTCCCTTACTCTGCCAGCTCCGCCCAGATCTCGTAGAGCTTCTCCAGCTCCTGGGCGATGCCGGCTTTTTCTGTGGTAAGACGGGTACATTTGTCCAGATCGGCATAATTTTCTTCCAGCTCCAGAAGCCGGTCGATCTGGGCATCCCGTTCTTCCAGCTTCTGAATCTGAGCTTCTGTTTTTTTCAGATCATTCTGACGCTTGCGTTCTCTGGCCTGCTCCTCCTTCTTTCTTTCCCAGTCCTCACGGGAGGAGGAAGCAGCAGTGTCTGCCGGCTTTTCTTTTGCGGCTTCGGGTGCGTAGATCCTTGTCAGCTCTTCATTTTTTTCCAGATAGTAATCATAGTTGCCGATATAGTTTACCAGCGTCTGGTTCTTCAGATCCAGAATGCGGGTAGCAGTCTGATTAATAAAATAACGGTCGTGGGAAACGTAGAGTACGGTTCCGGTATAACGGTTAAGTGCTTCCTCCAAAATCTCCTTGGAAACGATATCCAGATGGTTGGTAGGCTCGTCCAGAATGAGGAAGTTAGCTTTCGAAAGCATCAGCTTGGCCAGAGAGAGCCGGCCCCGCTCCCCGCCGCTTAAATCTTTTACCCGTTTAAAGACAGCATCCCCCGTAAAAAGAAACGCCGCCAGGACATTGCGGATTTCTGTGTTGGTCAGATCCGGGTAGGCATCGGAAAGCTCCTCGAACAGAGTTTTTTCCGGATGAAGCACCTGGTGTTCCTGATCGTAATAGCCGATATGTACCTTTGTGCCCAGCGTGATTCTTCCGGTGTCGGCCTCGGTAAGCTGATTAATGATTTTCAGAAGCGTGGTCTTGCCCGTACCGTTATCTCCAATAATAGCCACTCGTTCCCCCCTTTGAATCTGAAAATTCAGGTTGGAAAAAAGTGTCTGACCGTAAGCCTTGGACAGATTTTCTACGGTAAGCACATCATTTCCGCTGGTAATCCGGGGCTTTAGCGTAAGCTTGATCTCCGTATCCAGCTCCACAGGCTTTTCCAGTACCTCCATTTTTTCCAGCATCTTTTCCCGGCTCTCAGCCCGCCGGATGGATTTTTCCCGGTTGAAGGAACGGAGCTTTGCAATCACTTCCTCCTGATGCTTGATTTCCTGCTGCTGATTCAGGTATGCTTTCCGCTGATTTTCTCGAAGCTGCTTCTTTTTTTCCGCATAGGCGGTATAATTTCCAAGGAAGGTCATCACATGCCCCTGGTCAATTTCAATGACCTTTGTCACCACCCGGTTTAGAAAATAACGGTCGTGGGCTACGATGATGACGGTTCCCTTGTAATTTTGCAGGTAGGTTTCCAGCCAGGCAATGGAATTCATGTCCAGATGATTGGTGGGCTCGTCCAGCAAAATAATGTCCGGCTCAGATAAGAGCAGCTTACCCAAAGCCACTCTTGTTTTCTGACCGCCGGAAAGGGTATCCACCTGCCGGGAGAATTCCTCCTCCAAAAAGCCTAAGCCCTTTAAGACTCCGGTAATTTCACTTTCACAGGAATAGCCGTTTTTTCGTTCGAATTGGGTGGAGATGCGGTGATACTGCTCCATAAGCGCTTCCAGCTCCGCTCCGGAATAGTGTTTCATTTCCTGCTCCAGCCGGCGCAGCTTTTCCTCCATCTCGATCACATCCCTTTTTACCTCCCGCATTTCCTCGTAAATGGAATGATGACCGGTCAGCATATTCTGCTGTGCCAAATAGCCCAGGGATACCCCTTTGGAAATAACAACTTCTCCCTGATCGGGGGACAGCTCCCCTATTATCATCTTTAACAGAGTGGATTTGCCGGCTCCATTGATCCCTACGATCGCAGCCTTTTCGTGCTCCTCCACATGAAAAGAGGCCTGCCTGATAATATCATTGCCTCCAAATGCTTTACTGATGTTCTGACATGAAAGTATCATAAAATATCTTCCTTTTCTTCCATTCTTACCTCTTCCATTATAATGAAAATCCTGCAAAAAACAACCGGAAAATCACAAGAGGATTGGGGAGGCGTTTCCCCTTTCCATATATTGACTTAAATTTAACAATTCAGTATAATATTTTCGTAAGAGGCAGTAGAAATACTGGCATGGAGGGATACGACTATGGAGGAAAAAGAGATTTCGAAGGCAGTGGTAAAGCGGCTCCCACGCTATTACCGGTATTTGGGAAACCTGCTGGAGAATAAGGTGGAGCGCATATCATCCAATGAATTGAGTCATATGATGAATGTAACCGCATCACAGATCCGGCAGGATCTGAATAATTTCGGCGGTTTTGGCCAGCAGGGCTACGGATATAATGTAAAATATCTTTATTCTGAGATCGGGAAAATACTGGGTCTGGACAAGACCTATAATATGATTATTATCGGTGCGGGAAACCTGGGGCAGGCGCTGGCCAACTATGTGAAATTTGAAAAACGCGGGTTTCGGATCATCGGCATTTTTGATGTAAATCCCAGGCTGTCGGGGGTTTCTGTGCGGGGGATACCGATTTTGATGATTGATGAAATGGCCGGCTTTCTGGAGAAGAATCAGATCGATATTGCAGCCCTTACGCTTCCGGCCGCCGGTGCGGAGGAGGTTGCTCCCGTACTGGCTGCCCACGGAGTCAAAGGCATCTGGAATTTCGCCCATACGGATCTGCATCTGCCGGAAAGCGTTGTGGTGCAGAGTGTCCATTTATCGGAGAGCCTGATGGAGCTTTCTTACGATCTGAATCATCTTGGTTAAGAGAAAGCGGCAAGGAAAGGGATAGGAATCGAATATGAGGTATTTATTGAACAGTGCTCAGATGAAGGCCTGTGATACTTATACGATAGAGCAGAAAGGAATGCCGTCCGCCGTATTGATGGAGCGGGCGGCATTGGCAGTCGTAGAAGAAATTCAGGCATCCTTTCCGGAAAGCAAACGGGTACTGGTGCTGTGCGGCTCCGGGAATAACGGCGGGGACGGTTTTGCCGCTGCACGGCTGCTGCTTTTGGCCGGAGTAAGTGCGGATGTATATTTTGCCGGGAAGGAGGCTTCCCTGACGGAGGATGCCACACTGCAGAAAAAAATATTCGAAAATTATGGTGGAAAAGTTTGCAGGAATCCGGAATTTGCGGAATATACTTTACTGGTGGATGCTCTGTTTGGCATAGGATTGTCCCGGAATGTGACGGGAAGCTATGCGTCGGTTTTACAGGCTGCAGGGGAAGCCGCCCTTCCGGTGGTGGCTATTGATATGCCTTCAGGCATTTCCGCAGATACAGGAGAGGTAATGGGGACAGCGCTTCGGGCGGATGTGACGGTTACATTTGCTTTTGCAAAGCTGGGCCAGATCTTATATCCGGGAGCGGAATACTGCGGGAGACTGGTGGTGCGGGATATTGGGATTACCGGGGCCGGCGTAGAAAGCGGGGAGTTTGCTTTTACTTACGGACCGGAGGATCTTGGGCGGCTTCCTGTGCGCAGGCGCCGCTCCAATAAAGGCAGCTACGGAAGGGTGCTTCTCATCGGCGGAGCGCCCGGGATGGCCGGGGCCGCTGCACTGTGCGGCCGGGCTGCGTACCGGACAGGCTGCGGGCTGGTTCGGATCTTCTCTTCCGAGTGCTGCAGAAATGTAATCCAGACGCTTTTGCCGGAGGCAGTATATACCTCCTGGCCGGGGAAAGAGGCGGAAGGGCTGCCTTCGGGACTGCTTGACTGGCCGGATGTAATCGGCATTGGGCCGGGACTGGGGCAGTCGGCGGAAGCGGAAGCCTTTTTAAAGGATGTGCTGGAACACTGGAACGGCCCGCTTGTGCTGGATGCGGATGCGCTGAATCTCCTGGCGGTCCATCCGGAATATCTCTCCGGAAGTCCGGCACAAATCATTGTCACCCCGCATCCGGGAGAAATGAGCCGGTTGACGGGGAAAATGATCAGTGCTATTCTGGAAGATATTCCCGGATCGGCCAAAAGCTATGCAAAAGAGCGTCCCCTGATCTGTATCCTGAAGGATGCCAGAACAGCCGTATCGGACGGGAAACAGCTTTTTCTGAATACCTCCGGAAATAACGGAATGGCGGTGGGCGGCTCCGGTGATGTGCTGACAGGGATCCTCTGCGGTCTTTTGGCGCAGGGAATGCCCGCATATGAAGCGGCCTGTATGGGAGTTTATCTGCACGGGCTTTGCGGAGATGCGGCGCGCAGGAACCTTGGCGCCAGAAGTATGCTGGCTTCGGATATTGCGGACAGCCTGGCCAAGGTGCTGAAGGAGAATTGTCCGTAAGAACATGTGACGGTTGAAAAGAAATCAGCCCCTTCGCCGGAGGCGAACTTTAAATGGGCTGGTTTCCGTAACAGTTTAGCTGAAGGCTGAACTGTTACAGTCCGGAAGAAAAGAGGAATGTGTGATGGAGGAAAAACACAGCAGAGTTTATGCAAAAATTGATCTGGGGGCGATAGAAGAGAACTTTTACCGGATGAAGGCCAATCTGCGGCCGGGAACAAAAATGGTGGCAGTGATAAAGACAGACGGTTACGGCCACGGGGCCGTGGAGATTGCCCGTCTGACGGAAGTCTGGGATTATATCTGGGGATTTGCGGTGGCTACCGTGGAAGAAGCGCTTGAGCTGCGCCAGGCCGGGATTCAAAAGCCGATTCTGATATTGGGCTTTGTTTTCCCGGAGCATTATGAGACCGTGGCCCGGCAGGAGCTGCGGCCCGCCGTATTTAAGCTGGATATGGCAAGGCAGCTTTCCGAAGCGGCCGTACATATTGGGAAAACAATAAAGATGCACCTTGCGCTGGATACCGGTATGACCCGAATAGGTTTCCCGGATACGGATCAGGCGGTGCGGCTGATACAGGAAATCAACCGTTTGCCGGGGCTTGAGACGGAGGGACTGTTTACTCATTTTGCCCGGGCGGACGAAGCGGATAAAACAAATGCAAGAAAGCAGTTGGAGCGCTATCTGGCCTTTGCCGGAAAGCTGGAGGCGGCCGGCGTAACGATTCCCATGAAGCACTGCTCCAACAGCGCCGGGATCCTGGAAATGCCGGAGGCAAACCTGGATGCGGTTCGGGCCGGCATAACGATCTATGGGATTTATCCTTCGGATGAGATGAAGCGGGATCAAATAAAGCTGAAGCCGGCAATGGAATTGAAAAGCCATATTGCATATATTAAGGAAGTGGAAGCCGGCGTTCCCGTCAGCTACGGCGGAACCTATGTGACGGAACAACCGATGCGGATCGCCACGATACCGGTGGGATACGGGGACGGTTATCCCAGAAGCCTGAGTAATAAGGGATATGTGCTGATAAACGGAAAACGGGCCAGAATTCTGGGCAGGGTCTGTATGGACCAGTTTATGGCGGATGTGACGGATATTCCCGCCAGGGAGCTGGATGAGGTTACTTTGATGGGAAGAGACGGAACGGAACTGCTTTCCGTGGATACGCTGGGAGCGCTTTCCGGGCGTTTCCCCTACGAATTTGTTTGTGATATCGGTAAACGGGTGCCCAGAATCTATGTCAGAGGGAAATAAAGGAATGGGGGATAAGCCGGAAATAACAGCTCTGGTGTGAATACACATGAAAATCATGGAAATACTAAGGGGGACAGAAAACAGAAACCTTTGTATTGGAGTGTGAATTGTGTGAATATTCGGCGAGGAGATATTTTTTATGCGGATCTGCGCCCGGTGGTGGGATCCGAACAGGGCGGCATCCGGCCGGTACTGATTATCCAGAATGATGTGGGAAACCGCCACAGTCCTACGGTAATTTGTGCGGCTATTACTTCAAAAATGAAGGCAAAGCTTCCTACGCATGTGGAGATTGAGGCAGGAAAATGTGAAATCGTACGGGATTCGGTTATTTTGCTGGAACAGCTCCGTACGATCGATAAGCGCCGCTTAAAGGACCGGGTCTGCCATCTGGATGAAGAGGCGCTTCGGCAGGTAGATAAAGCACTTCAGATAAGCCTGGAACTGATTACATAGAATGTAACAGTTCAGTGATTTGGAACTGCGGCGAAGAGCGGAGTGCACAGTAGCTCTTGACGAATATATCAGAAAATGATATATTTTCATATGTTATGATTACAAACGAAAAGTGCTTTCATGAAGGAGTTATTGATACATGGACAGTAGTGGGGGGCCTCTTATAGGTTCCGTAATTTATTTGATTTTGTTGCTGGCTGACTTTATTCTGAATGGGTACGGGACTGCGCTGCAGACGGTTTCTGAGTCTGCGCTGGAGCAGGCCTGCGGGGATGAAAAGCAGAAGGCGGAGCTGATTTTGGAGCTGAAGAATAACCCTGGAAATTTTGTTTACGCCTCCTGGTTTTATCTGATCGGAACGGCGTCCGGGGGAACCTTTCTTTTGCGGAAGGCCTGGAGTGACCGTCCGGCGTGGATGGTGCTTACGCTTTCCATGGTCCTGCTTTTTCTGTTTGCGAAGGCGGTGCCGGAGCTGCTGGGAAAGAAATATGCGAATGCGTGGTGCCGCAGCCTGCTGTCTCCGATCAAAGGACTGGTATTGATTTCCCGTCCCGCTACATATGTGCTGACCCTGGCGGCGCATCTGCTTGTTCGGATCCTGGGCGTAGATTTCCGGGAGCTGGAGGATGAGGTGACGGAGGACGAGATCATTTCCATGGTCAATGAGGGACATGAGCAGGGCGTGCTGGATGAGCATGAGGCCGAGATGATCCAGAACATTTTTGAGCTGGATGATAAGGAAGCCCAGGATATTATGACGCACCGGAAAAATATATCCGGCATCAGCGGCTGCATTAATCTTTCTGAGGCCATTTCCGTTATGGTAAATGAAACGAATTCCCGATTTCCGGTATATGAGGGCGATATCGATAATATTATCGGTGTGCTTCATTTTAAGGATGCAATGATTTTTCACAATAAAAATCAGTACGACCAATGGCTGATCAAGGATATTCCCGGCCTGCTTCGTCCGGTTAATTTTATTCCGGAAACCAGAAGCATCAGTCTGCTGTTCCGCAGTATGCAGGCACAGAAGATGCAGATGGTGATCGTGGTGGACGAATACGGAGAGACCGCCGGACTGGTGACCATGGAGGATATTCTGGAGGAAATCGTGGGAAATATCCTGGATGAATATGATAAGGATGAGAGCTTCATTCTTACGGAAGAAGATGGCTCCTGGCGCATGGACGGCATGACGCCGCTTTCCGATGCGGAGGATACGCTGGGAATCCATTTCCAGGAGGAGGAATACGATACGCTGAATGGTTATCTGATTTACCGTCTGGACCGTATTCCGGAAGAGGATGAGCATTCTGTCATTGAGGAGCAGGGCTACGCCTTCCGGATACTGGCGGTGGAAAATAAGACGATAAAATGGGTAAAAGTAACCAGGCTTCCCAGGGAAGAAAGCGGCCGAAGTCAGACGGCCGAAGAAAATGAGCAGCAATCCAAGAGAGAAGATACAATAGAAAAGGAGTAATGAGGTATGTCAGGACATTCAAAATTTGCCAACATTAAGCATAAGAAAGAGAAAAACGATGCGGCGAAGGGTAAGATCTTTACGATTATCGGACGTGAGATTGCGATTGCGGTAAAAGAGGGCGGTCCGGATCCGGCCAACAACAGTAAGCTGCGGGATGTGATCGCAAAGGCAAAGGCCAACAATATGCCAAACGATACCATTGACAGAGGCATTAAGAAGGCGGCCGGGGATGTGGGCTCCGTAAACTATGAGCATGTTACTTATGAAGGCTACGGCCCCAGCGGAATTGCTATTATTGTAGAAGCGCTGACGGATAATAAGAACCGTACGGCAGCTAATGTACGCAGTGCCTTTACCAAAGGCGGCGGAAGCATCGGAACACAGGGCTGCGTATCTTACGGCTTCAGCGAAAAAGGACAGATTATTATCGATAAAGAGGAGTACGAGGCAGATGCGGATGAGCTGATGATGACTGCGCTGGATGCGGGAGCGGAGGACTTTTCGGAGGAGGAGGACAGCTATGAGATCCTGACCACTCCGGAGGATTTCAGTACGGTGCGCCAGAATCTGGAGGATGCCGGGATCCCTATGGCATCTGCAGATATAACCATGATTCCGCAGAATTATGTTTCCCTTACGGATGAGACTGCGCTGAAGCAGTTGAACCGTACATTGGATCTGCTGGATGAGGATGATGATGTGCAGGCAGTCTATACGAATCTGGATGAATAAAGCATGAGCCGTCCGGAAATGGGGAGGAAATGATATGAATAATTATTTAGTAGCTCTGGAAGGCATGAAAACGCTTTTGGTTGAGATTGAAAGTCCGCTGGAAGGGTTTAAGAAAAAGCAATATCCCGATCATTTTCATTTTCTTTATGAGAAAAGTATTCCCATGCTGGATGCTATCGAAGCGGTATATACCAGTGTGATCGAGCCGGAGGCTTTTTTGGACAATATGGCATCCGCAATGGTGGAATCGGCGCTGGAAAAGCTGGAAAACTGCAAAAAGAGGAGTCAGAAGGAAAACCTGATGATGGATCTGAATATGTCCATGGCCATTTACGTTTTTCCGATTCTTCTGGAATACAAAGGAAAGTCCACCCAGCCGCTGGTGGATAAACTGCTGGCCAAGTGGAAGGAAGCCTTCCCAAAGTCCAATCTGCAGGCTGCGAAGTATGAATATATTGAGCAGGGCTTTCATAAAAAATTTTGCTATATTACTACCGCTGTCTGTGAGACCTTTCACAAACCGGATAACTGCTATGAGCTGACGCTGCTGCGCAATTACCGGGATGACTATCTGGCAAATCAGCCGGATGGAGAGGAGCTGATCAGGGCTTATTATGATATGGCCCCAACGATCGTAAAGCATATCAGCCAGCGGAGGGACGCAGGTCAGATTTATGCGCAGATCTGGGAGGAATACCTTTCCCCCTGCATTTCCATGATTGAAGAGGGAGATCCTCAGGGCTGCCAGAACTTATACATAAAGATGGTAGAAACACTAAAGGAATCTTATTTTTATCTTTCTTAGTGCATCGTTCAAAAAATTTGAGTTAGCTCTTTGCAGAACGATGTATTCGTGCAGTGTATCCTTTCTGACCGGGAGGATACTGCATTGGTAATTCTTTTCATGCATAAGGCCCCGTATCCCGGAGAAACTAATCAGGAAATAGTTTTTTCGGGATTTTTTTAGGGACGGTGAAAGAAAATGAAAGAGAATATGAAAGAAGATGCAAGAGAAAATTTAATTGAATTTGGACAGGTTTCCTTTGATAAACACATTCATCTGCTGAGCGTCATCGGAGAAATCGAAGGGCATGAATGCCTGCCGGCTAACTCCAAGACCACAAAATATGAGCATGTATTGCCTCAGCTTGCCGCAATAGAAGGAAACCGGGAGATTCAGGGGATGCTGATTTTGCTGAATACAGTGGGCGGCGATGTGGAAGCCGGGCTTGCCATTGCTGAAATGATTGCCAGTATGAGCAAGCCTACGGTATCCCTGGTGCTTGGAGGAAGCCATTCCATCGGTGTTCCCATTGCAGTGTCAGCAGATTATTCCTTTATTGTAAAAACGGGTACTATGGTGATTCATCCGGTGCGCATGAGCGGCACCGTGATCGGGGCTCCCCAGACCTATGATTATTTTCAGCAGATGCAGGACCGGATCATCTCATTTATTACGCACCACAGCAGTGCCTCAAAGGAGCAGCTTGAAAAAATGATGATGAATACCAGCATGCTGACTAAGGATCTCGGAACGATCCTGGTGGGAGAGGATGCCGTAAAAGAGGGCCTGATCTGTGAAGTGGGCGGAATCAGCCAGGCGCTGCAGAAGCTGCGGGAGCTGTGCCGGAAAAATCATCCGGAGAAGGGGGAAAGTTAGATTTTCCGTAACAGTTTAGCCTTCAGCTAAACTGTTACTTGTTCTTACGGGCTTTGCAGCCAGTGCAAAGCCCTGGGCTGAACTGTTACGATTTTCTCCCTTTCATTTCTATTTTTTTGTGGAAATTAATATTTTCTATGCTATAATAAATTCGTATGCGTTTCAATATATTGAAATGTGAATGATATTTACGACGAGGAGGCTATTATGTCAGTATTGCAATCTATTTTCCTGGGAATTATACAGGGCCTAACCGAATTTTTGCCTGTCAGCAGTTCCGGCCATCTGGCGATTATTCAAAACATCTTTCAGATAGACACGGGAAGCAGCATCCTATTTGATATCCTGCTTCATCTTGGAACGCTTCTGGTAGTATTTATTGTATACTGGAAGGATATCTGGAAGCTGATCCTGGAAGCGTTACATATGTTGGGAGATATTTTTTACAATCTGGCCGCCCTCTTCAAAGGCAGCGAGGCAGACGGGAAGAAGCCCTACCGCAGAGTAGTCCGCTCCAATTACCGTAAATTTGTTGTGCTTTTGCTGGTTTCCACGATTCCCACCGGCATTATGGGCGTATTGGGAGAGAAGCTGATCAAGGGTGCCAGCGATACACTGCTGGTTCCCGGAATTTGTCTTTTGATTACCGGAGCTTTGCTTCTTTTGTCTGACCGGATGGAGAATTGCACCAAAATCCCGAAGGATGTAACCTACAAGGAGGGTGTTCTTGTGGGAATTGCTCAGGGCTTCGCTACGCTGCCCGGCCTGTCCCGCTCCGGCACTACGATAGCGGCCTGCCTGTTTTGCGGCTTTGACCGCCGTTTTGCCGTGAAATATTCGTTTATTCTTTCCATTCCGGCTATTCTGGGAGCCGCAGTTCTGGAGATCAAGGATGTGGGAGCCGAAGTGGTTGGCGGCGGTTTGGTCGGCACATATCTGGCAGGTATGGTTGCCGCTGCGCTGGTGGGGTATGTGTGTATCCGTACGATGCTGGTGGTAGTGCGGAATAAAAAGTTTAAGTATTTTGCATTTTATTGCTTTGCAGTAGGAATCATTTCTATTGTTTGCAATTTCGTTTTATAGACGGGAGAGATTGAATGGCAGCAAAATCAACAAAGAAAAATAACAGTACAGGCCGGGCTTCTGCTCAGAAGAAAGCTAACGGAAAGACAGCCTCCGGAAAAAAGACTA
>JAUNON010000010.1:0-36239 GCA_030537145.1 Lachnospiraceae bacterium | reverse complement strand
ATGTCATCCGGAAAGAAGGCGCAAAGGAGCAGCCGCAATACGGCCGGAAAGAGGGCAGAGGAAGAGCGGTATGAGGAACGTACCAATCCCATTCTATATTATGAAATATTCCTTTGGCTTATGCTGGCGTTATCGATTTTTCTTTTTATCAGCCTGATCGGGATCGGCGGCTTTGTGGGAGAGGCAGTCAGCTCCTTTTGCTTTGGCTGTTTTGGCGTACTGGCTTATCTGCTTCCCTTCCTGCTGTTTTTCATGACGGCATTTTTGATTTCGAACCAAACAAGTCATATTGCTAAGATAAAGGCTGCCAGTACCGGCGGTCTTTATCTTGTTACCTGCGGATTTATGCAGCTTCTATTGCTGGGCTATACCGACGGCTATGATTTGATGGAATATTATCAGGCCGGTGTACAATACAAAACCGGAGGCGGCCTGATCGGCGGCCTGCTGGTGAAGCTGTTCTGTCCGGCCATCGGTGTTGCAGGCGCTTATGTGACGCTGGTCATTATGGCGATTATCTGTATTGTGCTGATCTCGCAGCGCTCTCTGTTTTCGGATATGAAGCGGAAGAGCACACGGGCATACCAGGCTGCAAAGGAAGGACAGGCCCGCAGGAGGGAGCAGGAATGGCTGCGGCAGGAGACATCTTATTATTCTGTTCTGCCCAAGGAGCTTCCGGAAAACAGGACTGCGTCTTTGCGGCTTGCCAAAAGAGTAAGTGGGGTAACTCCGTATACGGATCTGTCCGGACAGCCCAGAATTCCTTCGGATGAAATTCAGCAGGTTTTGCCAAAGACGACGGAGGAAACGCTGAATGTTCCGCCAGTGGTGAATTTTTCCGCCTCACAGCCGGAAAGTACAGACGGAAGAAAGGGCAGAAAAAACCGAAAGGAATCTTCCTATTTTCAATCCCTGGAGCCGTTAAAGCCGGATACGGAGGAAAATCAGAAGCCGGAGGCGGCACCGGAGAAAACGGCGTTTGGCCTGGAGGAGCTGAAGATCGAGAACCGCTTTTCAGAACCGGAGGAGCCTGCCTTCGGGGATATATCGGAGGCAGAAGAGCCGGAAGAGGCGGAGGATTTTCTGAAAAAGCCGGAATGGGAAAAGCTTTCGGCACAGGAAGAACCGGTGTGTGAGGCCATGCCGGAAACGGAAGCCGGGACGGAGCCGGGAGCGAAAATGCAGGCAGAAGCAAAGCAGGAAGGTGAGACGGCCCGCCGCAGTGGGCGAAAGCCCCGTTCCTCCGAGGAGGAAATAAAGGAAGGCATTGAGCATGTGGAGCAGGAGATCGAGAAAACCACGGCGGAGGCAAAGCCGGAATATATTTTCCCGCCCATACAGCTTTTGAAACGTGCAAATACAAAGCGGACGGGCACAAAGGATGCGGAGCTTCGGGAAACGGCGCAGAAGCTGCAGCAGATCCTGCATACCTTCGGTGTGAATGTAAAAGTAACAAATGCAAGCTGCGGCCCAAGCGTGACCCGTTATGAGCTGATGCCGGAGATGGGGGTTAAGGTCAGCAAAATCGTAAATCTGGCTGATGATATTAAGCTGAATCTGGCTGCAGCAGATATTCGTATTGAGGCGCCCATACCGGGAAAGGCTGCAGTGGGTATCGAGGTGCCCAACAAGGAATCCAGCGGTGTACTTCTCCGGGATTTGCTTGAGTCGGAAGAATTCCGCAGCCATCCCTCCAACCTGGCCTATGCGGTAGGTAAGGATATTGCCGGGAAAATCGTTGTGGCAGATATTGCGAAAATGCCTCATCTGCTGATCGCGGGAGCTACCGGATCCGGCAAATCCGTATTCATTAATACACTGATCATGAGCATTATCTACAAGGCAAAGCCGGAGGATGTGAAAATGATCATGATCGACCCGAAGGTGGTGGAATTAAGCGTATACAATGGAATTCCTCATCTGTTCATTCCGGTGGTAACGGATCCGAAAAAGGCCGCCGGGGCTCTGAACTGGGGCGTGGCGGAAATGATGAAGCGCTACGAGCTGTTTGCAAATATGGGGGTACGGGACCTGAAGGGCTATAATGCCAGAGTGGAGGCGGTGCAAAAGGACACGGTGCCTGCAGAGGGAGAGCAGCTTCCGGAGAAGCTTCCCCAGGTGGTGATCATCGTGGACGAGCTGGCGGATCTGATGATGGTTGCCTCCGGGGAGGTGGAGGATGCCATCTGCCGTCTGGCCCAGTTGGCCCGTGCGGCGGGAATTCATCTGGTGATCGCCACCCAGCGGCCTTCCGTAGATGTCATTACCGGTCTGATCAAAGCAAATATGCCCTCCCGAATCGCCTTTTCCGTATCCTCGGGCGTAGATTCCCGGACGATTCTGGATATGAACGGTGCAGAAAAGCTTCTGGGCAACGGAGATATGCTGTTTGCTCCCCAGACCTACAAAAAACCAGCCAGAATCCAGGGCGCCTTTGTTTCCGATAAGGAAGTCTCAGATGTGGTGGAATTTTTAAAGGAAAAGAATACGGATGGAGAACAGTACAAAAAACAGATGGAGGAGCAGATTGCCCAGGTACAGAAATCTGCCACAGCCGCAGCTTCCGGCGGAAGTGATGTGGACGAGCTGTTTGCGGATGCCGGAAAATTTATCATTGAGAAGGATAAGGCATCCATCGGGATGCTGCAGCGGTGGTTTAAGATCGGCTTCAATCGGGCTGCCCGAATCATGGATCAGTTATCGGAAGCCGGAGTCGTGGGGCCGGAGGAAGGTACAAAGCCCCGCAAGGTATTGATGTCCATGGAGCAGTTTGAAAATTATCTGGAAGAAAATTGATTCCCGCCAAAGCCCTGGGCTGAACTGTTACTTTATTTGTGCACAATAGCCAGTTTTTTGTTGAATTTTGTGTTTCTATGTTTTATACTTACAATGTATAGCATTTTTGCACCGGATGCAGATTGCGCAGCAATCAATTACCTGATGCATCCGTGCGCATCACCGTACGAAGTGCTTTTGTGATATAAGAAAGTGAGCACTTTCCTAATATCATGAAAAAATGGGGCTGCAGATTCATTCTGCCATTTGGAATGAATTTTGGGGTTCCATCAAAATATATGGAGGTATGTTATGTACAAGATTTTGGAAACAAGAAAGCTTGCGGGCAATATCTACGAAATGGTCGTAGAAGCTCCGCGTGTTGCCAAACATTGTCTGCCTGGCCAGTTCATTATTGTAAAACTGGACGAGACATCCGAGAGAGTTCCTCTCACCATCTGCGATTATAATCGCGAAAAGGGCACTATTACGATTGTATTCCAGCCGATCGGTGCCAGCACTCACAAATATGAATTCCTGAAAGCGGGTGATTCTTTCATGGATTTTGTAGGACCGTTGGGACAGCCGTCTGATTTGTGCACAGACCCGCTGGAAGAAGTGAAAAAGAAAAAAATTCTGTTCGTGGCGGGCGGTGTGGGAACTGCTCCCGTATATCCGCAGGCAAAATGGCTTCATGAGCACGGGATTGACTGTGACGTTATCATCGGTGCAAAAACCAAGAATCTGGTGATCCTGGAAGAAGAGATGAAGAAGGTTGCTGCTAATGTATATGTGACTACAGATGACGGTTCCTATGGCCGCAGCGGTATGGTTACGAAGGTAATCGACGACCTGATTGATGTAGAAGGCAAAGAATATGACCACTGTGTAGCCATCGGACCCATGATTATGATGAAATTCTGCTGCCTGACCACCAAGAAACACAATCTGCATACGGTTGTCAGCATGAACCCCATCATGGTAGATGGTACCGGTATGTGCGGTGCCTGTCGTCTGGTTGTAGGCGATGAAGTGAAGTTTGCATGTGTGGACGGTCCGGAATTTGACGGTCATCTGGTAGATTTTGATGCTGCCATGAAGAGAGCGACTATGTACAAGACGGATGAGGGACGTGCCCTGCTGAAAGAGCAGGAAGGCGAAACGCATCACGGCGGATGCGGACAGTGCGGAGGTGACAAATAATGGCAGACGTATTAAAGAAGGTTCCGGTTGCAGAACAGGATCCCCAGGTAAGAGCTACAAACTTTGAAGAGGTTTGTCTTGGATATAACAAAGAAGAGGCTATGGAGGAGGCATCCAGATGTCTCCATTGTAAAAATGCAAAATGCGTACAGGGATGCCCTGTAAATATTAATATTCCGGATTTTATCGCAGAGGTTAAGGAAGGCAGATTCGAGGAAGCTTACAAGGTGATTTCTCAGTCCAGCGCTCTTCCGGCTATCTGTGGACGTGTATGTCCCCAGGAGACTCAGTGCGAAGGAAAATGTATCCGTGGTATCAAAGGGGAAGCGGTCTCCATCGGTAAGCTGGAGCGGTTCGTTGCTGACTGGGCAAGAGAGAACGGCATCAAGCCGGAAGCTCCTGCAGAAAAGAACGGCCATAAGATTGCAGTGATTGGTTCCGGTCCTTCCGGACTGACCTGTGCAGGCGATCTGGCGAAAATGGGCTATGATGTTACGATTTTTGAGGCGCTGCACAAAGCCGGCGGCGTGCTTGTTTACGGTATTCCGGAATTCCGTCTCCCCAAGGACAAGGTAGTTGCCAAGGAAGTGGAAAATGTAAAGGCGCTTGGTGTTAAGATTGAGACAAACGTAGTAGTAGGTAAGTCTGTTACGATCGATGATCTGCTGACAGAGGAAGGCTTTGAAGCTGTATTCATCGGCTCCGGTGCCGGACTTCCCATGTTTATGGGTATTCCGGGCGAACAGGCAAAGGGCGTGTTCTCCGCAAACGAATATCTGACCAGAAACAATCTGATGAAGGCATTCCGTGAGGATTACGATACGCCTATCGCACACGGCAAGAAGGTAGCTGTGGTAGGCGGCGGAAATGTGGCTATGGATGCTGCCAGAACGGCACTTCGTCTCGGCGCTGAGGTACATATCGTATACCGCCGCAGTGAGGCAGAGCTTCCGGCACGTAAGGAAGAGGTACATCACGCAAAGGAAGAGGGTATTATCTTTGACCTGCTGACCAATCCGAAGGAGATTCTGGTGGATGAGAACGGGTTTGTAAAAGGCATGACCTGTGTGAAGATGGAGCTGGGTGAGCCGGATGCTTCCGGCAGGAGACGTCCGGTTGAGATTCCGGGATCGGAGTTTGATCTGGAGCTGGATACCGTGATTATGTCTCTGGGAACCTCCCCCAACCCGCTGATTTCTTCTACTACCTATGGGCTGGATACGAACAAGAGAAAATGCATTATTGCCGATGAAGAGACAGGCGCTACCTCCAAGGAGGGCGTATATGCCGGCGGCGATGCTGTGACAGGCGCAGCTACTGTTATTCTGGCCATGGGTGCCGGAAAGAAAGCGGCAAAGGGTATTGACGAGTATATTAAGAGCAGAAATTAAATCTGCTAGGTAAGAATCCCCCGGCACTGGCCGGGGGGTTTTGTTTTATCTCACTCCGTATTTCAAATGACATTTGAAGCGTTTCCATGTATAATGGAAAAGGATAGGTGTGATAAAACAAAAATCGATGAAGGAGAGATAGGTAATGCCAAAAGTACAGAGAAGAAGCTATTCCTGCAAGCGAAATGGGTTTGTGATCCGTGGGATGGAATATAAGGCAGAGAAGAATACCGGAATTCCCGTTATTATGAGCCATGCTTTTTTGATGAATCAGAAAGTCATGAAAAAGTATGCTGTTGAACTGGCAAGGCAGGGGTATGTTGTTTTTACATATGATTTTTGCGGAGGCGCAATCTTTAGTAAAAGTGACGGCGATTTCAGCGATATGACGATCGACACGGAAAAAGAGGATCTCATCTGTGTGATAAATTATGTGAAAACCCTAAACGATATCGATATACGGCGTTTGATCCTATTCGGAGCAAGCCAGGGCGGATTTGTTTCCTGCCTGGTGGCTGCGGAGCTGAAGGAAAAAATAGATAAACTGGTATTAATATACCCTGCATTCTGTATTCCTGATGATGCCAAAAAGGGAAAAATGATGACGATAGAATTTGATCCTGAAAATATCGAACAGACATTCAAACGGAAAATGTTTAAATTGTCGCCCGAATATCCGAAATCGGCTATCAGGATAGACATTTATGAGGAGATCAAAAAGATAAGCTGTCCGATGCTGATCATACACGGAGATCAGGATAAAATCGTTGACCTGGGATATGCACAGAAGGCATTGGAAACATCAAAAAATGAACGTTCTGATTTGAAAATTATAGAAGGCGCCGGACATGGGTTCAACAGGAAGCAATTCAAAACAGCTATGAAGTATGTATTTGATTATTTCATATAAATTTCCGGTCGAACAGAGAAACGCTGAGAGGCTTCAAACGATATTTGAAGCGTTTCCATGCATCAGAGAAGAGAAAGAATGCATTCAGATTCAGGAAATAAAAAGGAAAAAGCGGAATGAATATTACGGTTGTTTCTGTGGGAAAAATAAAGGAAAAATATCTGTCCGATGCCATTTTGGAATACAGGAAGCGGCTAACCCGTTACTGTAAGCTGGAAATCATAGAGCTGCCCGATGAGCAGACGCCGGATAAGGCTTCCGAAGCTATGGAGCTTCAGATAAAACAGAAGGAAGGGCAGAGGATCTTAAAGGTAGTGAAAGAGGATGCTTATGTGATTGCATTGGCTATTGAGGGAAAAAAGCTGAGCTCGGAGGAATTTGCCGGGAAGTTGGAGCGTTTGGGCGTGCAGGGGACCAGCCATATTGTGTTTGTAATCGGCGGCTCCCTGGGGCTGGCGCCGGAGGTTTTAAAACGGGCAGATTTTCTGCTTTCGTTTTCTGATATGACGTTTCCCCATCAGTTGATGCGGGTGATTTTACTGGAACAGATCTACCGGTGTTACCGGATTATAAATCATGAGCCATATCATAAATAAGGCAGATCGATTTCCACATCAAAGAGATGAGATTGCGGCGTGTTAGATAAAATGATTAATAATTTGAAATTTTCTCTTCCTTTTTTGTAAAAAATGTGTATAATCAAAGTAGAGTCATGAGAAATGATTTACATAATTATCACGAATGGAGGTAGCAAAATGAAAAAGAAATTAGCACTTGTTTTGGCCGGTATCATGACAATGAGTCTTTTTGGTTCCATACCGGTAATGGCTGAGGAAGCGTCAGGAGATATGGATGCCTTGATTGAGGCGGCAAAAGAAGAGGGTGAGCTGACCGTATACGGTTCCTGTGAAGAAGAATATCTTGCGGCAGCCTGCCAGAAATTTGAGAGTCTGTATGATATCAAGGTCAGCTACCAGCGCCTTTCCACTTCTGAGGTTTATACCAAAATCTCTGAGGAAGCAGGAAATCCGTCCGGCGATGTGTGGTTCGGCGGAACCACCGACCCGTACAATGAAGCGGTAGCAGCAGATCTTCTGGAGCCGTATGAGGCTTTGAATGCGGGAAATCTGATCGGTGAAGAGTATAAGGATCCTACGAATTGCTGGTACGGCATTTATAAAGGTATCCTTGGATTTATGGCGAATTCGGAAGAGCTGGAACGGCTGGGGCTTGAAGCTCCCAAGACCTGGGATGATCTGACAAAGGAAGAATATGAAGGCCTGATCATGCTGTCGAACCCGAATACGGCAGGTACTGCGAAGCTTATCATCAACACGATGATACAGATGAAGGGACATGACGAAGCAATGGAATACTTCAAGGCGCTGGATAAGAACGTATCTCAGTACACGAAGTCCGGCTCCGGTCCGTCTAAGATGGTAGGCCCCGGCGAGTGCGTGATCGGCGTTGGCTTCCTGCATGACGGTATTTATCAGATCCTTCAGGGATATGACAATATTGAACTGATCGTTCCGGAGGACGGCACTTCCTTCGAGATCGGTGCAACTGCTATTTTCAAAGGCTGCGCACATCCCAATGCAGCCAAGTTGTGGATTGAATATGCACTCAGCCCGGATTGTGTAGACATTGCAAAGGAAAACGGTTCCTACCAGTTCCTTGTAATCTCAAACGCTACGCAGCCGGAGGAAGCAGAGCAGTTCGGCCTTGATATGAATAACACGATTGATTATGATTTCGAGGATGCAAAGAACAATATCGCACAGTATGTAGAGGACTTCTTTGCAGCTCTGGGTGATTCCGCAGACGACCGTTTCATGACAGAGTAATATTGAAACCAGTATTTATGGGAAAATACGGAAAGGCCATCCCTGCGATGGAGGACATCCGGAAAACACCTGGTAAAATAAGATAAATGATAGCTGCAGGCTGCTGCAAAATTCAATATGCAAAATTCTGTATCCGGAAACTTCTGCACTTTGATTTTGCAGCAGCTTCTTTACCGTTTTTCTCCGGAAAGCTTCTGATGGCTTTGAAAGCTGTATGCACGTGTAAGTTACCATATTGATAAAAGATTATAGAAATCTGAAAGGAGGAATCATAGTGACAAAAGGTCAGAATGCTCGTCTGGAACGGAAAAAGTTTTTTTCGGATCCGATTCTGGTGAGTATGATAATTGTTCTGCTGGTTTTTCTTCTGCTGTTTATTTTATATCCCCTTCTGATGCTGCTGGTAGACAGCTTTTATGAGGAGGGCAGAATCACCCTTTCTGTTTTTCAGCGGGTCCTGAGCCTGGAACGATTCCGTAAGGCGTTTGGGAATACGGTTGCTCTGGGTCTGATTACCGGCTTTGCCTCCACGCTCATCGGACTTTTATTTGCCTATGTGGAGGTGTATGTAAAGGTACGGACAAAGATCCTGGAGAAATTATTTGCCGTGGTTTCTATGCTGCCGGTGGTTTCACCGCCGTTTGTGCTGTCTTTGTCCATGATTATGCTGTTTGGACGAAGCGGCCTGATTACCCGGAAGCTTCTGGGCATCTATGATGCAAATGTATATGGGCTTAAGGGAATTGCGATTGTACAGACGCTGACCTTTTTCCCGGTGTGTTATCTGATGCTGAAGGGACTTTTGAAAAACATTGATCCCTCCCTGGAGGAGGCTACCCGTGATATGGGAGCCAGCCGGTGGAAGGTCTTTACCAGTGTAACGCTTCCTCTCCTTTTGCCCGGACTTGGAAATGCGTTTCTTGTAACCTTTATTGAATCTGTGGCAGACTTTGCAAATCCCATGCTGATCGGAGGTTCTTTTGATACATTGGCAACAACGATTTACCTGCAGGTAACGGGTGCCTATGATTCCACCGGAGCCGCAGCAATGTCGGTGGTTTTGCTTTCCCTGACGCTGCTTTTGTTCCTGATCCAGAAATATTATCTGGAAAAAAAGACGGCAGCAACGCTGACCGGAAAAGCCTCCCGTGCCCGGATGCCGATTACGGACAAAAGTGTGACAGTGCCGCTGACGATTTTCTGCGGTCTGGCTGCTGCCTTCGTTGTACTGATGTACATCATGGTGCCCTTCGGCGCTTTGTTTAAGCTGTGGGGACGTGACTATTCCCTGAGCCTGAAGTGGTTCCAGTACATGTTTAAAACCAGCGGGCTGAAAGCATTTAAGGACTCTATTTTGCTTTCCCTGATCGCAGCGCCGCTGACGGCACTGCTGTCTATGATTATTTCCTATCTTGTGGTTAAGAAAAAGTTCCGCTCAAAAGGCTTTATTGAATTCGTATCTATGCTGGCCATGGCAGTTCCGGGAACCGTGCTTGGCATCGGCTATATCCGGGGCTTTGCAAACGGTATGTTCCGCACCGGCTTTCTGAGCAATCTGTACGGCACAGGGCTGATCCTGATCATCGTATTTATTGTGCGGAGCCTGCCCACTGGTACGCGGAGCGGTATTTCAGCGCTGCGCCAGATCGATCCCTCCATTGAGGAATCTGCATACGATATGGGGGCTAATTCCGCAAAGGTATTTTTTACGGTGACGCTGCCTCTGATTAAGGATTCCTTCTTCAGCGGGCTTGTGACCGCATTTGTAAGAAGCATAACGGCGATTTCCGCTATTATTCTTCTGGTGACGCCGCAGTATTTGCTGATCACCTGCCAGATCAATGAACAGGCAGAGAAGGGCAATTACGGTGTGGCCTGTGCGTACGCCACAGTACTGATCATGATTACATACGGCATTGTGCTGATTATGAATGCGCTGATCCGGGTGTTCGGGACAAGCCGGAAGATAAAGGATACGGCCGAACAGGATTCTTGAAAAGAAAGCAGAGGAGGAAATCAATATGGCAAAGGAGAAAAAGGGCGTCCGCCTGGAACATATCTCAAAGATCTATCAGGATCCGAAAACAAAAAAAGATTTTTATGCGGTGCGAGATACAACGCTGGACATAGCGCCCGGTACGTTTGTGACTCTGCTGGGGCCTTCCGGCTGCGGCAAAACCACGACCCTGCGTATGATTGCCGGATTTGAAAGTCCGGATGAGGGGGAGATCTACCTGGGCGGCGAACCCATCAATGCGCTTACTCCAAACAAGCGGGATACTGCGATGGTATTTCAGAGCTACGCACTGCTTCCGCATTACAATGTGTTTGACAATGTGGCCTACGGCCTGAAGATAAGAAAGCTGCCAAAGGAGGAAATCCGCCGTCGTGTGATGGAAATTCTTGAGCTTGTGGAGCTTTCCGGGATGGAATCACGCATGACAAACCAGCTTTCCGGAGGCCAGCAGCAAAGAGTTGCCCTTGCAAGGGCGCTTGTGCTGGAGCCGGGCGTTCTGCTGTTTGACGAGCCGCTGAGTAACCTGGATGCAAAGCTGCGGGTCACAATGCGGACGGAAATTCGAAAAATACAGCAAAAGGTGGGAATCACGGCGATTTATGTTACCCATGACCAGTCTGAGGCCATGAGCATTTCTGACCAGATCATTATTATGAGCAAGGGGCGGGTGGAACAGATCGGTACGCCCAGAGAGATCTATTATCATCCGAATTCCCGTTTTGTGGCGGACTTCATCGGGGAAGCCAACTTCCTGGACGCAAAGGTGAATGCCGTCAGGGAGGATCAGGCGGAGATTACAGTCAGTGGCTGTGCGATTACCGTCAACAATTATGCGAATAGAAAGCCGGGAGATCAGGCTTCGCTTGTTATCCGACCGGAGGCAGTCCGGTTATCGGAAGAAGGGCTGATCGACTGTGAAATTATTCTTTCCACCTTCATGGGCTCTTATCAGTTT
Organism: Lachnospiraceae bacterium; assembly: GCA_030537145.1. Taxonomy (GTDB): domain Bacteria; phylum Bacillota; class Clostridia; order Lachnospirales; family Lachnospiraceae; genus Merdiplasma. Next base: position 25,141 of record JAUNON010000010.1, on the reverse strand, counting down.
TATCAGGCCCGGGTGGGGGATGCGGTCGTTCAGATCACAGACTATAACCCCATCAATCGCCGGATCTATGAAGCTGGGGAAAAGACAAAGCTGGCCTTTGATCCCAACGGGGTCTATATTCTGTAATAAAAATATTTCTCTTGACATTCCTTTTGCACTAGTGTACTATTTAGCTAGTACACAAGGCGGTGTATAACAGCAAATGATAGATTATTGGAGGAAGAGAGAATGAGAAAAAACATATGCAGTAAAACAGGTATCCTTGCAGCCGCTGCATTATCGACAGCATTATCCATGCAGACGGCAGCATTTGCGTCACCGGCAGAAGAGCTGCAGGAGATTATGGAAGCCCAATTTGAAAAAGAAGAGCCTTCTTTACTTGGGAAAACCCTTGGCCTTTCTGAGCTTTGGGAAGAGATGGAAGAAAACGGGTTTTCTGTGGAGCTGGAGGGAGCACTGAGTGAGGAGACGGCCAGTCTGCTGGAAATCGAGGATGCTGTTCCGGAGGACAGCTCTGCCTCGATGACCTTGCAGGTGGATCCGAAGCTGAAAAAATGGCTGATCCAGCTTGGATTAAAGAAGGGGATCGATCCTTTTCTTGATTTTTCCCTGTACGGGGATCAGGATGAACTGGCCCTGACGCTGCCTCAGTTTTTTTCCGGAGCAGTCGCCATCCGCTCCGGCAGCTTCAAGGAGCAGTATGAGGGATCTGCTCTGCAGGCAATGCTGGAGGGAGAAGAGCCGTCCGAGGGAGAAGAGTCGTTCGAGATTCCTGATTTTGATCTGAAATTTTATCCGGAGGATTCTCACGAGCCGGGGCTGTTTGACCTGAAAGATAAAATAAAAGAAAAGGCAGAAAAAATCCAGGAGGGAGTTCAGGCAGAAAAGACAGAGGAGAACGATAAGACCATCTATACAGTCACATATCAAACGCAGGATATTGTGGATATTTACCGAATTGTTATGGAAGAGTATCTCGGTATTTTTGAAAAGTCCGGTCTTATGGTTCAGAATGATACGGACAGCGCTCTGGAGGAAATCGATGAGATGCTGGATCAGATGAGCACTATGATGGGAGACGAAGTGGAGGTTCTTTTCACCGTCCGGAATAATCTGGTGGAAAAAATCAGCTATGAGCTGTACCTTGATACCCGGTTAGTGTCCGGAACGCTTCCGGAGGAAGATACAGAAGCAGAGGAAGAAACAGAAGATGAAACGACCTCTCAGTCGCTGGTCAGCGTGGATGTGTCTATGGAGGAAGATAATTTCCAGGGATATCTGGATTACGAAGTGAACTTTGTCGATCCGGAAAAGCCATGGCAGGCCTTTGATTTCTGCATGACCTGCAAGGATCCGGACGGAAATGAGCTGGGTGCCTTCTACATGGAAAAAGATACAGAAGAAACAGAAGCCTTTTCTGATACAAAGATCCGCATGGAGATTCGTACGGAGGGAGAAATCCTGTATTCGGATCAGGTGGCAGAAGCTGCCTTTGACGCAAAGACCGGCACCCTGGATGTAGCATTAAAGATGAACGAGGATGACACGGAAATTGCCCTGAACCTTTCCGGCGTATTTTCGGATATTGAAAAAGGAAAATCATTCCTGTGGACGATCCATGAGCTTTCTCTGGAATCAGACGGCGAGAAGGCCGGTCTGCAGGGAAGCGTGCACCTTTCTGCAGAAGCGCCGTCCTTTGAAGCTCCGGAAGAGAAACGCATGATACTGGAGCTTGGCAATACGGATTTAATGTCTCTGTTTTCTGAGGTTATGATCAAAGCTCAGACCTGGGCGGCTCAGTTTGAGCCGGAAACAGAAGCTGTGGATGATACAAATGATTCAGACAATGCCTTGACTTCTATTATTGGAGGCGCTGATGGCCCGACATCTGTTTTTATTGCCGGAAAAATCTAATTTGTTGTCAGACGCCTGCGAATGAAGCAGATTCCTCATTGACATTGTTGTTTTTGTATATTAGAATAAAAAAAAGAAGATTGTTTTATGCAATATGTACAAATATATATGTTTAAGGAGGATTTTGAAATGGGAATTGATGCGAAGAGTGCGGTACAGACAGGAAGGACCGCTCTTGGTATTGAATTTGGTTCTACCAGGATCAAAGCGATCCTGATCAAAGAGGATGATCATAAGACCATCGCTTCCGGAAGCCATGATTGGGAAAACCGCCTGGAAAACGGAATCTGGACTTATAGTCTGGAGGACATCTGGACCGGACTGCAGGACTGCTACAGTAATCTGGCTGCGGATGTGAAAGAAAAATACGGAGTAGCGCTGGAGACCATCGGCTCCATCGGCTTCAGTGCCATGATGCACGGGTATATGGCATTTAATAAAGAGGATGAGCTTCTGGTTCCCTTCCGCACCTGGAGAAATACGATCACCGGGGAAGCCTCCGGCAAGCTGACGGAGCTGTTCCACTATAATATTCCCCAGAGATGGAGTATCGCCCACTTATATCAGGCGATTCTGAACGAGGAGGAGCATGTTCCGGAAATTACCTTCTTTACTACTCTGGCAGGATATATTCACTGGCAGCTTTCCGGTGAAAAGGTGCTGGGTGTAGGGGAAGCCTCCGGCATGTTCCCCATCGATATCCGCACGAAGAATTTCGATCAGGAAATGATCGCAAAATTTGATACGTTGGTAGAAGGAAAGTATCCCTGGAAGCTGGAAGAGATTCTTCCCAGGGTTCTCGTGGCAGGTGATAAGGCCGGTGTACTGACCGAAAAGGGCGCAAAGCTTCTGGATGTGAGCGGAACCCTGAAGGCAGGGATTCCCATGTGTCCGCCGGAGGGCGATGCTGGGACCGGTATGACGGCCACCAACAGCGTTGAGGTGACTACCGGTAATGTTTCCGCGGGAACCTCTGTATTTGCTATGGTGGTACTGGAAAAGGATCTGAAAAACGTGTATCCGGAGATCGATCTGGTGACTACGCCAAGCGGCGAACTGGTTGCCATGGTGCACTGCAACAACTGTACCTCAGATCTGAACGCATGGGTCAATATCTTTAAGGAATATTCGGAGGCCATGGGCATCAAAACGGATATGAATCAGATTTTCGGCGTGCTGTACAACAAAGCGCTGGAGGGAGATCCGGACTGCGGCGGTCTGCTGGCTTACAACTACTTCTCCGGCGAACATGTAACCGGATTTGAAGAAGGCCGTCCCTTGTTTGTCCGCACACCCAATGCCAAATTCAGCCTGGCCAACTTTATGAGAGTAAACCTGTTTACGTCGCTTGGGGCATTAAAGACCGGATTGGATATCCTGCTTAAGAAAGAGGATGTAAAGGTCAGCCGCATGATGGGCCACGGAGGCCTGTTTAAGACGGCAGGCGTTGGTCAGAGTATTCTGGCGGCTGCGGTAAATGCGCCCGTTACGGTTATGGAAACAGCAGGAGAGGGCGGTGCCTGGGGGATTGCCGTTCTGGCAAATTATATGATGCAGAAGGAAGCGGGGGAAGAGCTGGCTGCTTATCTGAACAATAAGGTATTTGCCGGTGAAAAGGGAAGTACTCTGGAGCCCAAGGCTTCCGATGTGGAAGGTTTCGACTGCTTCATTCAGCGTTATGCGGCAGGATTGCCCATTGAGCGGGCCGCAGTAGATAACCTGAAATAGTGCGTTTCTTTCGGAAACGGACGATATGAAAGCTGTAATTTTTACAGTTCCTGGCATATATCAGAAAAAAACTACATAGTGTATTAGAAAAAGTGTCCTTGTAAAATTGAACGTCCTGTCAGTTTCCGGGACACTTTTTCTTGTGACGGAGCTGTCGCAAAATCGAATTTGCAGACGGAAAAGGAGAGCGGTATGTCAGGAAAAGGGTCTGTATTTCATCGGACCAGAAAGGCCCAAAAATCGGCGGCCCGCAAAGAACAGTGGGAGCAGCTTCTGGGAAGATTTGCAGATACGGCCATGCTGCCCAGAGACACGGTAACAGGTTCCTGCTGCGTTACTGTTACAGGACAAAATGAGCTTGTAATCGAAAATTATAAAGGCATTCTGGATTACTGTCCGGAAAAGCTGACCATTTTGACGAAGCAATGTCAGGTGGAGATATGCGGGAAGCGTCTGGAAATTCTTTTTTATGCCAGGGAGGAAATGAAAATAAAAGGGAAAATCGAGAGCATCTGCTATAAAAACAGATAGAATATTTTACCAAAAAGGGGAGCATGCCTGGTGAAGGGAAAATTCTTATCCTGGATAAGAGGAAATGTGCGTATTCTGGTAACCGGAGGTTTTTGCGAACGTTTCCTGAATCTATGCGCTTACCATCAGATAAATCTATGGGATCTGCAGCCCTGTGAAAACGGATATGAAGCCAGTCTTTCTCTGGCCGGCTTCTGGAAGCTAAAGCCGCTTGTGCGGAAATGCCGTATTCGGGTGCGGGTGCTTCAAAAAGCCGGGCTGCCCTTCTTTTTTTACCGGTATCGAAAGCGAAAGCCGCTGTTTCTTGCAATGGGATTTTCCGTCTTTCTTCTTTTTTTTCTTTCCCTTTTTATCTGGGATATAAAAATTGACGGAAATCTTTCCGTAACCGATGAAAAGATCCTGGATTATCTGAAGGAGGAGGGAATCCAGCAGGGCATCTGGAAAACTGCGGTGGATTACAAGCTTCTGGCTGCCGATCTGCGGCAATTCTTTCCGGAGCTGACCTGGGTATCGGTAAAGCTTCAGGGGACGCGGCTGCTGATCTCTCTAAAGGAAAATGAGGATCCGGAAACAGAAATACAGGAGGAAAACGGCCCCTGTGATCTGGTTTCCACGGTGGACGGAACTGTGACAAAGATCATTACCCGAGCCGGGACACCGCAGGTTACGGTGGGTGCGCAGGTAAAAAAGGGGGATCTGCTGGTATCCGGATGTATAGAACTGATCAACGATTCCGGCGAGGTGTATGACCGGCAGTATGTGGCGGCGGACGCAGATATCTATGTACGGACCAGCCGGAATTATCAGGACCGCATTTTGCTTCAGCAGCCGGAAAAGGTATATACCGGTAAAAAACGAAGCCGTTTTCTTCTGAAATTCGGCTCTTTTCATCTGGGCCTTCCCTTTTTTGGGAAACCCTACCTGCAGTACGACTGCGTTTCGGAAAACCGGCAGTTCCGGTTAATGGAAAATTTTTATCTTCCCATCTTTTTTTCCAGCATTACCCTGCGGGAATACCAGATCGTGGAAAAAACCTGGACTCCGGAACAGGCCGAAGCACTGGCGAAAGACAATTTGAATCACTTTCTTGAAAAAATACAAGAAAAGGGGGTTCAAATATTTCAAAATAATGTTAAAATAGAAACGGCTGATTCGGTATGCACCGCCCGGGGGACTTTGATCTTCGTTGAAAAAACCGGAAAGAGGGCGGCGATCGACAGCACTGAAATACAGAAAGAAGGAATTTCCAGCGAATGAGTATGGTTGAAAGGATGATTGCTGTTCCGGCAGAGCATGAGAAAAATGTTTTTGGACAGTTCGACCAGTTTATCAAGAAAATCGAGAAGTCATTGAATGTTACAGTGATCAGCAGAGACGGCACTACAAAGATTTTAGGCAGTGAAGCGGCTGCGGACCGGGCTGTGCGCATTCTGTCAAATCTGATGGAGCTGTCAAAGCGGGGCAATGTAATTACGGAACAGAATGTAAACTATGCCATTTCTTTATCTTACGAAGAAAAAGAAGATTCCCTGGTGGAGATCGACAGAGACTGTATCTGTCATACGATCAACGGCAAGCCCATCAAGCCAAAAACGCTGGGGCAGAAGCAGTATGTAGACGCCATTCGGAAAAATATGATCGTATTCGGCATTGGACCGGCAGGCACCGGCAAAACATATCTGGCCATGGCCATGGCCATTACCGCCTTTAAAAATGATGAGGTAAGCCGGATCATTATGACCCGTCCTGCCATTGAGGCAGGAGAAAAGCTGGGATTTCTTCCGGGGGACCTGCAAAGCAAGGTGGATCCCTATCTGCGGCCTTTATATGATGCGCTCTACCAGATCATGGGGCCGGAAAGCTTCCAGAAGAATATGGAAAAGGGACTGATTGAGGTGGCGCCTTTGGCATATATGCGCGGAAGGACGCTGGATAATGCCTTTATTATCCTGGACGAAGCGCAAAATACTACGCCGGCCCAGATGAAGATGTTCCTGACCCGTATCGGTTTTGGCTCTAAGGTGATCGTTACCGGAGATCTGACCCAGAAGGATCTGCCGACAGAGTCTCAGTCGGGCCTGGAGGTGGCGGTCAGGGTGCTGAAAAAAGTGGAAGATATTCAATTTTGCTACCTGACCAGCCAGGATGTGGTGCGTCACCCTCTGGTACAGAAAATTGTAAAAGCATACGATGATTATGAGGCGAAGCTGTCTGCAAGGCAGAAGGAGCGGGCGAAGGACAGGGAAGCCCACAGAAGCTTAGGAGGGAAGCAATGACCATTCATTTTGAAAACGAAAGTAAGACAGAGCTGTCCCTTCCCCTGGAAGAGATCGCAGAAGCAGTTATCAATGCGGCCCTGGATTATATCGGCTGTCCCTATGAAGCAGAGGTAAACCTGCTGATTACAGACAATGAGCAGATTTGTCAGATGAACCGGGAGTTCCGCCGGATTGACCGGCCGACGGACGTACTGTCCTTTCCCATGATTGAATACGAGACGGCCGGAAGCTTTGACTTTCTGGAGGAGGATGCGCAGGCCGGGGATTGCTTTCATCCGGAAACGGGCGAGCTGCTGCTGGGAGATATTGTGATTTCCGCAGAAAAGGTGCTGGAACAGGCGCAGGAATACGGTCATTCCGCAAAAAGAGAATATGCGTTTTTGATTGCCCACAGTATGCTGCATCTGATGGGATATGACCATATGGAGGCCGGAGAGGCCGCCGATATGGAACAGAAGCAGCGGGAGATTCTGGAAGGACTTGGGATTACCCGTTAGGAATAACCGGGAGGGAAAGAAAGGAGAACTACTATGAAATTGAAAAAAACGATTACAAAACTTACGGCGGCAGTTATGGCATCCGCATTGCTTTGCGGCAGCGCAATGGCGGAGGAGACCTGTAAAAGCTATCTGACAGGCGAAACGGTGTCAACGGAGATCGGACGCACCAGACCCATCGCTGTGATGTTTAATAATATTTATGATGCAGTGCCGCAGCATGGGATCGAAAACTGCGGCGTTGTTTACGAGGCCCCGGTGGAGGGCTCCATTACCCGTCTGATGGGGATTATGGAGGATTACCAGGATGCGGCCCGCATCGGCTCGGTAAGAAGCTGCCGTAACTACTATATTTTCCTGGCAAGGGAATTTAATGCCATGTATGCCCATTTCGGACAGGCGGTTTATGCAGAACCGATTCTGAATCTGGAAAGCACAAACAATCTGAGCGGACTTTCCAACTACGGAGATATTATTTACTACCGTTCGGATGACCGGATATCTCCCCACAATGTATTCACCGATTACCAGCGGATCCAGGACGGTATAGATGCTTACGGCTACAATAGAGAGTATGCACCCCTGTATGAAGGACATTACCAATTTGCAGAGGACGGAGAGACAGTGACCCTGGACAACGGACAGGATGCGCTGGTGGTGCTGCCGGGCTACACCTACAATCATGCCCGCTTCGAATACGATGCGCAGACCGGCCTGTACAACCGTTTCCAGTACGGTGATGCACAGGTGGACGGGAACTCCGGAAATCAACTGGCGTACAAAAACATTATTCTTCAGTATTGCGACTGGGAAAACTTTGATGAAAACGGATATCTGAATATTGATGTGGTCAGCGGCGGCTCCGGCAAGTATATTACCAATGGTAAGGCCATTGATATTACCTGGAAGAAGGAAAATTACAATCCGGATTCCGATCTGTACTGCACCATTGAATCCCAGTACTGCAGTGTTCCGGTGCATGCGGACGATTTTAACGTGACCCGTTACTACGATGCAGACGGAAATGAAATTAAGCTGAATCAGGGAAAGACCTGGGTGTGCATCGTAAGAGACAGCTACAGCGATCATGTGACTATTTCGGATGATCCATCCATTTCCAGCAATGTAATTGATTTTTAATATTCAGATAAATTTTGAATGTGCAAAGAGGTTGGGCTTGTGAAAAACAAAGGAAAAGGTTCAAACAACTTTTTAGTCCAGGGCTCGATTTTGGCTGCTGCTTCTATTCTTGCCAAGATCATCGGCCTGATTTACCGGGTGCCGCTGACCAATATCCTGGGAGATAAAGGCAACAGCTACTATTCAACTGCAAATGAGATCTATTCCATTATTCTGATGATCTCTTCTTTCAGTCTGCCTTTGGCGGTATCAAAGCTGATGTCGGAGCGGATCCACAGGGGAGAGATCAAAAATGCCAACCGGGTATTTCTCTGTGCGGTTCGGTTTGCTGTGCTTTCCGGCGGGGTATTGTCTCTGATCACCTATGCTTTCGCAGGCCTGCTGACCAAATATGTCATGAATATCGAGCTGGCAAAATACGGACTTCGGGTTCTGGCTCCGGCAATCTTAATTTTTGCGATTACCGGAACCTTCCGGGGATTCTTTCAGGGGCTTTCCAATATGATGCCTACGGCGGTATCGCAGGTTATTGAACAGATCATAAATGCCGTGATTTCTGTTGTTTGCGCCGCTATTATGTATCAGTATGGTCTGGATTTGGCCAAGGAACAGGGAAATGACCTGCTGGCTCCCGCCTGGGGCGCAGCCGGCGCCACCTTCGGAACCGTGGCCAGTGTAACGGTTGCTCTGATCTTTATTATGGTGGTTTACAGCTCCTACCGCAAACGCTGGATGCGGCAGCTCCGCAGCGACACGACGAAGCGCCTGGAGCCTTCCGCAAAGATTTACCGGATCATCATTATGACGATTTTGCCCATCGTTTTAAGTACATTGATCTACAACATCAGCAACGTGGTGGATCAGGGTATTTTTAATGCGGTGCTGAAAGGACAGGGCTATTCGGAGGAGCAGTATGCGACCATCTGGGGCATCTACGTGGGAAAATTCCGGGTACTGATGAATGTTCCCCTTTCTCTTGCCTCCTGTCTTGGGCCGGCTATCGTGCCCAGCCTGACGGCGGCAATGGCAAACCGGAACAAGAAGGATGCCGTACGCAAGATTTCCTCCTCCATCCGTTTTACCATGATCTTTACCATTCCCTGCGCCTTTGGAATGGCGGCTCTGGGCGGGCCGATCATCCAGCTTCTGTTTCACCCTACCAGCGGACTTCCGCTTTCCGCAGGTATTATGCAGGCAGGGGCGCTGATGATCATCCTTTATGCGCTTTCTACATTGACTACGGCAATCCTGCAGGGACTGAGCAAGCTTCGGGAGCCCTTGATTCACAATGCCATTGCGCTGGTGCTGCACCTGATTTGCCTGTTTGTGCTTCTGCGCAACTTTAACCTGAATATTTATGCAGTTATTTATGCCAATATTTTCTTTGCGCTGATTGTGAGCGTCCTGAACGCACTGGCCATAAAACGGTATCTTTCCTATCGCCAGGAAATTTACCGCACCTTTGTGGTGCCTACCCTGGTATCCATCATTATGGCTTTCGGCGCCTATGGGGTTTACCATCTGTTCCACCTGTTTGCAGGCAATACCATTTCCACCATCATTGCCATTGCTGCGGGCGTGGTGATTTATGCGGTGGGCCTGGTTTCTTTCCATGGCATCACCATTGATGATATGGCCGGACTGCCAAAGAAAAATCTGATTATTAAAGTATTCCGGAAGCTGGGGCTGTTCCGTTGAACCCTGGACGGATGCTAAATCAGGAAAAGAAAGCAGGATATGAATTATGGACAATGAAAAAATCAGTCTGATCCGCAGGAAACTGAAGGATAAGAAAAGAATCGTAATAAAAATCGGCACTTCCTCGATTACTCACCAGGAAAGCGGTGCTCTGAATCTGATTAAGCTTGAGATCCTGGTAAGAGAAATCTGTGATCTGAAAAATCAGGGAAAGGACATTGTTCTGGTGTCCTCCGGTGCGATTGCCGTAGGACGACAGGCAGTGCATTTTAACCACCGGCCCACAAAAATATCAGAAAAGCAGGCCTGCGCCGCGATTGGACAGGCGCAGCTTATGATGATCTATCAAAAGCTTTTCCGGGAGTACGGCCATATGGCGGCTCAGATCCTGCTGACCAAGGATACTATTTTAGAGCAGGAAAACCGCTTCAATGCATGGAATACCTTTGAAGAGCTTCTTTCCATGGGAGCTGTTCCCATCGTGAATGAAAATGACACGGTATCCACCTATGAAATTCAGTTCGGCGATAATGACAGCCTTTCTGCCACCGTGGCAGAGCTGATCCATGCGGATCTGCTGATCCTGCTGTCTGATATTGACGGGCTCTTTTCGGACGATCCCCACTGCAATCCAAACGCCCGTTTTATTCCGCTGGTAGAGGAGCTGGATGAGCGGCTGATGGACATGGGGAAGGGCAGTGTCAGTGATGTGGGCACCGGAGGAATGGCCACAAAGCTTCATGCGGCCCGGATTGCCACAGAAGCTGGGACGGATATGATGATTGCCAACGGAAAGGATTTTCATATTATTCATAGAATTATGGATGGACAGGATTATGGAACTCTGTTTCTTGCCCGGAAAGAAAAATAACAGATCATGAAAAGAAGGGGAACTGTTTGCCAAAGCTTTGCAGGCGAATAGCAGTTACAAAGAGGAGTAAAAAGGTGTCAGGTTTTGTTACAGAAAAGGAGCTTGCCAGAATCAATGAGCTGGCAAGAAAATCGAAGGCGGAAGGGCTTACTGAAAGTGAAAGCAGGGAGCAGAAGGAGCTGCGTGCAAAATATATTGAAGCGGTGCGGATGAATCTGCGGGGTCAGCTTGACCGGATCGATATCGTGAACAAGGACGGAAAAATTGAGAATCTGGGGGAAAAATATGGAAAAAAAGGACATTAAGGACAATGGCGGAAACCAGCAGATGCTTGTAAAGATCGGAGAGCAGGCAAAGCAGGCGGAAGCCGTACTGAGAAACCTGGATACAGAAAAGAAAAATCAGGCCCTGCTGCAGGTGGCAGAGGCCTTTCTGCGTCATGAAGATCAAATTCTGGCGGCAAATGCGCTGGATGTCCAAAGAGGGAAGGAAAACGGTATGCCCCAGGGACTGGTGGACCGTCTGCTGCTAAATCATGCCCGTATTGAGGGGATGGCGGAGGGGCTTCGTCAGGTAGCCTCCCTGGAGGATCCCATCGGAGAAGTGCTGAATATGAAAAAGCGGCCAAACGGACTGCTGATCGGACAAAAACGGGTTCCCCTGGGGGTGGTGGGCATCATTTATGAAGCCCGTCCCAATGTGACATCCGATGCCTTCGGCCTGTGCTTTAAGACGGGAAATGCAGTGATTCTAAAGGGCGGCAAGGAGGCATTATCCTCGAATCAGGCGATCGTGGAAATTATTCAGGAGGCCCTGGAGGAAAGCGGCGTTCCCCGTCTGTCCGTACAGTTTATTGCTTCCACGGACCGTCAGACTACGGAGCTTTTTATGCGTTTAAATCAATATGTGGATGTCCTGATTCCCAGAGGCGGGGCAGGGCTGATACAGGCGGTGGTAAACAACAGTACGATCCCCGTGATTCAGACGGGGACCGGAAACTGTCACATTTACGTGGATGAGACGGCAGATCTGGATATGGCGGTAGCGATTATTCATAATGCGAAAACTCAGCGGATCGGGGTATGCAATGCCTGTGAATCCCTTGTGGTTCATGAGGCTGTGGAGGAGCGGCTTCTGGCTGCTCTGAAGAAAAAGCTGGATGAGCATTCGGTGGAGCTGCGGGGAGACGAGAAAGCGGCCGCCTGCGTGCCGGGCATCCTGCCGGCGACAGAGGAGGATTGGGGAAAGGAATATCTGGATTATATTTTGTCAATCAGGTCCGTATCCTCCATTGACGAAGCGATTGCTCATATTAACCGCTATAATACGGGCCATTCCGAAGCCATTATCACCAGGGATTACGGCAATGCGCAGAAGTTTCTGGATGAGATCGATGCGGCTGCGGTGTACGTAAATGCATCCACCCGGTTTACGGACGGTTTTGAGTTCGGTTTCGGCGCAGAGATCGGCATCAGTACCCAAAAGCTTCACGCCAGAGGACCCATGGGACTTTTGGCTCTTACCACCACAAAATACATTATTTACGGAAATGGACAGATCCGTCCATGAATATGAAAAAGAATAAGGAGAGCTGTCATGTCAGCATTGAAAGAATACGAGGCACAGCTTGAAGCGATTGACCTTACAGATCCGGCGCCGCCGCAGGAGCCGGAGCGTCAGCGCTGGTTTATGAAAAAGGCCGCAGAGCTGATAAAGGAAAAAAGTCAGGAGCTGGGACGGCCTCTGACTGCCAGGGTCAAAACCTTCGGCTGCCAGATGAATGAGCGGGATTCCGAGAAGCTGCGGGGTATTCTGGAAGCCGCAGGCTATGTTTTGACGGAGGAAGAGAATGCCGATTTTATCCTTTATAATACCTGTACCGTGCGGGAAAACGCAAATTTGAAGGTTTATGGGCGTCTGGGCTATCTGGGCGGCCTGAAAAAGCAGAATCCCCACATGATGATTGCATTATGCGGCTGTATGATGCAGGAAGCGGAGGTGGTGGACAAGATCCAAAAAAGCTACCGGTTTGTGGATCTGATTTTCGGAACCCACAATATTTATAAATTTGCGGAGCTTCTGGTATCCGCCCTCCAAAATGACAGGATGATCATTGATATCTGGAAGGATACGGACAAAATCGTGGAGGATCTTCCGGCCAGGCGCACCTATTCCTTTAAATCCGGCGTCAATATTATGTTTGGCTGCAATAATTTCTGCAGCTACTGTATTGTTCCCTACGTAAGGGGACGGGAACGCAGCCGCCGCCCCATTGATATTATACGGGAAATCGAGGGCCTGGTAAAAGACGGGGTCGTGGAGGTAATGCTGCTGGGCCAGAATGTAAATTCCTACGGAAAGAATCTGGAGGAGCGGGTAAGCTTTGCACAGCTTCTGCAGGAGATAGAAAAAATCCAGGGCCTGGAGCGGATCCGTTTTATGACCTCTCATCCCAAAGACCTGTCGGATGAGCTGATTGACGTGATGAAGCACTCTAAAAAGATCTGTCATCACCTGCATCTTCCGCTCCAGTCCGGCAGCAGCCGTCTGCTGAAAATCATGAACCGGAAATATACAAAGGAACAGTATCTGGAGCTGACCGGGAAGCTGCGCCGGGAGATTCCGGATCTTTCCCTGACCACCGATATTATCGTGGGCTTCCCGGGAGAGACGGAAGAGGATTTTCAGGAGACGCTGGATGTGGTGAAAAAGGTAGCGTATGACAGCGCCTTTACCTTCATTTATTCCAAAAGAACAGGGACTCCGGCCGCTGTAATGGAAAATCAGGTGCCGGAGGATGTGATCAAAGACCGTTTTGACCGATTGCTGACGCTGGTTCAGGAAATCGGCCGGGAGCGTTCCTCCCGGCTTCAGGGGCAGACCCTTCCGGTACTGGTGGAGCATATCAACGAGCAGGACGAGACGCTCGTTACCGGAAGGCTGGATAACAATCTGGTGGTTCATTTCCCGGGAGATGCTTCCATGATCGGAAAGCTGATAAATGTGCACCTGACCGACTGCAAAGGCTTCTATTATATCGGAGAAGCGGTCAGATAGAAAGGCTGAGGAGAAAAAGTGGCAGAATTAACACCAATGATGCAGAAATACGTAGAAACAAAGGAGCAGTATCCGGATTGTATCCTGTTTTACCGGCTGGGCGATTTCTACGAAATGTTTTTTGATGATGCCATCACTGCGTCAAGGGAATTGGAGATTACCCTGACGGGTAAGGACTGTGGTCTGGATGAGCGGGCTCCCATGTGCGGAGTCCCTTATCATGCCGTGGATAATTATCTGAATAAGCTGGTTTCGAAGGGCTATAAAGTAGCCATTTGTGAGCAGGTGGAGGATCCGAAGCAGGCCAAGGGACTGGTAAAACGGGAAGTGGTCCGCATTGTTACGCCGGGCACCAATCTGGATACCCAGGCGCTGGACGCTTCGAAAAACAATTACCTGATGAGCATCGTATGCACCAGCGACCGCTTTGGAATTTCCGTGGCGGATATTACCACCGGAGCCTATTTTGTGACAGAGGTAGAAAGCGAGCGGAAATTGCTGGATGAAGTGACCCGCTACGCACCGGCAGAGATTATCTGCAACCAGTCCTTTCAGGTCTGCGGAGTGGATCTGGAGGATATCCGGGGACGGCTGGGTATTTCCGTGTTTACGCTGGAGGACTGGTATTTTGATGATGACCTGTGCCGTAAGACTCTGAAGGAGCATTTTAAGGTTTCCGCCTTAAGCGGGCTGGGTCTGGAGGATTACGGCTGCGGGCTGATTGCGGCGGGAGCTCTGCTCCAGTATTTGAAAGAGACGCAAAAGACGGATCTTTCCAACCTGACGGATATTACCCCTTATACCACCGGAAAATATATGATTCTGGACAGCTCCACGAGACGGAATCTGGAGCTTTGCGAAACTCTGCGGGAGAAGCAGAAGCGGGGGTCCCTTCTTTGGGTGCTGGATAAGACCAGAACCGCTATGGGCGCCCGTATGCTGCGCAGCTTTATCGAGCAGCCGCTAATCGAGCAGGAGGAGATTGAAAACAGGCTTTCCGCCATTGAAGAATTAAATCAGAATGCCATTGTCCGGGAGGAGCTGCGGGAATATCTGAATCCCATTTACGACCTGGAACGTTTGATCAGCCGTATCAGCTATAAATCAGCCAATCCCAGGGATATGATTGCCTTTAAATCCTCTCTGAAAATGATTCCTCCCATCAAATATATCCTGGGAGGACTGCAGGCCCCGCTTCTTGTCCGGCTTCATGATGACCTGGATGAGCTTTCCGATATCTGCGGGCTGATTGATGCTTCCATTATGGAGGAGCCGCCCATCACCATAAGGGAAGGAAACTTCATTAAGGAGGGCTTCCATGAGGAGGTGGACCGACTGCGCAAGGCCAAAACTGACGGGAAAATCTGGCTGGCGGACCTGGAAGCGAAGGAACGGGAAAAAACCGGAATCAAAAATCTGAAAATAAAATATAATAAGGTATTCGGCTATTATCTGGAGGTAACAAATGCCTATAAGGACATGGTGCCGGATTACTTTACGCGAAAGCAGACGCTGACCAATGCCGAGCGGTATATTACACCGGAGCTGAAGGAGCTGGAGGATATCATTCTGGGGGCGGAGGATAAGCTGTATTCCCTGGAATATAACCTGTTTTGCCAGATTCGGGACCAGATCGCAGACCACATTGTCAGGATACAGAAAACAGCCCGTGCATTGGCCGGAATCGATGTCTTTGCTTCCCTGGCTTACGTGGCGGAGCGCAACGGCTATGTGCGGCCTTCCATCAATACGAAGGGAATTATCGATATTAAAAAAGGACGGCATCCGGTGGTGGAACGGATGATCAGCAATGATCTGTTCATCCCGAATGATACCTTTCTGGATAGCCATAAAAATCGGATCTCCATTATTACCGGCCCAAACATGGCAGGAAAATCCACCTACATGAGGCAGTCAGCATTGATCGTGCTGATGGCGCAGATCGGAAGCTTTGTCCCGGCGGACAGTGCGAAGATCGGCCTGGTGGACCGGATCTTTACCCGTGTGGGGGCCTCCGATGATCTGGCCAGCGGCCAGAGTACCTTCATGGTTGAGATGACAGAGGTGGCCAATATTTTGCGGAATGCAACGAAAGACAGCCTTCTGATTCTGGACGAAATCGGCAGGGGAACCAGTACCTTTGACGGGCTCAGCATTGCCTGGGCTGTGGTGGAGCATATCAGCAATCCCAGGCTGCTGGGTGCAAAGACCCTGTTTGCCACCCATTATCACGAACTGACGGAACTGGAGGGAAAGCTTTCCAGCGTAAATAATTACTGCATTGCCGTAAAGGAAAAGGGAGACGATATCGTATTCCTGCGGAAAATTGTAAAAGGCGGCGCAGATAAAAGCTACGGCATTCAGGTGGCCAAGCTGGCAGGTGTGCCGGATACGGTGATCACCCGGGCCAAGGAGCTGGTGGAGGAGCTGACAAACGCAGACATTACTGAAAAGGTGCAGGAAATCTCTGCGGAAAACGGAAAAAAACCAAAAACAAAAAAATACGATCAGGTGGATCTGGATCAGATGTCCCTTTTGGATACGGTAAAGGATGAGGACGTTTTGAAGGAGCTGCTGGAGATCGATGTGGGAAATCTGACGCCCATTGATGCGCTGAATACGATTTACCGGCTTCAGAATAGACTTAAGAACCGCTGGTAAAGCCGGCAAAACGTTTCCGGAGCGGGCAGCTTTCTGACGCATCCTGAAGGGAAGGATCGAAAAGCCGGAAACGGCTGCAAAAACAGAGGATAAGGATATGGAACAGATTCGTTTACTGACACAGGATACCATAGATAAAATAGCGGCAGGAGAAGTGATCGAGCGTCCCGCCTCCATCGTAAAAGAGCTGGTGGAAAATGCCATTGATGCGGGGGCAAATGCTGTGACGGTGGAAATCCGGGATGGCGGCATTTCCTTCATCCGGATTACGGATAATGGGGAGGGGATTCCAAAGGAGGAGATTCCCATTGCATTTTTACGCCACGCCACCAGTAAGATCAAAGGAGTAGAGGATCTGCTGAGTATTCATTCCCTGGGTTTCCGGGGCGAGGCCTTATCCAGTATTGCCGCAGTCTGCCAGGTGGAGCTGATTACAAAAACAGCAGGAAGTCTGACGGGCTGCCGCTATCTGATCGAAGGCGGAAAGGAAAAGGGAATGGAGGAAATCGGTGCGCCGGAGGGCAGCACCTTTCTGGTGCGGAATATTTTCTATAATACGCCTGCCCGGAAAAAGTTTTTAAAGACAGCCGCCACAGAAGCCGGCTATATCAGTGATCTTCTGGAGCATCTGGCGCTTTCCCACCCGGAGATTTCTGTCAAATTTATCAGCAACGGACAGACAAAGCTTCATACTTCCGGGAATAATAATCTGAAAGACATGATTTACAGCATTTACGGCAGAGACATTGCCTCCAATCTTGTGCCCATAGACACAGAGCAAAACGGAGTACGGATTACGGGCTTTATCGGAAAGCCTGTGATTTCCCGGGGCAACCGGAACTTTGAAAATTATTTTGTAAACGGCCGTTATGTGAAAAGCAGCGTGATTGCAAAGGCTATTGAGGAGGGCTATAAAAACTTTCTGATGCAGCACCGGTATCCTTTCACCGTACTGCGCTTTGCCATGGACGGCTCTATGCTGGATATCAATGTGCATCCTACGAAAATGGAGCTGCGGTTTGCGGACAATGCGGGGATTTACCAGATGGTCTGCGAGCTGATTAAAACTGCGTTAAGCCACCGTGAGCTGATTCCCAACGTGTCTCTGGAGGAAAATGTGAAAATCCAGGAGTCCAAGGCGGCCATTCCCAATAAGGAAACGGAAGCGGCAGATGCCCAAGTACTGCAGAAGGATGTCCAGACGGACCAGGAAAAGCCGGCGCTTTCGGAGAAATATAATGAGCTTTTGGAGAAATTCAGCAGACTGCCGGAAAAACACACACGTCCCTCTTATCCGGAGCCCTTTGAGAAGAACCGCCGGAAAAAGCTTCAGGAGGAGAAGGAAGCCTACGGTAATACATCCGCCGGGGAAGCGGCCCCGCCTTCGGAGCCTTCTTCCCGTTTTCAGCAGATGGAGTTATTTGATGAAAAATTACTTTCCAGGGCCAATGTCCCGGAGCATAAGCTGATCGGGCAGGTATTTGACACCTACTGGATCGTTCAGTTTCGGGATCACCTCTACATCATTGACCAGCATGCAGCTCATGAAAAGGTGATGTACGAGCGGCTGACCGAAGGCCTGAAAACCAAAGAATTTACCACCCAGAGGCTGAGCCCGCCGCTGATTCTTTCTCTTTCGCTGCAGGAGGAAAATTTACTGAAAAAATATCAGCACTATTTTCAGCAGGTGGGATTTGAGATTGAGCCCTTCGGCGGGAGAGAGTACGCCGTCTGCGGCGTGCCGGGAAATTTCTTCGGCATTGCCGACAGAGAGTTGTTTCTTGAGATGCTGGATGGCCTCTCCGATACGACAGGGCAGCCTTCGGCGGAGCTTTTAAATGAAAAGCTGGCTACGATGGCCTGCAAAAGCGCCGTGAAGGGAAATAACCGCCTGTCCGTCTCTGAGGCGAATGCGCTGATCCAGGAGCTGTTAAGCCTGGAAAATCCCTATAATTGCCCGCACGGGCGCCCAACGATCATCTCCATGTCAAAATATGAGCTGGAGAAAAAATTCAAACGGATTGTTTAAGAGAAAGGAGGAACCGCCATGGCAAACCCCCTTGTAATACTCACCGGGCCTACGGCTGCAGGTAAGACCGCCCTGTCCGTCCGGCTTGCAAAGCTGATCGGCGGAGAGATCATATCCGCTGATTCCATGCAGGTAT
This sequence comes from Lachnospiraceae bacterium, assembly GCA_030537145.1. Lineage (GTDB taxonomy): Bacteria > Bacillota > Clostridia > Lachnospirales > Lachnospiraceae > Merdiplasma. Next base: position 6,597 of record JAUNON010000010.1, on the reverse strand, counting down.
ACCGGGGCATGGATATTGGGTCGGCTAAGATCAGGCCGGAGGAAATGCAGGGCGTTCCCCATTATCTGATCGATGAGCTGGAGCCGGACGAGCCTTTCCATGTGGTAAAGTTTCAGGAGCTGGCAAAGAAATACATGGAAAAGATCTGGCAGAAGGGAAAGATTCCCATCCTTACCGGGGGAACCGGATTTTATATCCAGGCGGTTCTCTATGATATTGATTTTACGGAAAATGAAGAAAATACGGAATACCGGAAATCGCTGGAGGAAACAGCCCGCAGGGAGGGGGCGGAAGCGCTTCACCGCCGTCTTGCTGCCGTGGATCCGAAATCAGCGGAGCAAATTCATGCCAATAACAGAAAGCGGGTCATCCGGGCTCTGGAATTTTATCATCTGACGGGAACGCCTATTTCGGAACATAATGAGCAGGAGCACCAAAAATCCTCCCCCTACAATTCCGCCTATTTTGTCCTGACGGATGAGCGGCCGGTGCTTTATAAACGGATTGACCGACGGGTCGATCAGATGCTGGAGGACGGTCTGGTGGAGGAGGTCCTGCGGCTTCGGGAAAAGGGGTATACCAGGGATATGGTTTCCATGCAGGGATTAGGGTACAAGGAAATTCTGGATTACCTGGAGGGAGCGTATTCTCTGGAGGAGGCAGTTAGGATCATCAAGCGGGATACCAGACATTTTGCAAAGCGGCAGCTTACCTGGTTTCGCCGGGAACGGGACGTGATATGGCTTTCCCGGGAGCAGTACGGTGCCGGGGATATCGCCATTTTGGACCGGATGCTGCAGATTTTGCAGCAGCGGAAGATTATTTCGATGAGGGAAGAAGGATAAGAAAAATGATAATAGAAACGGAAAATTACCGGGAGAGCGAAAAGGCAGAAGAAACCGGCATGGAAGCAATGTACGGATTGATGGGAATCGCTCCGGAAATCTATGCCTATGGGAAACAGACAGAAAGCAAATTAAGGGAACGCTTTGCCAGAATCGATGAGACTGCGGAATATAACCAGATGAAGGTAATTCATGCCATGCAGAAAAACCGGATCAGTGCAGAGCATTTCAATCCCAGCAGCGGTTATGGCTATAATGATCTGGGCCGGGACGGCCTGGAAAAGGTCTACGCAGATACCTTCCATACGCAGGCAGCGCTGGTGCGGCCCCAGATTACCTGCGGCACACATGCGCTGGCCATTGCTCTTTCCGGCAACCTGCGTCCGGGAGATGAGATGATTTCTATCAGCGGAAAGCCCTATGATACGCTGGAGGAGGTCATCGGGATTCGTCCCTCCAACGGCTCTCTGGCAGAATACGGTGTTACGTACAAACAGGTGGAGCTGCGAAAGGACGGAAGCTTTGATTTCGCAGGGATCCGAAATGCCATCGGCCCCAAAACAAAGCTGGTGGAAATTCAGCGTTCCAAAGGCTATCTTCCCCGTCCGACTCTTTCCGTACAGGCTATCGGGGAGGCCATTGCCTTTGTAAAGCAGATCAATCCGGATATTATCTGCATGGTGGATAACTGCTATGGAGAATTCGTTGAACGGATCGAGCCCTCCGATGTGGGGGCGGATATGGTGGTAGGCTCTCTGATTAAGAACCCCGGCGGCGGTCTTGCGCCGATCGGCGGCTACATTGCCGGTACAGAAAAATGCGTGGAAAATGCTGCCTTCCGTCTGACCTCTCCGGGACTTGGCCGGGAGGTGGGCGCTTCCCTGAATGTGATGCGTTCCTTTTATCAGGGGCTCTTTCTGGCGCCGACGGTGACTGCAGGGGCGCTGAAGGGAGCGATCTTCGCTGCCAATATTTATGAAGCTCTGGGCTTTTCGGTGGTTCCCAACAGCACGGAAAGCCGTCATGATATTATTCAGGCAGTGGAATTTGGTTTTCCAGAGGGGGTCATCGAGTTTTGCAAAGGCATCCAGGCGGCGGCTCCTGTGGACAGCTATGTGACCCCGGAGCCCTGGGCAATGCCCGGCTATGACAGCGATGTGATTATGGCAGCAGGAGCTTTTGTACAGGGCTCCTCCATTGAACTAAGTGCCGACGGCCCCATCAAGCCCCCCTATGCCGTTTATTTCCAGGGGGGACTGACCTGGGAGCACGCAAAGCTGGGGATTTTGATGTCCTTACAGAAGCTGTATGAGAAAAAACTGGTGAAGCTGCCATGAGCCGCCGGGTTCTTGTGGCAGGCTGCGGAGCTGCCGGCATGATGGCAGCCATCGCCGCTGCCCGGGGAGGCGCCGCAGTGACGGTTCTGGAGGGAATGGAAAAGCCAGGGAAAAAGCTGCTTCTGACGGGAAACGGCCGCTGCAACCTGACCAACCTGGATCCGAAGCTGCCGGAAAAATACCGGACCAGCGCAGAAAACGGGAGCTTGAATGAGATCCTGCAGCAGTTTTCTGTGGCCGATACCCTGGATTTTTTTCATTCTCTGGGGCTGCTGACCACGGAGAAAAACGGGTATGTGTATCCCTATACCGGGCAGGCCGGCAGCGTGCTGGAATTGCTGCTGGCGGAAATGAGAAGGCTGAAGGTTAAAGTAAAGCTATCTGAAAAAATCAGAAAAATAGAAAAACAGGAAGAGGGCGCAGCGGATCGGTGGGTCGTACAGACAGAAACCTGGAGCTACCGCTGTGACTGCCTGATTCTCTGCTGCGGTTCCCGGGCAATGGAGACCACCGGATCAGACGGCAGCGGGTATGTGCTGGCAAAGCAGGCAGGACATACCGTTGCTCCGGTGCTTCCAGCCCTGACCGCTTTGACTACGGAAAAACGGAAATTTCTGGCAGCCTGCGGGGGAGTACGCTGTCCGGCAAAGGTCATGCTTTTTGACGGCCCGGACGGGGAACAGAAATTCTATTTGCAGGAGGAGGCTTTGAACGGAAGATCTGAACGGAAGCCTCTGGCAGAGGATACCGGGGAGCTGCAGTTTACGGAAAACGGCATTTCCGGCATTGTGGTGTTTCAGGTAAGCCGCTATGCCGCCCTGGCGCTTCATAGCGGGAAAAAGGTTTTTGCTGTGCTGGATTTTCTGCCGGAAATACCCCCCGGAGAATTGGAGCGTCTGATTGATCAGACCGTCAAACGGTATGAGCAGACAGATGTTTCCGTCTCATCGGCATTTGCCGGACTTTTGCCGAAAAAGCTTTTGACAGCGCTTTTGGATCATTTAAAGCTCAGGCCGGGAAGTGCGGCGGCAGGGCTTACACAAAAACAGAAGCTTCAATTTGTGCAGATGATAAAGGGCTTCCCGCTTCCGGTAACCGGCTCCCGTCCCTTTTCCCAAAGCCAGGTCTGTGCGGGAGGGATTCCTTTATCAGAGATCGATCCGGTGACACTGGAATCCAGGAAGGCCTCCGGGTTATATTTTGCGGGAGAAATCCTGGACGTGGACGGACCCTGCGGAGGCTACAATCTGCAGTGGGCCTGGTCCAGCGGATTTACGGCGGGACATCATGCCGCCGGCTTTTAAGATAAAATATACCACAGAAAGGATTTTTCATGCTTCGTATTCAACAGTTAAAGCTTTCTCCGGATCATTCGCAGGAGGAGCTGGTTGGCGCAATCAGGAAAAGCCTGCGGCTGGCGCAAAACCAGCCCTTTTCCTATGAGATCATCCGCCGTTCCATTGATGCCAGAAAACGGCCGGAAATTTTTTACGTTTATACTGTGGACGTGGACTGCCGGGGAGAGAAAACAGAAAAACAGCTTTTGAAGCGGGCGGGCAATAAAAATGTTTCTCTGATTCAGCCTGCAAAGTACCGCTTCCCTGCCTCTGGCACCGAGCCGCTTTCCCTGCCTCCGGTCATCGTGGGGACGGGCCCTGCCGGCCTGTTCTGCGGACTGATGCTGGCCAGAGCCGGCTACCGGCCGATTTTGCTGGAGCGGGGGCAGTCCGTGCCAAAGCGGCAGAAGAGCGTAGAGCAGTTCTGGAAAACCGGAAAATTGAATCCGGATTCCAACGTGCAGTTCGGGGAAGGGGGAGCCGGTACCTTCTCCGATGGAAAATTAAATACTCTGGTAAAGGATCCGGAGGGAAGAATACGGTTTGTTTTACAGAATTTTGTTCAGGCAGGGGCCGATGCGGAAATTCTTTTTTCCAATAAGCCCCACATCGGCACCGATGTGCTGGCCGGGGTGGTTCAGAATCTGCGCAATGAAATTCTTTCGCTGGGCGGACAGGTCTTTTTTCATACCAGACTGGATGATTTTTGCGCATTGGGAAACGGAATCTACCGGCTGTCCTTGCAAGATACCGCCTGTGATGACCCAAAAGACGGCTTCGGAGATTGCAGCGCCTGGTTTTTGAATACCTCCGTGCTGGTGCTGGCCATTGGGCACAGCGCCCGTGACACCTTCCGGATGCTGGCGGACCATCAGTTTGATTTGCGGGCAAAGTCCTTTGCGGTGGGCGTGAGGGTAGAGCATCCCCAGCAGCTTATCAATGACAGCCAGTATGGAGAAAACTGTCCTTATGAATTGGAGGCTGCGCCCTATAAGGTGACGCATAAGCTGGCGGACGGGAGAGGGGTTTATTCCTTCTGTATGTGTCCCGGAGGGTATGTGGTAAATGCTTCCTCCGAACCGGGGATGCTGGCGGTAAACGGCATGAGCTACCATGACCGGGCGGGTGAAAATGCCAACAGCGCCATTGTAGTGACGGTCTCTCCGGAGGATTTCGGCGGCTGTGGCCCTCTGGACGGTCTGGAATTTCAAAGAAAATTGGAGCGGAATGCGTATGAGGCCGGGCAGGGAAGGATACCGGTGCAGCGTTTTGCGGATTTTCAGGCAAATCTTCCCACCCGGGAGTTTGGGAAGGTTACGCCCCGAATGAAGGGCTGCTTTTCTCCTGCCAATGTCCGGCAAATTTTTCCGGAACGCATCGGCAGCGCCATTGAAGAGGGAATCACTGCCTTTGAACGGCAGATAAAAGGATTTTCCGATCCGGATACCTTAATTTCCGGCGTAGAAAGCCGAACCTCTTCACCGGTGCGGATCAGCCGGGATGCCGGATATGAGTCCAGCTATCCGGGCATCTATCCCTGCGGAGAAGGGGCAGGATATGCCGGAGGGATCACCTCCGCCGCTATGGATGGGATACGGGTGGCGGAAGCTATTGCCTCTAAATTTAGCATTGACTTTCTGGAGAAATGATGAAATAATAGAGGTTAAATTACGGGAAAGAGCGTTAAGGTAAAATCATTTGAGGACAGGCAAAAGCAGCCCTACGATGAAGTGTCTCCCGCAGGAGGAGCGGCCTTACGAAAAATGCTGGCATTTTGGTGCCGGCAGCCTGACAGATGCTGAGCTTCTGTCAGTGATTTTGCGGACGGGTTCAAGAGGGGAACCTGCGCTGGCATTATCCAAAAGAGTATTGTCATTATCTACAGAAGAGGGATTGCTGGGTATTTACCATTTGTCGCTGACCGACCTGGTGAAGGTCAGGGGCATTGGAAGGGTAAAGGCGGTTCAGCTAAAATGCATAGCCGAGCTGTCCAGAAGAATTGCGAAGAAACAGGCGGGGAGTTCACTGTCCTTCACAGATCCGGAGACTGTAGCAGATTATTATATGGAAGATTTCCGGCATGAGGAGCAGGAAAAGCTGATGTTGCTGCTGTTAAACAGCAAAGGACGCTTGCTGGGAGAGGAACTGATTTCCAAGGGTACGGTAAATGCCACCCTGATTTCTCCCAGAGAAATATTTTTGTGTGCGCTCCGCTATCATGCAGTTTCGTTTATCCTTCTCCACAATCATCCCAGCGGCAATCCAACGCCAAGCCGGGAGGACTGCCTGCTTACGCAGCGGGTAAAAGAATCCGGCGAATTATTGGGAATTGAATTGCTGGACCATATCATTATCGGAGACCGCAAAGCAGTCAGCTTCCGTTTGGAGCAGCTTCTTTGACGGCCGCTGGCCGGAATGCCGGGAACGGAGTGTGCAGTAACGCAGTAAGGGGAAAGATTTATGTTATTTCAGAATATATGCGGGGTAGATTTAGGTACAGATACGATTAAGCTTCGTGATAAAAGCGGCAAAAAATTCATGAACAGCAAAAATATGATTGCGATCCGAAATCAAAGCCAGGTTCTGGCCATCGGAGATGCCGCCTATGAGATGTATGAAAAAAATCCGTTAAACGTGGAGGTTTCCTGCCCCATGATAAACGGTGTGATAGCCAGTGCCACAAATATGGAACTGGTTCTTTCCTATACGCTGAAAAAATTCACTTCTTTTACCCAGTCGCGCTCCGGCATCTGTCTGGCGGTTCCCACTAACGTGACGCCAGTAGAGCAGCGGGCATTTTTTAATGTGCTCAGCGGGCATATCAATGCCAGCAAGGTGCGGCTGGTGGATAAGGGAATCGCAGATGCGGTCAGCATCGGACTTCCGGTTCTTTCTTCCCAGGGACATATGGTCGTAAATATCGGAGCAGATACCACGGAAATATCCGTTATTTCCGGGGGCACTGTGATTCTCGGCCAGACTCTGAAGATTGGAGGAAAAAAGCTGGACGAGGATATCAGCACCATGATACGCAGAAAGTTCAATATCCATATCGGACAGCGCACAGCGGAGCAGCTT
>JAUNON010000050.1 GCA_030537145.1 Lachnospiraceae bacterium | reverse complement strand
GATGATGGAGCACCGGGGAAATCTGAAAACACTGGAATTAGCAAAAGAATTGAATATCAGCAGCAGGCAGATGGAAAGAGTTTTTGACGAAAATATGGGCGTCACTCCGAAAAAAGCCGCATCGCTGATAAGGTATCAATATCTGTGGCAGGAGATCTGCTTCAACCCCCAATTTAATATACAGGATGCGGTATTTCAATACGGCTATACCGATCAGGCGCATCTGCTTCATGATTTTAAAAAATTTCATGGTTTGCCGCTTGGCGATGCGATAAAATATGCGCATGTCGATTTTTTACAAGACAAGAATTTGAATATAAAGTAAACTATACCCATTATTAAAGAATTGGGGGAAAAGATAATGTTATTTACAAAAGCGAAGGGATTTGTCTATAGAAATGCACGGCCGCTGGACCTTTCATTGTGGAGATATTTTTTTGAAGGCGGAAGCAAAGAGGATGTACTGGAGATGCTGGCATTTTATCAAAATTCGGATGGCGGATTTGGAAATGCACTTGAGGCTGATATGTGGAATCCGAACTCGATCCCCATGGGGGTCTGGAAGGCTACGGAGGTTCTGGCTAATATTGGCTTTACAGATGCGGCTCATCCTCTGGTAAAAGGGATACTATCTTATTTGGACAGTGAGAGCGGTTTTGACCGGGATACCCGGCAATGGACGTATACGATGCCAACGAATAATGATTATCCTCACGCAATCTGGTGGGAGCATACGGGAGCGCCAAAAGAATTTAATCCAAATCCGAATGCCGCATTAGCAGGTTTTATTCTTGCATATGCAGACAAAGACAGTACTTTATATCAAAAGGGCTGTGATTTGGCTGTTCGTTCCTACAATTATATGATAGAGAATTTTCCGGTAACAGAAATGCATATCGTCTCATGTTATATCAGACTGTATGAGTATTGTATGCAGGCGGGAGAATCGAGGTTATTTGATCTGGATACGTTTCGGGAAAAAATCAGGCAGATGGTGGATGGCAGTCTTTGTAAGGATTTGGAAAAATGGGGGAAAGAATATGTTGCAACGCCGTCCACATTTATAAAGTCCCCTCAAAGCTTTTTGTATAAGGGAAATGAGGCGCTGATTGACAAAGAATGTCAACGGATAAGGGAACAGCAGTTGGAGGACGGAGCCTTTACGGTTCCCTGGATTTGGTGTACAGAATACAAAGAGTATGAGATTGCGAAAAACTGGTGGAAAACACAGCTTATTATCGAAAAATTATTGTATTTGAAAAATTTTGGACAGTTGGAGAATTAATAGGACGCCCTGGCATAGATTCCTTGTTTCTTGAAGTGAATCGTATGCCGGGGCGTGTTATTTCTTTTATTGTAATCGCAGGAAGGGTATGGTATTCTAAGATAAATCATAATCTGAGCGGTAATATTAATGCGCATCACCGCAGGAAGGGCTTTAAAAGATGAAGAAGCGTACCAAAATTTTATTGATTCTTTTCATAATTGCTTTATTATTGTTTTTGGGAATGTCATTTTTTATAGGAACGCAGGTTTTTAAGGGGTCTACTCAATTAGTTACCTGTGATGAAACATCAAAAGTAAAAGATAGTTTCTGGGAAAGATACAATATGGATTATGATGTTTTCTGCAGTACATACTCCATTGAAAAAATAGAAATTACTTCAACCTTTGATAGTCATATGATACCGGCGGATTATATATATGCACCCGGAAAGGAAGGAAGTAAGGATAATCCAACCGTTATTCTGGTGCATGGTCTTGGAGGAAACCGTTATACCAATTATCCTCTGGCAGAAATGTTTTTGCAGAAGGGATATAATGTTTTGACTTATGACCAAAGAAGCAGCAACGAGAACACTGCCCAATATACTACATTTGGATATTGGGAAAAGTATGATTTGATAGATTATATTGATTATGTCTATCGCCATGCGCCAAAGCATGTGATAGGTGTGTGGGGGACTTCCTTCGGCGGAGCGACAGCCGGCTTGGCAATGGGAAATAAGGATGTTGAAAACAAGGTAGATTTTCTGATTCTGGATTGTCCTGTTAGTGATATGAAGTGGATGGTAGAAGAAGAAATGAGAAAGATGGATATTGGATTGCCAATATCCTATATGACATTTTGCGGGAATGTCATCAATAAAATGAAATTAGGATTTTGTTATGAGGATGCAAATGTATGTGATGCAATTACAGATATCCAGATTCCAGTATTGGTAATAAATAGTGAAGCAGATACTTTAACGCCGCAGTTTATGGGGCAAGAGATATATGATGCTATACAAAAGGAAGAAATGAAAATGATTTGGACAGTACCGGATAGTGAACACACGGAAATGTGGCTGGATTATAATCAGGCATATAGAGAGAACGTTCAGAAATTGCTGGATAATATAGAAGCCTAATTGTTAAATTCGATTTTGGGTTCATGGACATGCTTCGTGCGTTGATGCGCACGGATGCATAAGGGAATTTATTGCTGCGCAATCTGCATCCGGCGCAAAAAATGCCTTCTCCCCTCAAGAATGAGGGGCAAGGGAGTTGAGATGCCGAAGGCATTTTTTATGAAGAGAATCAATATGGCAAGGAGATTAAGATATGACAAGAGAAGAATTTGCTGCTTTGACGAATCAGGGGATCGTTTATTTGGACGGAGCTACCGGCTCCAATCTTTACCTGGCGGGTATGCCAAGAGGAATCTGCACCGAGCAGTGGATCCTGGAACATGAGCAGGTGATGATGGATCTTCAGAAGGCGTATGCAGATGCCGGTTCTATGGCAGTATATGCCCCTACCTTTGGTGCAAATCGCGCGTCGCTTTCTGCTCAGGGATTGGAAGGACAGGTGGAGGAGTTGAATCAGCGGCTGGTGGATCTGTCTCAGCGTGCCGTGGGAGGAAAGGTGCTGATCGGCGGAGATATTTCTCCTACCGGAAAAATTCTGGTCTCCCAGGGCGGCATGGCCACGGTAGATGAGGTATTCGAAATTTACCGGGAACAGATTGCCCTTTTGGCTGCTGCAGGCGTGGATTTTATTGCTGCGGAGACGATGCTTTCCGTGGAGGAGACGATGGTTGCTCTGGATGCGGCTCAGTCAGTCTGTGATCTGCCGGTAATCTGCACTCTGACGCTGGAGGCGGACGGTAATGCCTTGTATGGCGGCAATGCAGTAGAGGCAGTGGAGACTCTGGGCGCCATGGGAGCCAGCGCAGTAGGGGTAAATTGCTCTGTGGGTCCGGATCAGTTGGAGAATATCATTTCGAATATGAAGAGGGCTGCAGAGGTTCCTGTGATCGCAAAGCCTAATGCGGGCCTTCCATATATTGATGATCATGGCAATGCGGTCTATAGTATGGGGCCGGAGGAATTTGCAAAGCATATGAGGACGCTGGTGGCAGCAGGCGCTTCCATCGTAGGGGGCTGCTGCGGAACCACGCCGGAGTATATTCGTAAGATGAGACTGGCGCTGGAGGGGAAGCTGATCTGAGCCGGATTTTTAACCGGGCTTTGCTGTGATTTGAGGCAGATTTTCAGATGGTACCCTGGAGCGAAAAAAGATTTGACATATCCGGAGATGTTTGCTAGAATATAGACAGTGTGAATATGCCGTATTAAGTGAACCGATGTTTCGGTGAGAGGGAATCAGGTGTGATACCTGAGCGGTCCGGCCACTGTAAGCAAGGAGCGAAGCTTCATGATCCCATTGCATACCCGATATTTGTGAGAAGGGGAAGCCAAGCGATGATTTGCGAGCCAGGAAACCTGCTTAGTATAAGAGATGAGCTTCCGAGCAAAGCTTAACATCTGACAGAACAGTAACTGGCATATCTGTTCTGGTGATGTCTGCTTAGGGTAAGCGGATATATTTTTTTTCGGCGATCCGAATCGGCACCGGAAAAACGATACATGTTCAAATGTATTTCAAAAAAAGAAATGATGTGCTCTCGTGGCTATACGAACACTAAAACATACCTCCTCCGGTTCTGTATTCCGCAAATGCAGAACCGGGATGATAAAACACAGATCAGATACTGACCGCAAGGTATCTTTTCTGTGTTTTTTATGATATAGGAAGGTTTTCACCTTCCTATATCATAAAAAGCATTTCGTGCGGTGATGCGCACGATGTGCAGAAGAGAGCTGCTTCGCAGCCGCACATCGGCGCGGAACAATGAAGCACACTTTTGTTCTATGAACGGAAACGGTGCATATAATATAGTAATAACCGGAAACCGAAATGCAGAGGGATGTTTATGCAGGAATTTCAGTTATACAAAGATATACAAGCCCGTACCGGCGGAGAGATTTACATAGGGGTAGTAGGACCGGTCCGGACGGGGAAATCTACATTTATCAGAAGATTTATGGAGCAGATGGTGCTGCCCGGCCAGTCAGGCCATGAGCAGGAAATGACCAGAGATGAGCTTCCTACCAGCGGCATCGGAAAGACGATTACTACGGTAGAGCCCAAGTTTGTGCCCCGGAAAGCAGCTTCTGTACGGCTTGGAGATGAAATACAGGTAAACCTGCGGATGGTGGATTGCGTGGGGTATGTAATTGACGGAGCAGAAGGCTATTCCGGGGAAAATGGTGCGATCCGCATGGTAAAAACACCCTGGGAGAAAAAGGAAATCCCGTTTACGGATGCGGCGGCGATCGGAACAGATAAGGTGATCCGGGAACATGCTACGGTAGGCATTGTGATTACTACGGACGGAAGCTTTGGAGAGCTGCCCCGGGAAAATTTTCTGGAGGCTGAGAAAAAGGCGATTCTGGAGCTGAAAAAAATAGGAAAACCTTTTCTGGTTCTGGTAAATTCAGAGAAGCCCTTCGGGGATCCGGCATCAAGGGCCGTAGCTTATATTGAATCCATGTACCAGGCTTCCTGCATGGCGGTAAACTGTGAGCAGTTAAAGAAAGAGGATATACTGCAGATCTTTGAAAAGCTGCTGTACGAATTTCCGGTGGTGCGTCTGGAGTTTTACGTACCGAAATGGCTGGAAATGCTGAATAATGACCATTGGATGAAGCAGGAGCTTTTGGGGGAAGTACACCGGATGATGGAAAAAGTACATTCCATTAAGGATATCACCCCGGAGCTTTTGCAAATGGATAAACCGTTTATCAAAAGGGTCAAGCTGGACCGTATTAATCTGGCTCAGGGACTGGCAGAGGTTTCCCTGGAACCGGATGAAAGCTATTACTACGGGATACTTAGTGAGATCACCGGGATCCACATAGAAGGGGAATATCAGTTGATTTCCATTTTGAAGGATCTGTCGGTTAGCCGAAAGGAATATGAAAGCGTGGAGGATGCAGTTCGCTCTGTTCGCCTGTCGGGTTACGGAATCATAACCCCAAAGCAGGAAGAGATTACGCTGGAAGAACCGGAACTGATCAAACAGGGCAGTAAATATGGGGTGAAAATCCGGGCGTCCAGTCCTTCCATCCATCTGATCCGTGCAGATATTGAGACAGAAATTGCCCCTATCGTAGGCAGTGAGACCCAGGCGCAGGATTTGATCGATTACATTAAGGATTCGAAGGATCAGGAAGCAGGGATCTGGAAAACCAATATATTCGGAAAATCGGTAGAGCAGTTGGTCATGGACGGAATACAGGGAAAATTGGCAATGATCGGAGAAGAGAGCCAGCAGAAGCTGCAGGATACCATGAGAAGGATTGTAAATGAATCCAACGGAGGACTGATCTGTATTATTATTTAATGGTGTGACGATACGCCCCGGACAGGAAGAGCCAGCCTGCCGGGGTATTTTTTATGATATTAGGAAAGATCTCACTTTCCTACATCATAAAAAGCACTTTGTGCGGTGATGCGCAGCTACGCGCGCGGAACAAAATTATCTCATAGTCCGATTCCGGGATGGAAAGTGGATTGACAAATACGGGAAAGTGCCGTATAATGTTAAAAGATTGTAACAAAAATGTAACATTTTAAGACGAGTAAAGGGTCCGAAGCCGGATCCCAGAGGGAGATTTTATGAAACGGAAAACATATTTGGCAGCTTTCCTGCTTTTTTTGATGGTGATGCTGGTGCCCGGAAAGGCGGAAGCTTCCTGGGTGAGAACTTCAAATGGAAGCTATGTTTATTATTCCAGTTCGGGTAAAAAGCTTTCCAGTCAGTGGTTTGCCAGCCGCAAGCTGGGATTTGTGACAATAAATGGAGAAACCTACTGTTATAAGCTGAACGGCAAGCTTTATAAGGGCTGGCTTACGGTAGGGAGCAGCAGATATTACATAACCTCTCAGGGTAAGCTTTTAAAATCCAGGTGGCTCCTTTCTGGCGGCAAAAAGTATTTTGCCTCGAAAAACGGAAAGATTTACCGGAACTGTATTGTAAAGATCGGCTCATATTATTATGGGTTTAACAGCAACGGAGTCATGCAGAAGGGCAAGGCTGCGATTAAGGGAAAGACCTATTATTTTTATAAAAATACCGGAAGAATGCTGCGGGCGGCTTTTGTAACCATTGACGGGAAAAAATATTATTTTAGCTCCAACGGAGTCATGGGAAGCAAGATCTGGGTAAAGAATTACTATATTAATGCTTCCGGTTACGTGGAAAAGAATGCCTGGGTAGGCGAACGGTATGTGGGTGCGGACGGACATCCTTTAAAGGGGCTTCAGAAGATTGGAGGCGCTACCTATTATTTCGATACCAGCACCGGGAAAAAGATTAAAAATACGACAAAAACGGTCAACGGAGTTACGTATATTTTTGACAGCGATGGAAAAGGAACCGTCCAGACACAGACAACGGAAACCGCAAGGCCCAGTGTTTCAGTGCAGAGTACCTATTATACGGATCCGGTTGTAAAGGACGAGACGCTGCTTGCCGCAATTATTTACTGTGAGGCGGGAAATCAGCCCTATTACGGCCAGGTGGCAGTGGGCATGGTGATTACCAACCGGATGCGCAGCTCCAGCTTCCCGTCGAAATTAAAGGAAGTGGTTTATCAGAGCGTACAGTTTTCACCTACGTTTGACGGTCAGCTTACCAAGGCGCTGAAGAATCAGAGCATTATTACTGCAAGCTGTAAAAAGGCGGCTGCGGAGGTGATGACCAAATACAAGGCAAACAATTATACGGTTACGGTGGAAGGAAAGAGCCTGAGCCTGAAATCCTATCTGTTCTTTATGACGAAGGCGGCATACACCCGACTGAATTTGGCCTCTCCGTATAAACAGCTTGGTGATCATGTATTTTTCCAGAAGTGGCAATACTAAATAAACGGCCGGCAGGCAGAAAGAAACATATGATATAAGGAGAAAGAAATTATGCAGAGAATTCCAAGTTTTTGCATTGACCACACAAAATTGAAAAAGGGCGTATATCTGTCCAGACAGGATGATGACATCATGACCTGGGATATCCGGATCAAAGAGCCGAATCATGGAGATTATCTGACCAACGGCGCAAGCCACACCATCGAGCATCTGTTTGCCACCTATGCCCGCAACAGCGAGTATAAGGACGGTGTGATCTATATTGGACCCATGGGCTGCCGTACCGGTGTTTATTTTCTTACCAGAGGCCTGACAAATCAGCAGGTTTTGGACTGTATTCGTGAATCCTTCCGTTTTATGAGTACTTTCGAAGGAGAAATTCCGGGTGCGAAGGAGCCTGAGTGCGGAAATTATCTGGATCATGATCTGGAAGGCTGCCCAGGGAGGCAGCAGAATATCTGAAGGTTCTGGAGGGCCTGACGGCAGAGGATATGCATTATACCGCATACCTTGACGAAACGGATTCGGAACCGGAGCGGTAAACGATATATAAGATGCGGATAGGGCTGCTGTGAAATCAAGCTGTGGAGGTTTCTGACTTCGGAGATTGTATTTTGCAGCAGCCTCATTTATTGTATTCTACTTTTTTGTGGTGCCTGCGAAATAGGCATAAAGGTTTAGAAATTAGGCGGCAGGAGAGGAGCTATGTTTATTGTAGTAACGGGAGGCAGCGGCAGCGGGAAATCCGAATTTGCAGAGAGGCGTGTTCTGGAGCTGGGCGACGGAGAACGCATTTATATTGCCACGATGATGTGCTTTGATGAGGAAAGCAAAAAGCGGGTAGCCCGCCATAGAAAAATGCGGCAGGGAAAAGGCTTCCGGACGGTGGAGCGGTATTTCAATCTAAAGGATCTGGACCTTTCGGATCCGAAAATGACCGGGAAGGAAGGGAAGAGAACGGTATTGCTGGAATGCATGTCGAATCTGGCGGCAAATGAGATGTTTGATCCGAATGGCGCAAAAGCGTCGGCTGCAGAGGAAATAAAAATCGGAATTGACAGACTGCTGGGAAAATGTGATAATCTCGTTGTGGTTACAAATGAAGTTTTTTCAGACGGGCTGACTTATGATGCGGAGACGGTAAAATATCAGCAGCTATTGGGAACGGTCAACCGATATATGGCCTCCCTGGCCGATGAGGTGACAGAGGTGGTGTACGGGATACCGGTGCCGCTCAAGTGCGGCAAAGAGGAGAACGGAACGGCCGCAGCAGAGCGTGAGTCCGTATAGAAGAGGTTATTGATGATGAAGGACATTTTACAGGGATTTGTGGTGGCATTTTCCATGTATTCCAAGATTCCCATGCCCAGGATCACCTGGACAAAAAAGAATATGAAGTATTGCATGTGCTTTTTCCCGCTGATCGGTCTGGTGATTGGGGGATTGATGTATGGGTGGTTCCGGCTGGCGCTTTGGGCAGATTTTGGCGTTTTGTTCCGCACAGCCGTATTGATTCTGATTCCGGTGGCTGTAACAGGCGGGATCCATCTGGACGGCTTTTTGGATACAGCGGATGCGCTTAGCTCTTACAAATCCCAGGAGGAAAAGCTTGAGATTTTAAAGGACAGCCATGCGGGGGCTTTTGCCATTATTATGGGAATCTCATATTTTGTACTGGCCTTTGGCGTTTATTCTGAGATGACAGAGGAAAAACTGAAAGTGCTGGCGCTGGGCTTTATGTTAAGCAGAGCCTTTTCCGGCCTGGGACTGGTAAGCCTAAAAAAGGCGAAAAATTCAGGGCTTCTGTATACCTTTGCGGATGCGGCGGCGAACCGGCGGGTCGGTATTGTGATGGGAGGGTATATCCTGGCAGCAGTAGGAGGTATGCTTTGGATAGACCGGATCTGCGGCGGAGTAGCTGCCGTGCTGGCGTTTGCTTCCTTTCTCTGGTATCGCCATATGTCTTACAGCAAGTTTGGCGGAATTACCGGAGATCTGGCAGGCTGTTTTGTACAGACGGCAGAGCTGGTCATGGCACTGGGAATTATTTTGGTGTAATGCAAGGATGCATTTAAGGAGAGGAATATGCTTTTAATCATAGGAGGAGCTTACCAGGGAAAACTGGACTTTGCGCTGGAACTGACCGGATATGAGCGGGCGGATTTTGCGGACGGGGCCTCCTGCGGACAGGAGGAGCTTTATTCGGCAAAGGGGATCCATCATTTCCATGAATATATCCGCCGGCTTCTGGAGCAGGAAAATGCCGTGGATGCGGATGCATTCGCGGAGGAGATCAGAAAACGGAATCCGGATCTGGTGATCGTTACCAATGAGCTGGGATACGGGATCGTTCCGGTGGATCCGAAAGACAGGCTTTGGAGGGAAACTGCCGGAAGGGTCTGCACCAGGCTGGCCGGAGAGGCAAAACAGGTATACCGGGTGGTATGCGGCCTGGGAATGCCGCTGACAGGCAGGTAAAGGGAGATGAGAGAAACGGAGCGTTTGCAGATTATGCTGATTCGGCATGGAAAGACGGCCGGAAACCGGAAAAACCGGTATATAGGAGTTACGGATGAACCGCTGTGTCCGGAAGGGGTAAGGGAGCTGAGAAAGAAAAACTATCCGATCCCCCGGATATGGATCGCCAGTCCCATGCGGCGCTGTCTGGAGACCATGGAAATTATTTCTGACGGAAAAGCGGATTCCCAAAAGGCAGTGTTGTTTTCGGAGCATATGCCGGAGACCGACTGTTTCATTCTGCCGGATTTGCGGGAATGCGATTTTGGACTGTTTGAGAATAAAAATTATCAGGAGCTGTCAGATCTTCCTGCGTATCAGCAGTGGATCGACAGCAATGGAACGCTTCCTTTTCCGGGCGGGGAAAGTCCGGAGTGTTTTCGCAGACGGTGCTGCCAGGCCTTTGAACAGGCGGTGCAGTGGCTGTTTGAGCATCAGTATGCGTCGGCGAATCTGGTGGTTCACGGAGGGACGATCATGAGTATTATGGAGCGGTATGCCCGTCCCAGGAGAGAATATTATGACTGGCATGTGAAGAACGGGGAAGGATACCTGGTTATCCTGAACGAAAAGGAATGGAACGAAAATAAGTGCTTTTCAACGGAAGGAAAGAGGCAGGATCCGTAGAAGGCTGAAAAAATAAAAACAGGAAGGTTGTACTATGATTGCTTTTTTGAGAGGCCGGGTGGTGGCCGTAGGGGAAAACCGTCTGGTGCTGGATGTAAATGATGTGGGATATCAGATTTTTATCTCATCGAAGGATGCGGCGGCGATGCCTCCGGCAGGTGAGGAGGTCAAGATTCATACCTACTTAAGCGTCCGGGAGGATGCTATGCAGCTTTTTGGATTTTTGACGGAGGATGATCTGGAAATGTATAAGCTGCTGCTGGGCGTGAATGGGATCGGCCCGAAGGCGGGACTTGGCATTTTATCCGTACTGTCTGCGGATGACCTTCGGTTTGCGGTGCTCTCGGATGATGCAAAGGCCATTGCCAGGGCACCCGGGGTCGGAAATAAGACGGCCCAGAAGCTGATTCTGGAGCTGAAGGATAAGCTGGATTTAGAGGAGGCTTTTGAGAAAAAGCTGCAGAAGTCAGAGGCGGCATCCGCGGCAGGTCAGGCGGAAGAAGGGAAGAGCCAGGCAGTACAGGCGCTGGTGGCCCTGGGGTATTCCAATTCGGATGCGCTGCGCGCAGTGAAGCGGGTGGAGATCACGGACGATATGGACACGGAAGCCATTCTGAAGCAGGCGCTGAAAAAGATGATATAGGGAGAGGTTAGATGGGAAAACGGATCATCACAACCGATGTGACAGAGGAGGACCTTCGCCTGGAGCCAAATCTCCGGCCCCAGACGCTGGACGAATACATCGGACAGGAGAAAGCAAAAAGCACGCTGAAAATATATATTCAGGCGGCAAAGCAGCGGAAGGATACTCTGGATCATGTGCTGTTTTACGGGCCGCCCGGCCTGGGAAAGACGACTCTGGCAGGGATCATCGCCAATGAAATGGGGGTAAATATGAAGATTACCTCGGGGCCGGCGATTGAAAAGCCGGGAGAGATGGCCGCCGTACTGAACAATCTCCAGGAAGGGGATGTATTGTTCGTGGATGAGATTCACCGGCTGAACCGGCAGGTGGAGGAAGTTCTTTACCCGGCCATGGAGGATTTTGCCATTGATATCATGATCGGGAAGGGCGCGGCGGCACGCTCTATCCGGCTGGATCTGCCTCATTTTACACTGGTTGGGGCTACCACCCGCGCAGGGCTGCTGACTGCACCGCTGCGGGATCGTTTTGGTGTGGTCCATCATTTGGAGTTTTATACGGAAGGCGAATTAAAAACGATCATCTGCCGTTCTGCGCAGGTGCTGGGAGTGAAAATCGATGATGCGGGAGCTCTGGAGGTGGCCCGCCGTTCCAGAGGAACCCCCCGTCTTGCGAACCGTTTCCTGAAAAGGGTCCGGGATTTTGCACAGGTAAAGTACGACGGAGTCATTACGGGAGAGGTGGCTGCTTTGGCCCTGGATCTGCTGGAGGTAGACAGATACGGCCTGGATTCTCTGGACCGTCTGATTTTGCATACGATGATCGATAAATTTTCCGGAGGACCGGTGGGATTGGATACCCTGGCGGCTGCCATCGGCGAGGATTCCGGTACGATTGAAGATGTGTACGAGCCGTATTTGATTAAGAATGGATTTATCAATCGTACTCCAAAGGGAAGAGTCGCCACAGAAAAGGCGTACCATCACCTTGGGCTGTCCTGAATACACGGATGAAAAGAAAATGTTGTAATTCGGGAAAATTTGTTTATAATAGAATCAGAATGCAGGAAAGAGAGGGCAGTCTATGTCATCCAAAAATAAGACGGAAGTACTGATTGACGGGAAAATATATACGTTAAGCGGTTATGAGAGTGAAGAATATTTGCAGCGGGTAGCTACATATATTAACAATAAAATTGCGGAGATAAAGACTGCGGAGGGATATCACCGGCTGCCGTCAGATCTGCAGGGAATCATGCTGAATTTGAATACTGCGGATGACTATTTTAAAGCAAAGAAGCAGGCAGACAGCCTGGAAGCCCAGCTAGCCGAGAAGGATAAGGAGCTGTATGAGATTAAGCATGAATTGATTTCCGTACAGATCAAGCTGGAGACGGCGGAAAAGACCCTGACGACCCTTCAGGATGAAGCCAGTGATGACCAGAAGCGGATCGTTCAGCTTGAGGCACAGTTGGAGACGCTGAGGGGACAGAGAAATTCGAAAAATTAAGTGAGTGATTTTAATGGATTTTTGCATTGCAGCGAAGGCATTGACTCGCTACATGTGAAACGGAAATGATGTGTGGGCTGCTGCAAGACAGAAAGAAGATTGCGGCGGCCTTTTATTTTAAGATTTTTACAGTGAAGCGAAGGAAAACGGCTTATGAACCAGGAAAAAGGGAAGGATTACAAAGAAGATACTGGAATCGGGAAGAGCAAAAAACGGAGCCTGGAGGTATTAGCCCCCGGAGGCTCACTGGAAGGGCTGAAGGCGGCGGTAAATGCGGGAGCAGATGCGATCTATATGGGAGGACAGCGCTTCGGTGCAAGGGCATTCGCTCAAAATCCGGATGAAACTGAGCTGCTGGAGGCAATAGATTACTGCCATCTGCATGGGAGAAAACTGTATCTGACAGTGAATACGCTTTTAAAAGAATCGGAGCTGGAGCGGGAATTGTATGAATATCTGCTGCCTGTATACGAGCATGGACTGGATGCGGTGTTGGTGCAGGATTTTGGCGTGTTTTCTTTTCTCCGCAGGAACTTTCCGGAGATGCCGCTGCACGCCAGTACCCAGATGACGCTGATGGGAGTTTACGGAGCCAGGCTGCTGAAACGGATGGGAGCAGAGCGGATCGTCCCCTCCCGGGAGCTGACCCTGGAAGAGCTGCGAATCATTCATCAGCAGGTGGATATTGAGATCGAGTGTTTTGTACACGGAGCTTTGTGCTATTGCTATTCCGGGCAGTGCCTGATGAGCAGCATGATTGGAGGCAGAAGCGGGAATCGGGGCCGCTGCGCTCAGCCCTGCCGGCTGGCCTATGACCTGTACCGGGGACGGGAGCGGCTAAACAGTCCGGATTCCAGATATCTGCTGAGCCTGAAGGATATCTGTACGCTGCAGACCCTGCCGGAGCTGATCGAGGCCGGAGTCTGTTCTTTTAAGATTGAAGGAAGAATGAAGCGGGCCGAGTATGCGGCGGGTGTTACGGAAATCTACCGGAAATATATTGATTTATATCAGAACGGCGGCCGGGAGCATTACCGGGTGGATCCGGAGGATGAAAGGATTCTGATGGATCTGTATAACCGGGGCGGCTTTTCCGCAGGATATTACCACAGATATCACGGAAAAATCATGATGTCCATGGAACGGCCCAATCATCGGGGGACTCCCGCAGCGAAGGTAACCGCCTGGAAAGGCGGCAGGCTTCAGCTAAAGGCGCTGGAGCCATTGTGGGAGAAGGATGCTCTGGAACTGGAAGCAAATGCGCAGGCCGGCGCAGGAAATACAGGGCGGGAGATTCTTCTAAGGGAAAATGTGCCTCAGGGGAAGCAGTTTTGGCTTGAACCGTCCGGTCCCAAGCGGGCATCCGGCGGACAGATGCCAAAGGGGATCGGAATGGATACCGTGCTGGCCCGGGTGCGCTGTGAACATCTGCTGCAGGAATTGCAGGAAAAATATGAAAAAAAAGAGACAAGAGAAAAAATAGAGGGGAGATTCGTCCTGAAGGCCGGAGCGGGGGCTGTGCTGACCGTAAAATGGAAAAGCCGGGAAAGAACAAAGACGGTTACGGTGACAGGGGAGCAGCCGTCTTTGGCCAAAAGCAGGCCTTTGGATCGGGAAACCCTGGAACGGCAGCTTAGGAAAACGGGAAATACACCGTTTCTGTTTGATACGCTGGAGATGGAGCTGGAGGACGGTTTATTTTATCCGCTTCAGAGCCTGAATGAGCTTCGGCGCCGGGCATTGGAGGAGCTGCAGGAGTCGATTAGAAAGGACTTCAGACGCTGTCCGACGGAAAAAAGGGACTCCAACGGCAGGCAAAGCTTTCTTTTGGAAGGGACAGACCGTCCGGCATTGTCTGCCTCCGTGGAAACCTTTGAGCAGTTGGAAGCGGTCAGCCGGGAGCCGGACATTTCTCTGGTCTATGCGGACTGCTGTATGTTTCTTTCCGGCCCGCCAGAAGAAGGGAAAAGGGACTTCCGGATATGGGCAGAACGCATCCACGGGAGCGGTAAAAGGTGCATTCTTGCGCTTCCCGCTGTCTGGAGGGCGCAGACCATTTGCACCTTTGAGCATGTATTTACACAGGAGGTCGTATCTCTGGCCGATGGCTTTTTGCTGCGCAGCAATGAACAGCTTGCATATTTCCGGACTTATCTGGACGGGAAAGGGAGCTCCGGAAAGGAAATGATTGCAGATGCGGGGATTTATACGTATAATAAAGAGGCAAGACAGTTTTTGGCAGAGCTGGGCATCACAATGGATACGCTGCCGCTGGAATGCAACCGCACGGAACTGCGGCAGCGGGGCTGTACCGGCAGTGAGTGTATCGTTTACGGATATCTTCCGCTGATGGTGACGGCCCAATGCCTGATTAAAAATACGGAAGGCTGCCGTCATACACCGGGGCTTTCCTGGCTGAAGGACAGGAAGGGCGCAGAATTTCCCGTGAAGAATTTCTGTCCTGTCTGTACCAATGTTATTTACAATTCTGTTCCGTTGGATTTGATACCCTGCGGGCGTGAGATTAGAGAGCTGGCGCCTTCTTCTGTCCGGCTGGCGTTTACTTTGGAAGATGCAGGAGAGGTACACCGCATTGCGGCTGCAGCGGCGGACTGCTTTCTGCGGGGCAAAGAGACCGATAAGGCGGTGCCGGAGGGAACCAGGGGACACTTTAAGAGGGGAGTAGAGTAGACGAATGAATCAATTGATCAATCTGGCAATGCAGGCCGCAAAATATTTGATTCTCATTCTGATGGTGCTGTATACGATTCAGAGCTATACCGTATTTCGCAGAACCGGCGCACGGGCAAAGGAATACGTTTTTCTCAGACAGAACATATCCATGTTTTTTATGCATTTTATTGCGTTTATGATGATGTTTCTGAAAACAATGGATCTGCAGCTTCTGGCCTTTTACGGGGCGCAGGCGATTTACCTGGGCTTTACGCTGGTGCTGTTTCGAAATCTGTATCCGAAGGCATCGAGGCTTCTGATTAATAATATGTGTATGCTTTTGACCATTGGCATGATTATGATTACAAGGCTGTCCTATGACTGGTCCATAAAGCAGTTTAAAATAATCATCGCAGGGACTGTGCTGTCCCTGATCATTCCCATTATTATCCGCAAGCTCATGGTGATTACGAAAATGACCTGGGCGTACACCTTTGTTGGGATAGGGCTTTTGGGACTGGTGCTGGTGGCAGCCCGGGTGACGAATGGAGCGAAGCTTTCTTTAGACATCGGCAGCTTCTCTTTTCAGCCGTCGGAGTTTGTAAAAATCATTTTCGTGTTTGCTGTGGCGGGCCTTCTGACAGAGGCAAAAAATTTCAAAAGGATCATATTGGCTACCGGACTGGCGGCTGTGCATGTGCTGATTTTGGTAATATCAAAGGATCTGGGAAGCGCCCTGATTTTCTTTATTACTTATCTGGTAATGCTTTTTGTTTCCACCAGAAATCCGTTTCTGGTGCTGATCGGACTGCTGGCGGGAGCTGTGGCGGCTGTGGCGGCCTTCTTCCTGTTTTCTCATGTCCGGGTGCGGGTAAATATCTGGCGTGATCCCTTTTCGGATTATGCGAATACGGGGTATCAGATCTGCCAGTCCCTGTTTTCCATTGCTGCCGGGGGATGGCTGGGTACCGGGCTTTATCAGGGGTCGCCCACTGCGATACCCTATGTGGCGCAGGATTGTATGTTTTCCGCCATTGCAGAGGAGCTGGGTGGTATTTTTGCCATCTGCCTGATCCTGGTCTGCATGAGCTGTTTTATTATGTTTATCAATATTGCTATGAAGCTGACAAACCGATTTTACCGCCTGGTGGCCCTGGGACTTGGCACCGCCTATGCCGTGCAGGTATTCCTTACCATCGGCGGCGTTACAAAGCTGATACCGCTGACGGGTGTTACGCTGCCTCTGGTAAGCTACGGCGGAAGCTCTGTTTTAAGCACGCTGGCTATGTTTGCGATTGTGCAGGGGCTGTATATGCTCAGAAGGGATGAGGAAGATAAGGATGAAGAAGAAAGATTCAAAGAGTACCAGCAAAATCAAGGTCAGGGAAATCCGGCTGGATACGGAGCAGCAGGAAATCAGTACCGATAGAAAACGGAATACGGAGCTGGTGATTGTCACTTACGTGTTTGCATTTCTGTTTCTGCTTCTGGTGGGATGGATGATTTATCTGAATACAGTAAAGCGGGACGAGCTGAATGCAAATGTGAACAACACGAAGCAGGACAATGTGGCGGACAATGTGATCCGGGGCCTGATCGTAACGGAGGACGGCACTCAGCTTGCTGTGACCAACGTGGATTCGGAAGGGAATGAGACCCGATATTATCCTTATGAAAATATTTTTGCCCATGTGATCGGTTATGCCACCAACGGAAAGGGAGGACTGGAGGCTTCGGCCAATCATGACCTGCTGACCTCCCATTCTTCCCTGCTGAATCAACTGAAAAACAGTGAGAGCGGTGAAAAGCTTCAGGGAGATACTTTGGTGGTGACGCTGGATCCGGCCCTTCAGCAGGCTGCCTATTATGCGCTGGGCTCCTACCGGGGCGCCGTGGTGGTGATAGAGCCGGACAGCGGGAAAATATTGGCGATGGTGTCGAAGCCGGATTTCAATCCCAATACGATTGCACAGGACTGGGACAGCATGGTGACGGATGAAACGAACAGCGCCCTGCTGAACCGGGCTACCCAGGGATTGTATCCGCCGGGATCCACCTTTAAGATCCTGACCACGCTGGCCTATCTGCGGGAAAACCCGGATACCTGGCAGAGCTTCAGCTTTGACTGCAACGGCTCTTTAAGCCAGGAGGATGTGACGATCACCTGTTACAATGGAAATGTACATGGAACAGAGGATCTAAAAACGGCTTTTGCTCATTCCTGCAACACGGCCTTTGCCCATATCGGACTTGAGCTGCCGGGAAATGATTTTAAAAAGCTGGCGGAGAAATTTCTGTTTAATACGTCGCTGCCCACCGGAATGCAGCACAGTGAAAGTATCTTTCAGTTAAACAAGGACTCATCCTATGGGGAGCAGATGACCACGGCCATCGGACAGGGAGATACGCTGGTGACGCCTCTGCATATGGCGCTGATCACCTCCGCCGTGGCCAATGGCGGCATCCTGATGAAGCCCTATTACATTCAGCGGGTAGAGACCTGTGACGGGGATACGGTATCGGAGTCGAAGCCTTCCAGCTACGGAGAACTGATGAGTGCAGATGAGGCGGAGATTATTTCCGGGTTCATGCGGGAGACTGTAAACAGCGGAACGGCTGCGGAACTGGGCTATTCCTCCTATTCGGCAGCAGGAAAGACCGGGTCTGCGGAATATGAGACGAACGGCGTGACCGGAACCCATTCCTGGTTTGTGGGCTTTTCCAATGTGGAGGATCCGGATATTGTCGTGGCCGTCATTGCGGAGGACGGAGGAACGGGAAGCCAGACCGCAGTGCCCATCGCAAAGGCTGTCTTTGACGCGTATTATTACGGATAAGGGCGTTGGAGCGTAACAATTTTTACGGTTGCACCTTTTTGGAAAAAGAGTTATACTGTTTCTAGTCTAAGGACACAACGCATAACAGGAGGGATTGCAATGATTGAAGCAACGAGCTGTGGCGGTGTGGTAATATTTCGGGGCAAGATACTGGTTCTTTATAAAAGCTATAAGAATAAATATGAAGGATGGGTGCTGCCGAAGGGAACTGTAGAGGCAGGCGAGGAGTTTAAGGAGACTGCTGCCAGAGAGGTGCTGGAAGAGACGGGAGTAAAAGCTTCCATTGTGAAATATGTGGGAAAGAGCCAATATACTTTCAATGTACCGGAGGATACGGTGGAGAAGGATGTTCACTGGTATCTGATGATGGCGGACAGTTATTACAGTAAACCACAGCGAGAAGAGTATTTTATTGACTCAGGGTATTACAAATTCCATGAGGCGTATCATCTGCTGAAGTTTTCCAATGAGAAAATGATACTGGAGAAAGCCTATAATGAATATCTGGAATTAAAGAAGAAAAATCTTTGGGGAAATAAAAAATATTTCTGAACTGAAGGGGCCATTGTATTTGCGTGCAACGGCCCCTTTCCACAAATCAGTTACAGCAGAGTGATTGTTTCTGCGACACCGGGACCGGAGTATCACCGGTCACGGAGCGGAAAAAATGCGCAGAGAGGGCAGGAGAATGGACTGGTATGCAGACTTGTATACGGACCGGATCACCGGTACGGTGAAGGAGCGGTTGATAGCAGAGATTGAAGATCAGAAGTACCGGGGAAATACGTATCTGATTACGCTGGCGGCAAATCCGGAAAATCAGTTGGATATTTTCTCAGTGCAGGAGCTTCGCTTTCCTTATCTTCGGCGGAATTGTTCTTTGATCGTGGGATTGGCGTCCTGCCGGGAGTCGGCGCTGCTTCTGACGGAACGGATCGTGCAGGATGTATATGAAAGTACCAAGGATGTGAAAATCCGGGATTTTTTCCTTTTAAAAAGGTAACAGGAGTGGTATATGCTGCATCTTATTTTGGGAATACTGAAAATCATAGGCATTCTTCTGCTGGCAGTTCTGGGACTTCTGCTTTTGCTGGTGCTGGCGCTTGCCTTTGTTCCTGTCAGGTATGAGCTGGCAGGAAAGAAAAAGAAGGGAGCTGCGGCAGCCCGCGGAAAAATCACCTGGCTGCTTCGACTGGTGTCGGTGACGGCGGGATACCGTGACGGCCGCCTGCAGGTCCGGCTGAAGCTGCTTGGTTTTACGCTGTTTCAGCTTGGGACAGGCGGGGAAAAACAAACCGGAGGCCGGGGCGGCAGAAAAAAGAAGAAGGAGCCGGAAGCCGGATCAGATATTCCGCAGATCCGGCCGGAACACAGAACAGAGGGCTGGGCGGAGCCGGAAGCGCAGGAGGAAACCGAAGGCAGGCAGCAG
>JAUNON010000122.1 GCA_030537145.1 Lachnospiraceae bacterium | reverse complement strand
ACCGGCGTAAATGCAACTGTGCAGTATTCGTTGAAGGGGGCGACTGGTGATTATATGCTGCTGTCAACGCAGGATGTTCAACAGGGAGCGAACCGTTTTGATTGCACGCAGTTCCTCAGTTCCGGAACAAATTATTTGAAAATTTCAGTGACGGGCGGCGAGAGTGGCGTTGAGAAGGTACTTATCTTCACTCTGAATGTGGTAGATGTGTCATTGACTTCTACTTTTTCGGACACAGTAGCCTATACCGGCAGCATCAGTTATCTGTATAAAGTGTTCGGCAAGGGGCTGGAGAAGACTATGCACTTCCTCGTGGATGATGAAGTTTATGCAGATGTATCTGTCGGAACCAGCCACAATGTCCAGCTGTCGCAGATCATCAACTTGGCAAAGTACGGTCATGGAGCGCATAAGCTGGAAGTTTATTTCACAACCTCTGACGGAACTAAATCTTCATCATTGAAGTATGACATTATTTTTGATGTCGGGGAAAGGGCGCCTATTGTGGCGTGTTCTTTTGATACAGAGAGTGTAACATACGGGGAACCTATCTACGTGAATTATGTTGTGTTCACGCATGGCAGCGACTATACAGAATCTGTAACAAGGAAGATCTATACCTATGATGGAGAAGGAAAGCAGGTTGATTACAGCGAAAGCACACAGTCGAATGTAGTCAATCAGAAGGTACAGAGCTGGACGATTACAGACTATCCTACATCCGGAGATATTTACCTAGAGATTTCTTCTGGTACATCAAAACGGACTTTCAAAGTGAACGTCCTTCCGGTATCTGGAGACAGAGATTTTTCGGATGTGAAGACAAGATTGATAGCGTCTGTCACAGCATCCGGACGGAGCAACAACGATCAGGATCGGGACACTATAAGCTGCGCATACACCACGAAGGACGGTGTGAAAACAGAAATTACAGCAAGAATCACTGGGGCAAACTATAGTTCCAATGGCTGGTGTACGGACAGTGACGGTTATCCCGTTCTGCGAGTGTCTGGAGATATGGAGTGCAAAATGCAGCTTCCATTTTTCGCAGCAAGCTATGCTGACGATAAAAACCAGAGGATTGCATTTGCCGGAACCCCTACGGCAGCGGGGCGGACTTTTGAAGTGGAATTCAATGCACATGATGTTACGGATTACTCCGAGCCGATCATGGAGATATTTGATTCTACCAGTAATGTAGGAATCAGCATTTTCCCGACCAGAGCGTATATGCTCAGTGATGCCATGAGTATTACTACAGACGCACAGGGAAATATCACAAACAAGAATAATATTCCGTATGTCGAGTACAAGGAGAATGAAAAGGTTCGCCTTGGCTTCGTTATTGAGCAGAATGGTTATTACCAGGAGGAAGACGGAGCCAGAAAACAGCTTGTCCGTGTCTATGTAAATGGCGAAATGTCAAAGGCAGTTGCGTACAATGCTGACAGCTTTACATCCAATTCAGCGGTTCCGGTAATTAAGGCTGGTGGCTGTATCGTTGATGTGTATTCAATGCGATTCTATGATTACGCTCTTGGGCATGAAGGAATCTTGAAGAATTTGATAGCAGATAAAGCCTCCATTTCTGAAAAGATCAAGATTTATGATGCAAATAATATCCTGGATGACTCCGGGGATGTGTCCTATGAATCCTGTTTGAAGCTGTACCCGTGCATGGTACTGACCGGTTCGCTGTCGAAATACAAGGGAGACAAAACCAAAATCGGTGTATACTTCACGAAACCAAATGGTGAATTAGATGACGGATTTTATGCGGAGCTGGAATTGATGGACACTGACACCAGCGAAATGTTTGGTAATGTTAATAACGTCCAGGGTACGTCTTCACAGTATTACATCAAGAAGAATTATAAGATTACCTTCTACCGATGGGATGCGGCAAACCAGAAATGGGTTAAGGTCGGGTATAAGATTTTTGAAGACAGCATTCCGGTAAATACCGTCTGCGTGAAAGCAGATTATATGTCCCCAGATGGAGCCAATACCGCAAATGCTAACTTTTGGCAGCAGCTTTTCACTGAAAAGACACCGCCGCAGGAAGTTGACAGCAGAGTACAAACGACTATCCGGGGATATTATATTATGATGTTCCATCGGGAAACTGTAAACGATAAGCCGGAATTTATCGGCAGATACAATCTGAATAACGATAAGGGCAACAGCGAGGCTTTTGGGTTAGAGAACGACACAGACACTGGAAATGAATCAAAGTGCCAGAAATGGGAGTATCTGGATAACTCAGAAGATATTTGCAACTGGAAAACCGACAAGCTCATGGAAATGAGGACAGACTCTGATGGAAGTCAATATCCTGCCTGGATGGATGCCCTGGAAAGTACATATCCGGACCAGGGAGATTTGGAGGACGAAGGGTTGCTTCCGAAGTTAGATTATTTGCAGCCTGCTTACACATGGGTAGTGCAGAGGGCTAACTTCTTAGCCGCCAACACATCAAAGGATGGAAAGGATCATTCGTATAAAGGAGTAAGTTATGAAACAGAGTACGATCAAAAGCTGGCAATATACCGTGCGGAATTTGAGAAGCATTTCAATCTCCATCATACGCTGATGTATTTCATTGCGAATGAAACTGTATTGATGGTAGATAACTTCTCAAAAAACTTTTTTGCCACAACCTATGACACAACAGCACAGAACATAATTTTTACCGATGGAAGCAGCGGGCTTTCGGATATTGTCTCAGAAGACGGTTCCGTGAACGCTGCTTCTATTGATTGGGAAAATTCTACTTTCGCCATCATCTATCCGACCCTGTATGATATGGACTCCTGCATGGGCGCCGACAACAACGGTTACAACCAGTTCCCGTATTATGCTGAAATGTGGGATTCTTACAACGGAAAGCAGATTGTGAATGGCTCAGAGAATGTCTTTTGGAAGTTGTTCTATGCAGCATACTACCAGGAGATCAAGGCAATGTATAAGCAGAAAAGAGATACAGAACGTTCATTGTCTTATGAGAAACTGAAAAAGGCGATCATTGACGATTCCACAGCAGCGCTGCCGGTGACAGCAATCAACCTGGATCAGAAGTTTAAATATATTGACGCATATGAGGGCGGCTACCTGGATTATTCGACTAATAGCTGGCTCTATACATCGGCGTACCTGTATTTGGTAAAGGGAACAATGGCATTACAGCACATGGATTTCCTGTACAAGCGGTTTAATATGCTGGACAGCAAATACTTGACAGATGCCTATATGCAGGATAACTTCAATCTCCGTGTAAATGCGGGACAGGCAGAGCCGGAGGATTTGGCTTTTGATATTACGCCGGCCCAGACAATATATGCTTATACCGAATGGGGAAACAGCGGCTCCTATATCGGCGGCAAAACTTATGAAGGCCAGCAGGTCACAATGAAACCGGCATCCGCAGGTAACTGGTTCGATATTGTGTTGGCAATTTACGGGGCAAGCAAGATGAAGAGCTTTGGGGATTTGTCGCCGCTGATTCCTTCCAAGCTGCAGGGGCTGTCTATCTGCTCCAAACTGGAGGAATTGATCCTGGGAAGCGAGGCAGAAGGGTACGAAAACGCCATGCTGACAAGTATTGCCGATGCTTCGTATTTGACACTGTTAAAAACGCTGAACATCAGTAATTGTACAGCACTGGCCGGAAGCGTGGATTTATCCAACTGTCCGGTTATTGAAAATGTGTATGCCAAAGGAAGTGCGGTGTCCTCGATTACTCTGCCGACTGGCGGTTATATGAGGAAACTGCATTTGCCAAAGACGACTTCGACCATAACAATCATCAATCATAATATGCTTACGGATTTCCAGATTGAAGGCTATGATAATTTGCAGAAAATTTGGATTGAGGGTACGCCTGGCATCCAGACGGACACGGTGCTTCGGCAAACCTTGAAGCAGTTATCCAGAATCCGTATCACAGATGTGGAGTGGAATTTGAGTGACGAAACATTGCTTCGGATGCTGGTAAGCGATGATGCAAAAGGCAAGATG
>JAUNON010000121.1 GCA_030537145.1 Lachnospiraceae bacterium | reverse complement strand
CTTCGGAGCAGAATTATGAAGGAAAAGGATCTGGAGGTATTGAAAAGATGGCACAAGCTGTCTGCAAAGGCGGATACTGTGGAGGAGTTTCTTCAGAGGATGTAAAAATGTTTCGTTAAATAATCAGGAAATCAAATCTATGGCCGGATAGACAGCATGCTGCCGTATCCGGCTGTGTGGCAAAGTCAATGCCGATTCAGGCAAAAATCAGAGATGGATGCAGAGGAATTCTATGTTTTCTGCAAAAGAAGAATTTGAAAAACCAAAGATGATATAACCAGCATTCCGTTTAATAAAGCTGCAGGAACCTGACATATGTGGTTGATACCAAAGAACCCAGAAAAGCCGGCAGATAAAAGAGGTGAAAATTTCAAATCTACACAATAGATTCAAATAACTCTGTTACAATCTATGAGAAGGAGGTGCGCTATGAGCAAAATCTTAATTGTGGAGGATGATTTATCTATACAGGCATTGCTTCACGACTTTATAGAGGAGGCAGGTCATAGTGTTGTTTTAGCAAATGACGGAGTAGAAGCGATTGCAAAATATTCTGAACAGTCTTTTGATCTGGTACTGCTTGACATTATGCTTCCGAAAATCGACGGTTACGGTGTTTGCGAGGTTATCCGCCAAAAGTCTGATGTGCCTATCATTATGCTTACTGCACTGGATAACGAAGAGAATCAAATCAAAGGGTTAGACCTGCAAGCAGATGACTATATCACAAAGCCGTTTTCCATGCCCGTTCTGCTTCGGAAAATTGCGGCCATCCTGCGGCGGTCATCAAAACAGGATGACATGCCAAGGACTATAAGATATAAAGATTTGATACTGGATTTGGACGGGTACAAAGTCCATGCCAGAGGAAAAAATATTGATCTTACTCCACGCGAGTTTGAAATACTGCGGGAACTGTTGACACATCAGGGCAGAATTTTAACGCGGCAAAATCTTTTACAAACGCTTTGGAAGTATGAGTTTTTCGGAGAAGAACGGATCATTGACACGCATATAAAGAACCTGCGAAAAAAACTTGGAACCGCAGACTATATAGAAACGATCAGAGGAGTGGGATACAGAATTGATAAAGAAAGTTAGAAGCAGCCTGTCTGCTAAAGTTTTTATCATTACCGCTGTTTTAATGGCAGCCTGCTGTTTTATCACATATTTTTGCATCATCCAATTTGCCCCATACATATATACCCATGACTTTTCTTCGATTAATGAGGAGCTTTCTCTTTTTGCCGAGGAACTTTCCCACTATACAAAAGAGGAAGTATTATTAATTATTGAGGATTATTCTGGCCGAATTGTTGAAGAAAACGACGGCGAATTTGTTTTTTATCTTTTTCAAAGTGACAGCGAAGAGCTGAAGCGGTTCAACAAGGATGATACATCCAAGTGGTGCCGCCTGACCTTTGCAGACAGCCCGGAGGAGTACACAATATTCTTTGCCAAAAACACGGAAAAGGAAAGTCAGGTGGCCTGGGCGCTTCAAAAAGCAGTTCCTATTTTGAGCATTGTGGTCATTGTAGTTTCCATCGTTGCAGCCTTTTTTTATACCATCTATATGACAACACCTATTAAGAGGATCAGTAAAATATCAAAACAAATGGCATCATTGGATTTCAGCGGTTTTTGCACCATCCGACGCACAGACGAAATCGGTATTCTTGCGGGTGGTATAAATGACTTATCGGCAAAATTATCGTCCGCATTGTCAGAGCTGCAAAGAGCCAACAAACAACTGCAAGCAGATATTGATAAGGAGCGGGAACTGGAGCGGCAGCGTATAGACTTCTTTTCTGCGGCATCCCATGAGCTAAAGACACCCATTACCATCATCAAGGGGCAGCTTCAGGGGATGCTTTATCAGGTGGGACGCTACAAAGACAGAGAAACATATCTTGCACAATCTTTAGAGGTTACTGATACTCTGGAAAAAATGGTGCAGGAGCTTTTGACCATCTCCCGTTTAGACACACCGGGTTATGTTTGTAAAAAGAGCGAATTTGATTTCAGCAATCTCATAAATGAATGCCTTTCGGCGCAGGCCGATTTGTTTATGCAGCGGGATTTGACCGTTGAGCAATCTATATCCCCGGAGGTTTTTGTTTCGGGCGATATGCGGCTTCTTCAAAAAGTACTGGATAACCTTTTGGGAAACGCCGCCGCTTACTCCCCGGCAGGGAACCGTATATTTGTAAAGCTGTGGCAGGACACCGAAAAAGTAAGGTTTACGATTGAGAATACAGGCGTGTATATCCCGAGCGATGACATTCCCAAATTGTTTGAACCGTTTTATCGTGTAGACCAGTCAAGGAACCGTCAAACTGGCGGGACAGGTTTGGGGCTATATATCGTCAAGACAATTCTTGACTTGCATGGAGCAGAAATCAGGATAGAAAACACGGAGCAGGGGGTTATGGTTTCCGTACAATTCTAATAATCACATTGAGGGCGGCGAGCTGAAAACTCGCCGCTTTTCTTATGATATAGGGAAGTCCTCACTTTCCTATATCATAAAAAGCACTTCGTGCGTTGATGCGCACGGATGCATAAGGTAATTGATTGCTGTGCAATCTGCATTCGGCGCAAAAAATGCCTTCTCCTCTCAAAAATGAGGGTCAGGGGAGTTGAGATGCCGAAGGCATTTTTTATCTCCACATAAAAAACATATTCAATTCAATATCAATTCAAGCTGAGACTGTATTCTAAAGCTGTACCCGAAAGGGTGACAGAAAGGAGTTTGTACTTATGAAGAAATACCTATCCATCATTTTTGCTGTCCTTGTTTTTGTAAGTGTGCTGATCGGATGTACCGGGCAAAGCAGCGGATCGGAGCAGAACATGGTATCAAATACCAATGCTTCCGCCAGTATATCGGGGCCGGAAAATATGCCGGATGCTTCCTTTAGCAAAGAGGACTATCAAAAGCTATTGGCGCTGCAATTTGACGATTACCGGCATATGACGGTTTCAGAATTTCAAAACAAGGTTTGGGAGACGACAGACACGCCGGAGTATACGGAGCTGTTGGAGCGGTTTTTCAAGAGTGAAACGCTGTATCAGATGAAAGACAGCGACGAAACCGCCTCTTTCCTGTTTTATGTATTGGAGCCGCTCACCGCCGAAAAATGGCAGATACGCACTTACAATGGAGCCGCCGCAAGTGATTTTCCAGCATGGGAGGATAACGCAACATTGGAATACACCTATACGCTTACCATCCTGGCTGCTGATCGAGTTATGGTCAAGGATTACAATGATATGCGATTGGGTGTAAAAGACATGATGCAGGACATTCTGAAAAACAGGACAAAAGAAGAATTGCAAAATGAAACGCTCATGCTGACAGAGCTCAAAACTTATGTAGACGAACTGCTGCCCTATCTGCGGACCCCGGAAGTCAGCGTTTCTATTGAATATGCGTATTTTCCCCTGACCGCAGCGGACGGAGAACCGCAGGGTACAGGATTTGATAGCGGTACAGAACAGCGCAGATACCAAAATGGAACGGAAGAAGATTACCGTACTTTGTTCACCCTGAAAACACCCAATTATGAGGAACTGCCGCTTTCAGATTTTAACAGCGCTTTATTGGAGTGGACAAATGAAAACCCGGAAAGAATGGACAGGATCAGTGAAGATACTGGTTGGAATGATTTTCAGGTCTCTTTAACAGACGGGGAACTTTCTTTTGTGAAGCTGACGGTATTTCTGTCCGGCATGGAAAACGGAAAAGCAATTCAAAGCAGTTATAATGGGGAGCCCATTAGCCCTTATTATGAAGAAGAACTTCCGCAAAAGACTGCAAGTGAAAATGGGGCGGCAGCATGGTGCAGTTTATATTACCAGTTTTCTTACGGTATTTCAGATGCAGAAACAGTTACGGTAGGTGAGCGTGACCGCCAAATCGGAGGTATGATAAATGCCGTATACTCATTTTGGAACAACACAGATATTGAGAATATCTTGAAAATGAGCGAAAGAGATATAGTACAGGAGCTTGAAAAAATTGCGGCAAAATACAGCACAGAACATATAACAATTACAACCGAGGAAGAACAAGTGCATTTTGAGCATATGGACGAAAGGGAATATGTGAATTAACTGATATCACCCCTTTTCTATGTTTTCTGCAAAAGAAGAATTTGAAAAACCAAAGATGATATAACCAGCA
>JAUNON010000120.1 GCA_030537145.1 Lachnospiraceae bacterium | reverse complement strand
CATGCCTCGCAAACCCGCATAAATACTGAATAGGCGGAGTTTTGCTCATGGCTACCGACTAAATAGAAGAGAGGTGAACGGATGCTTACACAAGACCAAATTGCAGATATTCAGGGCTTTCATAAGGTATATCAAAATGTATTCAAACCTGTGGATACGGCGATTATGGAAGCGGGATATTCTTTAACGGAAAAAGAAGTTTTGCTTGAGATCAGCAAAACGGAACGGTGCACTGCCAATATTCTGATCGGACAGTTAGGGATTGATCGCAGTTATATGAGCCGGATGCTGAAACAGTTTGAAAAGAAAGGACTGATCAAAAAGACCACGTCCGATACGGACAGCCGAATCAAATATATTCATCTGACGGATTTTGGCAGAGAAGAATTTAACCGGTTAAGTGATATACAAAACAGACAAATTGCCTGTGCTTTTGAGAAATTGTCTGCAGAAGATATCAATGCCATCTGCTTAGCCCTGGTTATGACAAGAAACAAACTATCGGATGCAAATGATGTGATTACCATTCGTTCGTTTAAACAGAGTGATATTGAATATGTGATTTCCAGACATAAAACTCTTTATTATGCGGAGCGCCACCTTTCGGGTACGTTTTCCGCTTATGTAGATAAAATCGTCTATGAGTTTGTAGAGCAGTTTAACCAGGAAACGGACTGTCTGAACATTCTGGAATGTAATGGAGTGCCGGCGGGCAGTATCGCCATAAAAAAAGCAGGAAGCGATACTGCGCAGCTCCGGTTTTTCATGTTGGAACCGGAAATGCGGCAACGCGGGTACGGCAATAGGCTTATGGATATGGCCCTGGATTTTTGCAGAAATAAGAACTATAAAACCGTTTTTCTGCTGACAATTACTGCACAGGTGATTGCACGGCATGTTTATGAAACACATGGGTTTTATAAGGTATCCAGCACCGACAAATCGGAATGGGGAGAAGGCGTTATAGAAGAATATTGGGAATTGAAGCTGTAACCACGCAGGCGATGCTTGTATAAACGTGGGGACGATCCCATCCCATGTGAAATGTGTGAATCGGCTTAGCTGATAAAGAAAAATGAGAATATCGTCAATAAGGCCTTTGGGCAGAGGCTGGCGGCTTTGGGATACGATATTGAACTGACCTATGTGAAGAGGGATCATTGACGGGGGTGTATATATGAACTTAAAAATTGCATTGCTTCAGATTCTTCCGGGAAATGGTTTAGAGAAGCAGTTTCAAATAGGAAAAGCAGCCTGTAAAAAGGCAAAAGCTATGGATGCGGACATTGCCCTATTTCCGGAAATGTGGAGCGATGGGTATGTTGTTCCGCAGGATGAAAAAGCCATAAAAGATTTGTCAGTTGGGACAGACAGCGATTTTATACAGGGTTTTAGAAGGCTGGCGGAGGAATTACAGATGGCGGTTGGCATCACTTTTCTCGAAAGTCACGAGCCGAAACCACGAAATTCGGTAATACTTTTTGACCGAAATGGCAGGGAGGTGCTGCACTACTCCAAGGTACACACCTGTGCATTTGATTTGGAAAAGATGCTGTCACCCGGCGAGGATTTTTTTGTCGCAGACTTAGATATTGGCAGAGATATTGTAAGAATTGGGTCTATGATATGCTTTGACAGAGAATTTCCGGAAAGTGCAAGGATTTTGATGCTCAAAGGCGCAGAGGTGATTCTTGCGCCGAATGCTTGCCCGATGGAAATAAACCGATTGTCGGCGCTTCGTACCAGGGCGTATGAAAATATGATTGCCATTGCCACTTGCAACTATCCGGACGGACAACCGGACTGCAATGGACATTCTACGGTCTTTGATGGCGTTGCATGGCTGCGTGAGGAACCGGGAGTACGGGATATGTGCATCTTGGAAGCACCGGAGGAAGAAGGAATCTACGTGGCGGACATTGATCTGGATTTGCTTCGGGAATACCGTGCCAACGAAGTGATGGGAAACAAATACCGTCATCCGAAAAAGTATGAGGTTTTGGTTTCAGATTATAAATATGTCATCCGGGGACTTCGCAAGGACGAGGCCGGCTTGCTGAAGAATTTTCTATATGAAGCGATATTCCTTCCAAAGGGTGCCGAGCCTCCGGCTAGGGATATTGTCGAGAAACCGGAACTGCGGGTGTACACAGACGATTTTGGTACCCGGAAGGGAGATAACTGTCTGGTAGCGGATTTTGGCGGCAAGATAGTAGGAGCGGTCTGGACGAGGATCATGGATGATTATGGTCATGTAGATGACGAGACACCGTCCTTCGCTATTTCGTTGTTTAAGGAATATCGCAGGCAGGGCATCGGCTCACAGCTTATGGTGAGGATGCTGGAACTGCTGAAAAGGCAGGGCTATAAACAAGCATCTCTGGCGGTACAAAAGGCAAATTATGCTGTGAAAATGTATAAGAAGGTCGGATTCAAGACGGTCGATGAAAATGCGGAAGAATATATTATGGTGTGCAGGCTATAGGAGGAACTGGCAGATGACATCAAGTAAAAATTATCTGAATTTTATTATGGAGCAGCTTTCTGAATTAGAGGCATATCCTACCGGACAATGATGGGCGAATACATCATCTAAATGATTTGACAGAGCAATTTAGAATCGGTATAATTCAGTTGTCTGATGTTTTGAATGGGGCGAAGGGGGAGAACTGCATGGATCAGATGAGGAAGGCTGAAAGAAAATTATTAGGTTCTCAGATTGAGGAAGGGCTAATGGAATACATCCAATCCAAGCCGCTTGCTATTGGAGATAAGATTCCGAATGAGTTTGAGCTGGCGGAGATGTTCGGGGTGAGCAGAAGTACCATCCGCGAGGCAGTGAAGGGTTTGGTGTCCAAAGGAGTGCTGGAGGTGCGCCGCGGATCCGGAACCTTTGTGGTCAGCACGATTCCGCTGGAGGACGATCCGCTGGGGCTTCGGAAATTAGAGGATGAATACAAGCTGGCATTAGAGCTTTTTGAAGTGCGTTTGATGATTGAACCGGAGATCGCCGCATTGGCAGCAGAATATGCGACACCGGCGGAATGCCGTACCCTTAAGGAACGGTGTGATGAGGTGGAAGCGCTGTGCCTGAACGGAAAAAATCATATTTTAAAAGATGTGGAATTCCATACCTGGATCGCAAAATGCAGTAAGAACCGCGTAGTGGAGAATTTGATTCCGATTATCAATACAGCGGTTATGACCTTTGCAAATCTGACCAACAGGAGCTTGAAAACAGAGACAATAAAAACACATCGGGCTGTTACAGATGCTATTTTAAATCATGATGTGGTGGGAGCCAGGTGTGCGATGATCACGCATTTGACTTATAACCGTCAGGCGTTGATTGCATTATCAAAGGAGAAAAAGGAAAAAAAGAGTCGAAACATCGGATGAATAATAAAGGAACATTTTTGGAAAAATAAAAAAGAGATAAGAATATAGACAAAACGAACAAAAACAGTGGCTTTTCATTCTATTAAGCGACTGTTTTTTTGTACAAAAAGTAGAAAAGAAGGAAGAAACATCAGATGTATTGACATTAAAATGCACTAAATATATAATAAAAACAAGATAACATAAGACGTCAGATGTTATAAAAGACAAAAAAAGAATGCGTGAAGAAAAAAGGGAAAAAATAAAAAGGAAAAGTAAAAAGGAGGGCATGTTTTATGCTGATGGTAATTTTCATCATTTCGATTGCGGTGCTGTTATTCTGCATTATGAAATTAAAACTGAATGCGTTTGTTGCACTGCTGGCGGTAGCGGTGGGAACGGGTATTGCCTGTGGAATGCCGTTGATGACCTCGACGATTGATGGTACGACTGTGGAAGGGATAGGTACGATCATTCAGAATAACTTTGGATCGACACTGGGAAGTATTGGTATGGTTACCGGTCTGGGTGTTATACTTGGTATGTTTATGTATGAGTCGGGCGGTATCAACAATATCTGTAACGCGATCTTGAGGACACTGGGTACGGATAAGTCTCATTTCGCTGCTGCGTTTGCGGGATTTATCACGGGGATTCCGGTATTCGGTGATGTAGTTTATATTATGTTTGCCCCGATGCTTCGTGCAATGTCCAAGAAATCGGGATATTCCATGGCAGCTTACGGAGGAATTTTGGCGGTTGCCACGACCTGTACCTTTGCGTTGGTTTTGCCGACTGCTCCGCCGCTGGCAGTGGCAGCCAATATGGGAATTAATGTCGGACTGTTTTTCCCGTATGCATTGATTGCTG
>JAUNON010000119.1 GCA_030537145.1 Lachnospiraceae bacterium | reverse complement strand
AAAAGCTGATTCCTCCTGCACCGATAAACCGCGCTCCATCAAAAACGAGATATGCAATATGTTCTCCTGTCTCCAGGTATTTTTTATAATATTCTCTCGACTGCTTCTCTACAAGCTGCATCTCTGCATCACGATCCAGTCGGTTCGCCGCACGTAATACTTCAATTCTTGTTGCAACCAGCAATTCTATATCTCCCAGACCTGCTCTTTTATAAGCAAATTTCATATTCATCACAGTCCCCGTATTTATATTTCTATATCATAAACTTCCAATTCATAAGGCTCCTCATTCTCTGCACGTGTGGAATAATAAAATTCCTTTCCTCCCAGTGATCTTCCGTATTCCAAAAGCAACAGTAACCTCTTCTAATCCTCAAACCTATAGATTTTTCTCCAACCACTTTTCAACAATACTTCTGTCACCATCCTGCATAAATGCATGTTCACTTTCCTGAGAAAGCATTAGATTACACGAATATTCCTGCGCAAATTTTTGAACTACCTCTGCCGATTGCATGTTATCCTTACCCCCATAAAGAATGGAAGTAGGAATACTCCAATTACAAACAGGGTGCTCTCTATCGTTTCCTGCCGATATAACGGCATACTTTTTTCTTATATTGCAGATACTCATTTCCAAATGCGGCAAGTAAAAATTCCTCTTCCACATTGACGATTTGGAGGTGATACATGAGTATCGCAAATACGGATACAGCACACAGAACCCAGTTAAAAAACATCAGCAGTATACCAAGATACAAAAGGTCAAACCCCAGGAAAGCAGGATTTCGACTAATTTGATAGATACCGCTTGTTACAAGTTCTGTTTTGTCAGTTTTGGATACACCGGCCCGCCAGCTATCACGCATGGTCAAAACTGCAGTAATAAACACGACTGTCCCTGCAATGCTCATTGCCGCCCCTATAATCCGAACTGGAATAGAGCTGTAGCTTATTCCAAGAAAAACGCTGACAACTCCTACAATCAAAACAAGAAAGGCCGCAATCTTCATAGTGATCTCAATAAACTTCACAAAACCAACCTTCCCTTTTCCTATTTGGTCTGTTTGAATTCCTTTCTTTTTTTGACAAATCATTTTTACAATATAACAGCCATAGAAAGCAACTAAGACTGCTATGGCAATTAACTGAAACTCCACTGTTTATCCTCCAAATCTTGATAATTCCTACGACCCTTATAAAGCCGCTTACGGTTCTATGCCTTCCCATGCCGCCTTCTTTTTGAAGAATTCCGGTTTACTTATCCTTTAAAAATTATATACTATTCTGTTTCTTCCAGATACTTTTCCACCAGATGCAGGATCTGCACTGCAGTCTGTATCTGGTGCGCAGTTACTTCCTTTGATGCAATATAGAAGCTCTCTCGGAAAAATTCCAGTATGAATATAATTTTTCTAATAAAATTGAATGAATGGTCTGTGGCATAGGCATCACTCCTTCCATCTCTATTTCCAGTATAAAGGCAATTTTTTTATTTATCAACCTCCAAATAAGCTTTCCATGTACATCGCATCTAATTTCTGATCTTCGAATAGCCCTTATTATTCAAAACGCAATCTTTCAACAACACTATTTATTCTCAATCTACCCGGATACGGCTGATCGCTGCTGTCAAGGTATGTTCGTCCACAAAGTTTTCCTGACTGTCCCACAATTTTTCCAGTAGCTTCTGGCGGGTCAGTAAAATCCCTTTGTTCGCCACAAAAGTTTCCAGCATACGGTATTCCAAGGGTGCAAAGACAATTTCTTTTCCATCCATTGTCGCTTTCAAAGAGGAAAAGTCTATCATAAGCCTTCCGTCATCATAAATGTTATGTCCTGCTCCAGATCATTTGCAGTCAGAAATATCACGGCTGTCGATGACTTTTCTTTGATAACTTTGCAGACTTCATAACCGGAACCATCCGGCAGGTTAATATCCAGAATTGCCAGATCAAAAGTTCCTGTCTGGAAATAATGCTGTGCTTCTTTCACAGTGTATGCAGATGTGACCTTATATCCTTCCGCCAGTAGTATATTGGAAAGCATTTTATTCATTGTCATATCATCTTCAACAATTAAAATCCGCTTCATAGCTTCCCTTCCTTTGATGTTTCTTTTTAACATATCATGAAAATGTTGCGAGAATGTCGCCGACACAGCATTTATTTTACCTCTAAATCCCTGTTCTCTCAACTCTATTGTCACTAGGATAAAATGCTGCGGTGTAGAAGAAACTTGAAATGCCCTGTGCGATAAAGAAGCAAATGAACTTGTTAATTTCCAAAAATATGAACGTTCCTCAGAACGCCAGGGCTGCCGTTCCGGTCATTATAAGCGAAGCTTCCAAAGCAGGAACCCAATGGGAGAACCAAACGTTACAGGAACCTGAACCATCTCGCAAAATCAGAGGAAGATCTGTTATCTGATATCATAGACGGCTGACTTCCGGTTGCCAAACGGCAGGAATTAAATTTGCAAAAAACCATTGACACAATCTATATCTAAAGATCCCCCTCTCCCTGCATAGCAGGGGGTATTTTTGCTGTGACACAAAAAGGCTTCAATCCCACTTTCTTGGCCGCTGCCATAAGCGCCAGACCGGAAATATAACAGTCATAGAATTCCCGCACAGCGGTAGCTCCCGCTTCATCTACAACCGCCATCCCGTTTTCAATCCGGTATTCGCATGGTAGTTTCATTTAATCCACCAGACTTTCTTGCCTGAATTTCCTCCACGATCTGGTTATACTTCTTTTTATTCAGGCGGTAAAAATACAGCACAATTGCAGTCACAATCCAAAGTATTCCAGGCACTGTTGTAAAGGAGTGTTTGATAACTGCCAGCACCGCCGTATTCTGCTGTACGTTTGCTGCATATCCAAACATACCCAAAACTCCTGCAAGTGCAGACGTTCCGATTGCCATTCCAACCTTGTTCCCTAAGGAAATAAACGCATACTGGAACCCATCATTCCTAAGTCCGGTTTTCCATTCCCCATATTCCACACAATCCGGAACAATCGCATAAATTGCAGTGTTAAACCCAGAGAAGAAAAACTGTGACAGGCAGGAGAATATATACGTCACCCATGCCGTAGGCGATCTTGCTGATCAGCGGCACCTTTACATTTGTATCTTTCTGTTCCATCATAATCCCCCTGTCCTTTATAAGTACTGGTTAAACTCCACTTTTTCCAGTTCAATCCATCCTTTATATATCTCTGTGGGAATCCGGATATCCCCACAGAGACCTTATCCGTTTCTTCCTTTCTATGATTGCAAATTTATTCTCCAATCCGGATAACCGCTTTTACAATATCTGCTTTATTATTTACACTGTAATCCATTGCTTTCTGCGCCTCATCCAGCCCGAAAATATCTGTTACAATCCCCTTCAGGTTTACCTTTCCTGCTGCAACCGCATCAATAGCCATCGGATAAATATGACGATAGCGGAATACGGTTTTAAAGGTCAATTCTTTATCCAGCACAAGACTCATCGGAAGTGTCATTTCTCCGCTCCTGCTATAACCGACAAGGACGATATTGGAACCTTTCTTGGCCATATGGATTGCCTGCCTTGTAGTGATCTCTGTTCCCGCTGTCTCAATCACCAAATCCATTCCCGCTCCATCTGTCAGTTCCTTCACCCTTTCCAGTACATCCTCCTTTGCCCCATTGATTACTCCGGTAGCCCCCAGCTCCAATGCCTTATCAAGACGCTTCTCCATAATGTCCACCACATATACATCCGATACGCCTCTTGCCTTTAATGCCATCATAGAAACAAGGCCGATACATCCCGCCCCCATAACAACTGCTTTTTGCCCAAGATGTGCGTCTCCCTGAATGGCAGCATGGAATCCCACAGCCAGCGGTTCAATTAATGCTCCCTCTAGTGTGCTTACATTATCCGGCAGCTTAAAGCACAGATTGGCTTCGTGGGCAACATACTCCTGAAATACCCCATCCGCCGGAGGGGTGGCAAAGAACACAACATCCGGACACAGATTATAACGTCCTGTTTTACAAAATTCACAATGGCCGCAGGTTTTTCCCGGTTCCAAAGCCACTCTGTCACCAACCTTCAAATGCTTTACATTTTTACCTACCTCAACAACCGTACCTCCAGGTTCGTGTCCCAGAACAAAGGGCGGCTTCACTACATAATCCCCGATAGCCCCTGTTTCATAATAATGCAGATCGCTTCCACAGATACCAACATACTCCAATTTCACCAGAACTTCGTCATCTTTCGCTTTGGGGATATCACGTTCCTCAAATCCCATCTTTCCGATC
>JAUNON010000049.1 GCA_030537145.1 Lachnospiraceae bacterium | reverse complement strand
ATCTCAGGTCATCCTGATTTCATCTTTGAATAGGGGTGGTTCTGAATAGTTACATCTCTTTTTTTATTTAAAAAAATAGTTAAAAAATTGAACTTTTTTTGCAAGGTTTTTGGATTGCGGGTGTATAAGTAATTGAGCGGTTAAGAAAATCCGGCTCAGGCAGTATTTCGGAAAGGAGGATGGCGGGTGGACCAGGATATCATAGAACTTCTTGCGGCGAAGGATCAGAAGGCGATTGAGCTGACTGCGGAAAGATACGGGAAGCTGCTGCGGTACATTATCGCATCCATCCTGGGAGAACGGGAGGAAAATGTGGAGGAGTGCCTGAATGATGTTTACCTGAAGCTATGGACGAAGGGACAGGGGTATGATTACACCAAGGCATCGCTTAAAACGTATCTGAAGGTGATTGCCCGAAATACCGCCCTGAACAGTCTGCGTCAGAGAAAACGTCTGGAGGAGATGGAATGCATGGATATGGAGGACACGCTGCGCGATGATTACATAGACTACAGCCAGAATGTGGAGAATCGGGTGGTTTTGCAGGAGGAGGTAAGGGCGCTGGAGCGGGTTCTGAAAAAGCTTAAGAAAAAGGATCGGGAGCTGGTGCTGAGGAGGTACTATTATCTTCAGAGCGTGAAGCAGATTGCGGCCGCTATGGAGATGTCGGAAAATGCATTGAACAGCAGGCTGTCCCGTCTGAGAGGAAAATTAAAGGAAAGCTATGAGAAAGAGGTGGCAAGATGAGGACGTTTTATGAGTTGCGGCTGATTGATATCCTCAGTAAGGTGGATATTACAGCCCTGGCGGATGAGGTGCCGGAGAGAGATCTGGAAAAGCCGGAATTGCTGCTTTACGCAGGAAAAGAGGCTGCAGGGAAAAAACGAATGGCAATGATATCCGGAATAGCGGCGGGAGGCGTAATGCTGACCGGAGCGATCCTGCTGATTTGCCGCAGATGTTTCCGGGCGGCGGCATAGGGCCGGCCGTCATATCATAAGGAGCGGCTGTAATGCCGGATGCGGAGGAAACGGCCGTTGAATGGCACCGGAAATAAGGGAGATGACAGGGGCTGTTATGACCCCGGGAAAGGAAAAGGAGAACTGAAAAATGGAAGAAAAATTAGTGGAAATTATTGCAGAACAGCTTCAGGTGGAACCGGAGGAGATCACACCGGATGCAGATTTT
Organism: Lachnospiraceae bacterium; assembly: GCA_030537145.1. Classification (GTDB taxonomy): domain Bacteria; phylum Bacillota; class Clostridia; order Lachnospirales; family Lachnospiraceae; genus Merdiplasma. The sequence continues at coordinate 19,906 of JAUNON010000049.1, read as the reverse complement.
AAGGAGGATCTGCATGCAGATTCTCTGGATTTGTTCGAACTGGTGACGGCCCTGGAGGAGGAGTATGATACGGAGATTCCTACAGAAGATTTGGAAAAGCTGACAAATCTGCAGGCCGTGATGGACTATCTCTCAAAGTAAAAGGCAGAAAGCTCCCATTGGGGACGAACCCGGAGGGACTTTTTTGGAGAACAGGGAATGTGTTGGATTGTGACAAGCGGAATTGAGGAGAAGGAAATGGAGACAGCATTGACGAAGCTGCTGAATATTTCATATCCGGTTATGCAGGGCGGTATGGCCTGGGTGGCAGAGCACACCCTGGCAGCCGCCGTTTCTAATGCAGGCGGTCTGGGAATCGTGGCAGCGGCGAATGCACCGGCGGAAGCGGTGCGGGAAGAGATCAGAAAAACCAGAGAGCTGACGAAGCAGCCCTTTGGGGTGAATATTATGCTTTTAAGTCCTTATGCGGAGGAAGTGGCCAGGATGGCGGCGGAGGAAAAAGTGCCGGTAGTGACCACAGGAGCCGGAAATCCGGGCCCCTACATGAAACAATGGAAGGAGGCCGGGATCAAGGTGATTCCGGTAGTGGCTTCCGTGGCATTGGCGAAGCTGATGCAGCGGGCAGGGGCAGATGCGGTGATTGCAGAGGGCTGTGAGTCCGGCGGACATATCGGGGAAACCACTACGATGGCTCTGGTGCCTCAGGTGGCGGATGCGGTAAGTATTCCGGTAATCGCGGCAGGCGGAATCGGGGACGGACGGGGACTGGCGGCAGCCAGAATGCTGGGAGCGGCCGGAGTGCAGATGGGGACCCGGTTTTTAACAGCGAAGGAATGTGTGATTCATGAGAATTATAAGAAAAGAGTGCTGAAGGCCAGCGACATTGATACAGCAGTGACCGGACGCTCCACCGGCCATCCGGTACGGCAGTTAAGAAACTGGATGACCAGAAAATATCTGGAACTGGAAAAGGAAGGCACAAATTTTGAAGAGCTGGAGCTTCTGACCCTGGGCTCCCTGCGCCGGGCGGTGCTGGAGGGGGATACGGACGGCGGTTCTCTCATGTCCGGACAGATTGCCGGGCTGGTGAAAAAGGAACAGAGCTGCCGGGAGATTATAGAAGAAATAATGCAGCAGGCAGAGGCACTGTTTGGGGAGGCAGCAAAATGGGCAAAATAGCATTTATTTTTCCGGGGCAGGGCGCCCAGCATATGGATATGGCAAAGGACTTTTACGATTTTTGTGGAGAGAGCAGAAAGGTTTTTGAGGAGGCCTCCCAGGCGGCTGGATTTTCCATCGAGGAGATCTGTTTCCGGGATGAGGGACGGCTCAATCAGACCCAGTATACCCAGCCGGCGCTGTTTGCGGCAAGCTGTGCGATTTTGAAGGCGGTGGAGGAAGCCGGTATCCGGCCGGATATGACGGCAGGACTTAGCCTGGGAGAATACTGCGCCCTGATGGCGGCCGATGTTCTGGATTTTTCCGATGCAGTAAAGGTAGTATGCAGCCGGGGAAAATACATGGAAGAGGAGGTGCCTCAAAATCGTGGTAGTATGGCGGCGGTCTTAAGCCGAAAAGAGCTTCCCCTGGAAGAAATCTGCGGCCAGGTAAAGGGGACCGTGGTGGTAGCCAATTATAACTGTCCGGGCCAGCGGGTAATTTCCGGAGAACGGGAAGCGGTAGAAGAAGCGGCAGAAAGGATGCTGGAAGCCGGAGCCTCCAGGGTAGTTCCGCTGAATGTCAGCGGTCCGTTTCACTCGCCCATGCTGAAGGGAGCCGGGGAAAAGCTGTATAACCGGCTGGAGCAGGTGCCGATTGCGGAACCGTCCATTCCATTTGTGTCGAATGTAACGGCGCAGGAAGAGAGGGAGCCGGAGCAGATCCGGGATCTTTTGGGGATGCAGGTGTGCTCTCCGGTGCACTGGCAGCAGAGTATCGAATATATGATTGAAAATGGCGCAGATACCTTCATAGAAATCGGACCAGGCAGAACATTGAGTAATCTGATGAAAAAAATCGACCGGTCAGTGAAGGTATATAATGTGGAAACGATTGCAGATCTGGAGACAGTGAGGAAGGAGCTGCGGGCGTAACGGAAACGTACAGACCGGTAGGGCAAAGTGAAAGGAATGGCAGGATAGGATATGTTAAAAGGAAAGAAAGCGCTGGTTACGGGCGCTGGCCGGGGAATTGGGCGGGCCATTGCGCTGACCCTGGCAGCCTACGGAGCGGATGTGGCAGTGAATTACAACGGCTCAAGGGAAGCTGCAGAGCAGGTGGTAAAGGAAATTCAGGCGCTGGGACGAAGGGCGGTGGCGCTGCAGGCGGATGTTTCGAAGGAAGATGAATGCAGAAGGCTGTTTGAACAGGCAGAGGAGGCGCTGGGAAGCATCGATATTCTGGTGAATAATGCCGGAATTACCAGAGATAATCTGGCGGTGCGCATGAGCGAGGAGGAGTTTAATGCGGTACTGGATACAAACCTGAAAGGTGCTTTTTTTTGTATGAAGCAGGCCGGGAAGCGGATGCTGAAGAAGCGCAGCGGGCGCATTATTAATATTTCTTCTATTTCCGGTATCCGGGGAAATGCAGGGCAGATGAATTATTGTGCGGCAAAGGCCGGGATTCTTGGTATGACCAGGTGCCTGGCGAAGGAGCTGGCGGCCAGGAATGTGACCGTCAATGCAGTGGCGCCGGGATATATTGAAACAGATATGACGGCAGCGCTTCCGGAAAAGGTAAGTACAGCCGCTCTGTCCCAGATTCCTTTGGGGAGAATGGGACGGCCGGAGGATATTGCCGAGGCGGTTGCTTTTCTGGCGTCAGACCGGGCGGCTTATATTACCGGACAGACCATTCAGGTAGACGGAGGTATGGGAATCTGATGAAACGAGTAGTTGTAACAGGTATGGGGGCCGTCACGCCCATTGGCAATACGGTAGAAGCCTTCTGGAACAGTTTAAAGGAACAGAGAGTAGGGATTGGGCCGCTGGACCGCTTTGATACCACGGGATATAAGGTGAAGCTGGCGGCGCAGCTAAAGGATTTTGACCCGCTGCAGACGATGGAGCCAAAAGAGGCAAAGCGTATGGAGCTGTTTGGACAGTATGCAGTGGCGGCCAGCGCTGAGGCGATCCGGGATGCGGGGCTGGATCTGGAAAGAGAGGACCGCAGCCGCATTGGCGTATCTGTGGGCTGCGGAATCGGCGGATTGCAGATTATGGAGCAGGCGCATACAAGGCTGGTGGAAAAAGGACCGGGCCGGGTGCCGCCCCTTCTGGTGCCGCTGATGATCAGCAATATGGCGGCAGGCAATGTGGCGATTCATTTTGGACTGAAGGGAAAATGCATCAATGTGGTAACGGCCTGTGCTACCGGAACCCATTCCATTGGCGAGGCTTACCGCAGTATCCAGTGCGGAGATGTGGATGTATGCGTAGCAGGAGGGACCGAAGCGGCAATTTCCCCGGTGGGGGTATCCGGATTTTCAGCGCTGACGGCGCTTTCCCCTGCCACAGACGCGCTGCGTGCCTCCCTTCCCTTTGATAAGGACAGAAGCGGATTCGTAATGGGCGAGGGAGCCGGAGTGGCTGTGCTGGAATCCTATGAACACGCAGTGAGCAGAGGAGCAAGGATTTTGGCAGAGGTGGCAGGCTACGGGGCTACCTGCGATGCTTATCACATTACCTCTCCCTCCGAGGATGGGGACGGAGCTGCCAGGGCCATGCGGCTGGCCATGCAGGAAGCCCGGCTGGAGCCGAAGGACATAGCCTATCTCAATGCCCATGGAACCGGGACCCATCATAACGATCTGTTTGAGACGCGGGCGATTAAAAAGGCCTTCGGTCCGGAGGCATATCAATTAAATGTGAACTCGACTAAATCCATGACCGGACATATGCTGGGAGCCGCAGGAGCGGTGGAATTTCTTGTATGCGTAAAGACGATACAGGAAGGGTATATTCATGCCACTGCAGGGTTCCGGGAAGCGGATCCCGAAATGGATCTAAACTATACGAAAAATGCAGTCAGGCGGGAAGTGCGGGCAGCCATCAGCAATTCTCTGGGATTTGGAGGACATAATGGGAGCCTGCTGGTGAAGCGGTTCGAAGGATAAGGGATAGATTCCCGATAATCGGGGATGATAGTTTTGAAATAATAGCCTTACGGCAATTGCATATTTAGGGATTTGCCGTGGAAAGAATTTTGAGGATAGAAAAATGAAATTGAGTTTGGAAGAGATCCTTACCCTGGTAGAGAAGGTAGGCGAGGCAGGTTTGGGCTCCTTTTCTTACCGGGACGGAGATATCCGTATCAAAATCCAGGGTCCCTGTTTGGAAGAAGGGGAGAAAAGCGCCGTCCCAGAACCTGTCCGGAAACAGAATACAAAGACGGCTGCCGGGCCGGAGAATGTGGGGCCGGAAACGGCGGCAGAAACAGTGGAACGCTCGGCACAGCCGGAGGGAGCGGTGCAGGCCAGCCCCATGGTGGGTATTTTTTACACTTCGGATACGGAGGGCGGAGAGCCTCTGGTTCATGCCGGGGACACCGTGAAGAAGGGGCAGGTCATCGGAATCATTGAAGCGATGAAGCTGATGAATGAGGTCAGGTCTGAATACGATGGAACCGTTGCGCAGGTACTGGCGGAAAACGGACAGATCGTGGAATACGGCCAGCCCCTGTTCCGGTTTGATTAATATGGAAAGGACAGGATAAGGAATGCTGGATACAAAACAGATTATGGAGATTTTGCCCCACCGGGCGCCGTTTCTTTTGGTAGACCGAATCGATGAGCTGGAGCCGGGAAAGCGGGCAGTAGGCCGTAAAGCAGTAACCTATAATGAGCCGTATTTTGCAGGCCATTTTCCGCAGGAGCCGGTAATGCCCGGCGTGCTGATCTGCGAGGCGCTGGCTCAGGTGGGAGCAGTGGCCATATTGTCTGAGGAAAAGAATAAGGGGAAGCTGGTATTTTTCGGAGGAATCAGGCAGGCACGTTTCCGGCAGAAGGTAGTTCCGGGGGATGTGCTGCGGCTGGAGACAGAGCTGATTAAGGTAAAAGGGCCTGTGGGCGTTGGCCGGGCCGTAGCCTATGTGGGAGATCAGGTTTGCGCAGAGGCAGAGCTGACCTTTGTGGTTTCATAGAAAAGACCTAAGGGAATTGATTGCTGTGCAATCTGCATCCGGCGCAGAAAAAATGTGCTTCATTGAGGGTATATGGAAGTCGCAAGGATGTGCGAAGCACACTTTTGTTTAATGAGGTGAAATGAGTAATGTATCAGAAAATATTAATTGCAAACAGGGGAGAAATTGCGGTGCGGATCATTCGTGCCTGCCGGGAAATGGGGATCGCTTCTGTGGCAGTCTGCTCGGAGGCGGACCGGGAGGCGCTGCATTCACAGTTGGCAGATGAGTGTATCTGTATCGGCCCCGGCCGTCCTGCAGACAGCTATCTCAATGCAGAACAGGTACTCAGCGCCGCAGTGGTGACGGGAGCCCAGGCCATCCATCCGGGGTTTGGCTTTCTGTCGGAGAATACCCGGTTTGCCCGTATGTGCCGGGAATGCGGCATTGATTTTATTGGTCCGTCTCCTGAAAGTATCGAGTGCATGGGGGATAAGGCGCAGGCCAGGAGGACCATGATGGAGGCTGGGGTTCCGGTTATTCCTGGCACAAAAGAGGCTATGACCGATGCTGCGGAAGGAAAGAAATTCGCAGATAAGATCGGCTATCCGGTCATCATCAAGGCGGCGGCCGGAGGCGGCGGAAGAGGAATGCGAGTCGTTTCCGGACCGGAAGTGTTTGAGGAGATGTTCCGGGTGGCACAGCAGGAAACGATGCAGGCATTCGGGGATGACCGGATGTATATTGAAAAATATCTGGCTGCGGCCAGACATATCGAGATACAGATTCTGGCGGATCAGTATGGAAATACCGTCTATCTGGGAGAGCGGGACTGCAGCATTCAGCGCCGCCATCAGAAAATGATAGAGGAGACTCCGGCCTGGATTCTTGACGGGGAGACCAGAAAGCGCATGGGCCAGGCAGCCGTAAAAGCGGCAAGGGCGGCAAAATACTTCAGTGCCGGAACGGTGGAATTTTTATTGGATTCCGATGGGAAATTTTATTTTATGGAAATGAATACCCGTATTCAGGTGGAGCATCCGGTAACGGAAATGGTGACAGGAATTGATTTGGTGAAGCAGATGATTTGCATTTCAGCAGGAGAAAAACTGCCCTTTGACCAGAATTCCGTTTCGATTCATGGACATGCCATCGAATGCCGTATTACGGCGGAGGATCCGAAGCATGGCTTCCGGCCCTGTCTGGGGACGGTGCAGAATCTTCATATGCCCGGCGGTAACGGGGTGCGGGTAGATTCCGATCTGTATCTGGGATACCGGCTGTCGCCCTTTTATGATTCCATGCTGGCAAAGATTATTGTTTGTGCGGATACCCGCCAGGAGGCCATACGAAAGCTGCAAAGCGCTTTAGGAGAAACTGTGATCGAGGGGCTTGTTACCAATCTGGATTTTCTCTATGAGCTGGCAGGAAGCCAGTGGTTTGCGGAGGGGAATTGTGCAGCTATCAATGAAATGCTGGAAGGAAGGTGCGGTGCATGAAAGGGACGCAAAGATTTCGCAAGCCGGTAACGGAAGCGGCGGGAGGGATCTATTTTTATCCCACGCAGAAAGCGAATAAGAAGGAAAGAATGCAGAAGCATTCCAGGCCGGAGGTGCCGGAAGGGATGTTCTGTAAGTGCGGCGGTTGTGGAAGGATGATCTACGAGAAGGATTTGAAGGATTCCTATTATTGCTGTCCGCATTGTGGAAAATATTTTCGAATTAGTCCTGCGGTGCGCATCAAAATGGTGGCGGACGCAGGTTCTTTTTTTGAGTGGGACAGAGATATCCCGCAGACAAACCCGCTGCAGTTTCCGGAATATGAGGAGAAGCTGCAGGAGCAGCAGGAGAAAACCGGGCTTTCGGATGCCGTCGTAACGGGAGAAGCGGATATCCGGGGAAAGCATACGGCCCTTGGCGTCATGTCCCCGGACTTTATGCTGGGCAGCATGGGCACTGTCGTGGGGGAGCGGATTACCCGGATGGTGGAACGGGCAACGGACCGGAGGCTTCCGGTGATTCTGTTTTGCTGCTCCGGAGGCGCCCGGATGCAGGAGGGAATCTGCTCCTTGATGCAGATGGCAAAAATTACGCAGGCGTTAAAGCGTCATCATAAGGCGGGATTGCCGTATATTACGGTGCTTACCGATCCTACCATGGGTGGCGTCACCGCCAGCTTTGCCATGCTGGGAGATGTGATTCTGGCGGAACCCGGGGCTATGATCGGTTTCGCAGGTGCAAGGGTAATCCGTCAGACCATCGGGCAGAAGCTGCCGGAGGGCTTTCAGAGTGCAGAATTTTTACAAAAACACGGCTTCGTGGACCGGATCGTAAAGCGGGAGCATATGCGGAAAAACCTAAGCTTCCTGCTGGAGGCCTTTCTGTATTCAAAATCCGCCGGGAAGAAACCGCATTGCCCGCAGGGGCTGTGCCGCATGGAAAATAAGGCTTTCGGAACAGCAGAAAAATCCTGCGGCAGCGGTAAAAAAGAAAGGGAAGGCCAGTCCTATAATGATACAAAGGAAATCCGGCAGGATGCCTGGAGACGGGTATGTGAAGCACGTTCTTTGAAAAGACCGGCTGCGCTGGATTACATTCATGAGATCTTTGATCATTTCCTGGAATTGCGGGGGGACCGCTATTTCGGGGATGACCGGGCGGTGATAGGCGGGTTGGCAATGCTGGAGGGAAGATGCGTCATGGTCATCGGGCAGCAAAAGGGGCGCAGCCTGGCGGAAAATAAGCACCGGAATTTCGGGATGCCGTCTCCGGAGGGCTATCGCAAGTCTCTGAGACTCATAAAGCTGGCCGAAAAATTTTGCCTGCCTGTGCTCCTGCTGGTGGACACACCGGGAGCCTTCTGCGGCATTGAGGCCGAGGAGCGGGGACAGGGAGAGGCCATTGCAAGAAATCTGTTTGAGCTTGCAGATCTAAAGGTGCCGGTGCTTTCCCTGATTCTTGGAGAGGGCGGCTCCGGAGGGGCTTTAGCCCTGGCGGTGGCCAATCAGGTTTGGATGATGGAAAATGCCGTGTATTCCGTACTTTCTCCGGAGGGCTTTGCGGCAATCCTTTGGAAAGACGGTAAGCGGGTTCAGGAAGCCGCCCAGGTGATGAAGATTACGGCCCGGGATATGCTGGAGCGAAAGATCATTGACAGGATACTGCCGGAGGAGGAGCCGGCAGACCGGGAGCATATGGACGGGCTGGCGGCAAGGGTAAAAGAGGAAATCCTTATATTTCTCCAGAAGTATGAAAAAAAGACTCCTCAGGAGCTGACGGAGGAGCGTTACAGAAGATTCCGGGAGCTAATATAGGAATGGGACCAAAGCGTATGCTTGAAAAAGGCGTATGCGGTCACGTTTGATTCGAAGCAAACTTTCACAACAAACTACTGTACAGATCCTTCAGAGTTACGATATAATGTCCACGTAGGCAAGCAGTACGGGTGCGGGTTAGCACTGGCACTGCGGTCATATCGTTTTCATTGTAATGGCAGATGAATCGTAAAATTATGATAGAGAAAGGTACGGTAAGTAAAAAATGCGCATGAAGAAGAAAAGCTACAGCGGAACAAGAAATCCGGAGACTTCGGAGCGGGAACGAAGAAACAGGAGCGTAGCCAGAAGAGCCGCTGCGGAGGGGATTGTTCTGATGAAAAATGAGGGAGTGCTTCCGCTGAAACCGGGCAGCCGGATCGCATTGTTTGGCAGCGGAGCCGGACGGACCATTAAGGGCGGCACCGGGTCCGGCGATGTGAATGAGCGGGAGACGGTAAGCATTTACCAGGGGCTTTTGAATGCGGGTCTTGAAGTGAGCAGCTCCGGATGGCTTCAGGACTATGAGAAAAGGTATCAGCAGTCCAGGGAGGACTGGAAAAACCAGATCCTGGAAGAGACAGATAAGACCTCGGTGGTGAATTTTTTTCAGGTTTATGCGGAACATGCATACCGGATGCCGGACGGACGTCCGATTCAGGCTTCCGATTTTGAGGGTGCAGATACGGCAATCTATGTCATCAGCCGGATCGCCGGAGAAGGGGCAGACCGGATGGAGGAAGCCGGGGATTATTACCTGACTCAGAAGGAGAAGGAGGATCTGGAGGCAGTCTGCCGGTACTGTGACAAGGTGGTTGTGATTTTGAATGCAGGAGGACAGATTGATCTGTCGCAGATCCGTATCCTCCCCCAGGTAAAGGCACTGCTTTTCCTTGCGCAGCCGGGCATGGAGGGCGGCAATGCGGCCGCGGATGTGCTGACCGGGGCGGTGGTTCCCAGCGGGAAGCTGACGGATACCTGGGCGGCAAGCTACGGCGATTTTCCGAATGCGGGAACCTTTAGCCATCAGAATGGGGATGTGGTTTCTGAAAAATATGAGGAAGGCATCTATGTGGGCTACCGCTATTTTGACAGCTTCGGGGTGGAGCCGGAGTATCCTTTTGGATTTGGTCTTTCCTATACGGAATTTTCTCTGGAGCCGGAGACGCTTTGCGTCCAGAGTGGGAATCAGATCGAAATAGAGCTATGTGTGAAAAATGTGGGAACAGCTTATGCTGGAAAAGAGGTGGCGCAGATTTATGTGACTCCGCCTCAGAGCGGCCTTCCGAAAGAGTATCAGCGCCTCTGTGCATATGAAAAGACAAAGCTGCTTTCTCCCGGGGAGAGCCAGCGGCTGACGCTTTCTTTTCCGGTGAAAAATCTGGCCAGCTTTGACGAAGCCAAAAGTGCCTGGGTCCTGGAAAAGGGAAGGTATGGCGTGTGGGCAGGAAATTCCTCCCGGAATCTTTCTCTGGCAGGAGTGCTGGAGGCAGAGGAGGATCTGATTCTGGAGCGGGTGCAGCATATCTGTCCGCTGCAGGAGGAGCTAAAGGAGATTGCGCCGGATGAGACGCTGCGAAAAGCTATGGAGCAGGCCTGGCTGGAAGAAGCAAACGCAAAGGATATTTATCCGGTAAAGCTTTCTTTGCAAAGCGCTGACCGGACGCTCGGCTCGGCATCTCCAAGGCAGGCAGCTCTTGAGCAGGAAGCTGGGAAGCTGGCAGAACAGCTTTCGGATGAAGAATTGATTTCTATGGCAGTGGGTGAGGTAAGTAAGAGCCATAACAATACAGTGGGCTGCGCAGGCGTTATGGTGCCGGGGTCAGCGGGAGAAACCAGCGGCATTCTGGAAGAAAAATGGAAGGTGCCTGGAGTGCCTATGGCAGACGGCCCTGCAGGAATCCGCCTGATTCCAAAATATGAGGTGGACAGAGAGAGCGGCCGGATTTACGGTGGAGGCTTCCTGGAGGCTATGGAAGGCGGCATTTTTGCTCCGAAGCGGGAAGAAACAGGGGATGCCTATTATCAGTACTGCACGGCATTTCCGGTAGGCGTGCTTCTGGCCCAGACCTGGGATACTAAGCTGCTGCAGGAGGTGGGAGCGGCAGTTGCGGCGGAGATGCTGGAGTTTGGCGTAGCCTGGTGGCTGGCCCCCGGCATGAATATCCACCGGAATCCCCTGTGCGGCCGGAACTTTGAATATTTTTCTGAGGATCCTCTGGTAAGCGGTAAGACGGCTGCGGCCATTACCCGGGGCGTACAGTCGCAGGAAGGCGTTGGCACCACGATTAAGCATTTTGCCTGCAACAATCAGGAGGATAATCGGCTGGGTTCCAACAGCATTCTTTCGGAGCGGACGCTGCGGGAAATCTATCTGCGCGGCTTTGAGATTGCGGTGAAATCCGCCCAGCCCATGGCGATCATGACCTCTTATAACCGGATCAACGGTGTACATTCGGCTAATAACAGGGATCTTTGCACCGTTGTAGCCCGCCAGGAATGGAATTTCCAGGGCTTTATTATGACAGACTGGACCACCACCAGCGCCCAGGGAGGAAGCCTGGCCTGGAAGTGTATGCAGGCAGGAAATGACCTGATTATGCCGGGTGAGGAGCAGGATAAAGAAAATATCCGTCAGGCTCTGGAGAACGGCCAGTTGTCCAGGGATGAGCTTCGTTCCTGTGTGAAGCGGCTGCTGAAGGTGATTTTTCAGACATTGGTGTATGAGGACTGCGGAATTTATGGAGAACAATTTGAACGGAAATAGTATGAGAGTATTGATTTTATCCTGCAATACAGGCGGCGGCCATAATGCCGCCGGACGGGCCATGGAAAAGCGGCTTAAAATGGAGGGTCAGCAGGTAACGATGCTGGATATTATGTCCTTGGCCGGGGAACGAACCTCCAAAATGGTGGGCAATACTTATATTAATGTGGCAAAGTACACGCCAAAGCTGTTTCAGGCCGCTTATATGGCGGGAGATTTCATCAGCTCCGCACGGAGAAAATCCCCGGTTTATTATGCGAATGTCCGGATGGCAAAGTATCTGGAGCATTATCTTCAGGAGCATCCGGCGGATATTCTGGTGATGCCCCATTTGTTTCCGGCGGAAACGGTTACTTATATGAAGCGGAAGGGAACGCTGCAGATCCCTTCCCTGGCTATTGCCACGGATTATACCTGCATTCCCTTCTGGGAGGAGACATCCTGCGACGGCTATGTACTGCCGCATCCGGATCTGGTTTCGGAATATACGAAAAAGGGGATACCAGGGGAGAAGCTTTATCCCCTTGGAATCCCCAACAGTATGGAGTTTGAAACAAAGGTAACAAAAGAAGCGGCAAGAGAAATGCTGGGGCTTGATCAGCAGGCGCCGCTGTTTTTGCTGATGGGCGGCAGCATGGGTTTTGGGAAAATCAGGGAGTTGGCATCGGAGCTTTCCCGGTCCTGCCGGGAAGGAGAGCAGATTGCCGTCATATGCGGCAATGACCGGAAAATGCGGGACAGCTTGCAGGAAGAATTTTCCGGTCAGGAGCGGATGCATATCCTGGGCTATACAACACAGGTGCCATTGTGGCTGGATGCCTGTGATGTGGTATATACGAAGCCCGGCGGACTGACCTCTACGGAAGCCCTGGTACGGCAGGTGCCGATTATTCATACTGCACCGATTCCAGGCTGTGAAACGAAAAATGCGGAGTTTTTTTCAGAAAGAGGAATGTCAGTAGCGGAAAAAAGTGTTACAATGCAGGTGGAAATCGGGAAGCGTTTGCTTCAGGACGAAGCGCTGCGCAGCGATATGATACGGGCGCAGCAGAAGAACGGCTATCCCACGGCTTCCCGGGATATCTATTGTCTTATGCGGAGAATGTGCGGACTGGAGGAAGCCGCACGGTAAGGCGCCGGATGGAGGTGCATAAGACAGTGAAATTGGTTTGGAAGAGGGAAAGCGAAGAGATGGCCGGCATGGATAGGGAAAGGAACCGAATCAGAGGGCGGTTACGGGGAAGCGTATTTCACAGGAAAGAAGGGGTAGGATGGAATATATATTCTGGATCGTATTTGGATATTTGTCCGGAAGCATTCTGTTTGCGGAATGGATTCCGAAGCGGTTTTGCCATACGGATATTCGGGAAGTGAGTGAGGATGGAAATCCCGGCACATTTAATGTTTTCCGGCAGTGCGGAGCTGCCATGGGGGGATTGGTTCTTGCCCTGGAGCTGGGAAAAGGGTTTTTCCCGGTACAGGCTGCGCTGCGGGCGGTAGACTCCGGACGCTGGCCCTTTGCGCTGGTGCTGGCGGCCCCGGTGCTGGGGCATGCTTTTCCGGTGAAAGACCGCCGCAGCGGCGGAAAATCCATTGCCGTTTCCTTCGGAGTGCTGCTGGGGCTGTATCCGATGCTGGTACCGGCGCTTTTACTGGCAGCAAGCTACCTGCTGTTTTCCATCGTAATCGTAATCGGCCCGCATGCCATCCGGTCGATTGCTGCGTTTGGCATGTGGGCTGCTGTTTACTGCCAGATGCCAGGCAATGCTGCGCTGCATCTGGGCGTCTGCCTGATCGCATTCGTAGTGATCGGGAAGCACCTGGTCAGTGAAGGACGTCATCAGAGGCAGAGGGATCGTTTTTCACGGTGATCCCGTTTACCTGCACCTGGTCCGTGATGGGGATCACCAAACAGGGACGGCCATCGATGATGCGTGTTTCCACCAGATCCGGCCGGTCCGGGCTTACCTGGATGGTGATATCCGGCGTTTTTACCTCAAACTTCCGGGTATTCATGATATTTGAGGCCATGAAGGAGGCATTAGCGCCGGCCGTATCCTCAAAATGCCGGTCAAAATTTTCCAGCTTTTCGTTTTCCACACCGCTGATGGACAGCAGATTTTTCACCTCTGCCTGACTGAGGACCACCGGGTCCGGACTGTCCTTCTTTTCTTCTGTCATTTCATGAAGATTTTCATGGATATTTTTTACCACCTCATAGTCACAGGAATCTCCCAGGGTTTCTTCGATGAGCGTTTGAAAGGCCTCCTTCTGGCTCTCCGCAGACAGCGGCAGCGAACAGCCCAGAAGGCTGTCGGTAAATTCAAAATGCAGCTCCTCCGGATTCTTGGAATAATACAGTAAGCTGTGCAGATCGGTGCTCCGGTCGTTGAAAGCGGGAAACAGGAAACCAAGCTGAGGAAGCTCCACGACCCAATCCCGGATGCGGTTCTGGAAGCAGCGGTCCTGCGCATTGTAGGACAGGGCGGGCTTAGCCAGATTCACCGGGCAGATGCAGGAAATGATATAGCTGTATACCTCATCGGAGGCATCAAACATTTCCAGATTATCGGAAGCCTTTCCGGGAATGTCGTAAGCGGCGTGAATCAGGAGAATCAGATAATTTTCCCCGTATGTATAGGAATCGATTACCTTATCATAATACTGCTCCAGCAGATCATCCTCCTTTAACTGACTGTCCCGAAGCTGCAGCAGAAATTCCTGGGTGCCGCCTTCCATTTCCGTATTCAGAGGAAATTCCATATTCAGCAGATTTTTTCCCAATGTGCCAGAGAGAACCTTGCGGAAAATTTCAAAGTATTTGAATATTTCCTCCTCCGGAAGAGAGAGGAAGGCTTCTTTAAATTCCGTTACTTTATTCTTTTCTCCGTCCACATAGCAGCCGCAGATGCGGGTAATGGCGCAGTTGGCCGGAGTAAATTGTTTTTTGATTTCGGATATTTCTTTTTTGTTCATTATTTATGTACCTGCCTGTTCGTGTATTTTTTGTAGCAGTCCGGTCCAGGTGAGAATCCTGAACGGCTGGCATTTGCCCGTTCAGTATAGCACAAAAAAGAAGCTGCCGCCAGACCAATGGAGATTCTGATTCCATGTTCGAATGGCAGCAGCCTGTATTGTCTATTGCTCCATTTGACGCCCCATAAATCCTGCGGCACACTTGGCGAGTACCTGTTCGGTTTCACCCATCCGTCCTTTCTGATCCTTGCATCGGAGAATGACCGAGCCGATTACATCGCCCTCGCATAGGATCGGGCTGATGACCTGGGGGAGCTCATTACCCGAATCATCATTTGTAATTTTTACGTGTTTTTTGCTGTCACTGGCAGATACCACGTGTTCCCTGTCGTTCATGACTTCTTCAAGCTGCCCGGTTACAGGATGCCCGATGGTATCCTTTTTCATACCGCCTGCGGCCGCTATGACCTGGTCCCTGTCTGTAATGCAGACACTGTGGCCGGAAGCAGCTGCCAGCGCCTCCGCATATTCCTTGGCGAAATTACTTAGCTCTCCGATGGGGGAGTATTTCTTTAGGATAATCTCGCCCTCCCGGTCGGTGAATATTTCCAGAGGATCTGCTTCCCGGATACGGAGGGTGCGGCGGATCTCCTTTGGGATTACCACCCTGCCCAAGTCATCTATACGTCTCACAATTCCTGTAGCTTTCATATAAAAATCCTCCATTACGATACTTTTCCGTTTCTGGAAATAGTATCTGTAAATGGGGGATTTTTATACCTTATTTTAAATTCTGCTTTTTTCGATTCTACAAGAGTCCGGCTAAATATGAAACGATGTACTGGACACAAGCCCTGGAAGGCGGTAAAATACAGAGTATCATTTCAGAAAGGACGAATCGTTTATGAGGATATGGATGATACGGCACGGAGATCCGGATTATGTGCATGATACGCTGACGGAAAAAGGAAGGCGGGAGGCTGCGCTGCTGTCTGAGCGGGTGATTCGGGAAAATGTAAGAGATTTCTATGTGTCGCCTCTGGGGCGGGCAAAGGATACGGCAGAGTATACATTGAAGCGTCTGGGACGAAGTGCCCAGGTAATGGACTGGCTGAAGGAATTCCCGGTTCAGGTAGATATCAATGATTCCTTAACACTGCAAAAGGCATATCCGGACACCAGACAGGAAAACGGCCGGTATGTGAACCGGATCGCCTGGGATATGGTGCCGGGAAGCTGGAGGGAGATACCGGAATATTCCGACAAAGAAGCATGGCGTAAGACCGAGGTGGCGGCCTGCAGCGATTTGACAGCGGTCTATGACCGGGTGGCGGCCGGCCTGGATGAACTGCTGGAAAAGTATGGGTATGTAAGGGACCAAAGCCTGTACCGCACGGAGAGGGGGAATCAGGACACCATCATTTTCTTCTGTCATTTTGGTGTGACCTGTGTTTTACTGTCCCATCTCTGGAACGTTTCTCCCTTTGTACTGTGGCATAGCCTGGCTATGGCTCCAACCTCCGTCACAGAAATTTATACGGAAGAACGGGAAAAAGGAATTGTTACCTTCCGGGCGTCAAAAATAGGGGACACAGCACATTTGTATGCGTACAATGAGCCGCCCTCCTTTTCCGCACGCTTCTGTGAAACGTATGAGAATCAGGAAGAGCGGCATTAGCCTTATGATTTTGGAGGAAACTGCTGCCGGTAATTCTCCAGAAGCCGTGTCTGTTTCCTTGCAGTCAGCGCCAGACCGATCAGCTTCTGGAGCAGATGATAGATGACGGCAAAGACAGGGACTCCAATCAGCATGCCCAAAAGGCCCCAAAGGGAACCGAAAACCAGGATGGAGAACAGGACCCAGAAGCCGGATAAGCCAACCTTATCACCCAGGATAAACGGGCCAAGGATGTTTCCGTCGATCTGCTGCAGGATAATGATGAAAACCACAAACAGCAGACACTTGGAGGGGCTGACGATCAGAATCAGGAAGGCGGAAGGGATAGCTCCAAGGTAAGGCCCGAAAAACGGTATCATATTTGTAATGCCCACAATGAGGCTGACCAGCATAGCATAGGGCATATTTACAAGAAAACAGAACAGGAAGCACAGGATTCCGATAATGAGAGAATCGATCAGCTTGCCGATGAGGAAGCCGCTGAACATTTTGTCGGCATAGCGAAGCTCCCGTAAAATCCGTTCCGCCCATTTGCGGCTGAAAACGCTGTAGAGAACCAGCTTTCCCTGAGCCAGGAATTTTTCCTTGCCGCCAAGAAGATAAGTGGCAACGATACAGCCAATGCCGAAATTTTTCAGGATATTGATCAGATCAAGAAAGCTGGAGGTTACGTTGGAAATAACAGCCTGCATACTGGGCAGCAGATCGGTAGCCAGGAAGTTCTGCAGCCGGCTGCTTAGGGTTTCCGTAATCTGGTTGATATAAGTAATCAGCTCGTGGCTCAGATCACTCTGATCCAGGGTAGAGATCCAGTTTTGGAAATCCTGAATGACGCCGGGGAGCTGTTTGATGATACCGGAAATGCTGGTGATGATCTCCGGAAGAATCATGCCCACCAGCAGAAGGATAATCAGTATGATGAGCAAAAAGGACAGCAGAATGGAAAACATACGCAGCAGTCCCGGGTGCTCCTTCCTGCACCATCTCTTTTCTACTTTCAGAAGGAGGTGCTCCATATGGCTGACGGCAGGATTCAGCAGATAGGCGATGACAGCGCCATAAAGAAAGGGCTGCAGCATTGCCAGGGCGGTGTCGAATGCACTGGTAAGCATATTGGGATGGAATACCAGCAGTATGATGATACAGCTTATCAGTAGCAATCCCAGAAAAAACAGTACCAGATACAGTGTTTTTTTTCGCTCATTTTTGAAATCCATAAGGCTTCCTGACTTTCCGATAGTATTTTGCTTTGCGTCCGCCTGTTTTTCCGGATGAAAATCAGATTCCGGGCAGAGAAAACTGCAAGATCTGTTTTGGGGGTAACAGTTTAGCCTTCAGCTGAACTGTTGCGGAAACCAGCCCATTTAAAGTTCGCCTTCGGCGAAGGTGCTGGTTTCTTTTCAATCGTCACTTGTTCTTACGGGCTTTGCAGCCTGTGCAAAGCCCTGGGTTGAACGGTTGTGTTTTTGGATCCTTCTACAGGGCCAAACTTCTGCAATATTTTCTTTAGTATACACGAATAGATAAAAATAGTAAATAAAGAATAATCGGGGAAATGATATGAAAAGCGGTAATTCAAAGAAAAATTATGAAATTGATATGTGCAATGGCCCTGTTTTAGGGAAAATGCTTTTATTCGCAGTTCCGCTGATGTGCTCCAGTGTGCTGCAGCTTTTGTTTAACGCAGCGGATGTGGTGGTAGTGGGAAGATTTGCCGGAAATGCCGCACTGGCGGCGGTGGGCTCCAATTCTGCTTTGATCAACCTGCTGACAAATCTCTTTATCGGTCTTTCCGTCGGTGTAAATGTGCTTGTTTCCCGGTATTACGGAGCAAAACAGGGGAAAAATATAGAAGAGGCGGTACATACAGCAATGCTGCTGAGTATCCTGAGCGGCGGCCTGATCATGCTGGCAGGGTGCCTGGGCGCAGAGCAGATTCTGAACTGGATGAAAACACCGGAGGATGTACTGCCCCTGTCGTCTCTTTATCTGCGCATTTATTTCCTGGGCATGATTCCAAGTATGGTGTATAATTTTGGCAGTGCAGTTCTGCGGGCAGTGGGGGACACAAAGCGTCCTCTGTATTACCTGACGGCAGCGGGCATCGTAAATGTGCTCCTGAATCTGTTCTTTGTGATCGTGTGCCGTCTGAGCGTGGCCGGGGTTGGAATTGCCACTGTAATTTCCCAGACCATATCTGCCGCACTGATCCTGCGGTGTATGATGCAGGAAGAGGGGCCCATCCGCCTGGAGCTGCGCAGGCTGCGGATCTGCAGGGAAAAGTTTTGGAAAATTTTGCAGATCGGCCTGCCAGCCAGCGTGCAGAGCATGGTATTTTCTTTTTCAAATGTGATTATTCAGGCATCGGTAAATTCCTTCGGTGCAGTGGTGGTGGCCGGAAATTCAGCGGCATCCAGTATAGAAGGCTTTGTGTATGTAGCCATGAATGCCTTTTACCAGGCGTCCTTATCTTTTACCGGGCAGAATGTGGGAGCCGGGAAAAATCAGCGGATCAATAAGATTTTGTATACCGCCCAGGGCTGCGTGATCTGTGTCGGCCTGATTTTGGGAAATGCGGCAGTATATTTCGGACCTCAGCTTTTAAGCATCTACACCACCAGCCCGGAGGTGGTGCAGGCGGGTATGGAGCGGTTAAAAATCATTGCCGGAACCTATGCCCTGTGCGGCGTTATGGAGGTAATTGTTGGGTCACTGCGGGGCATGGGCTGTTCGGTGATTCCGATGATATCCTCTATGGTGGGGGCCTGCGGCCTGCGCCTGTTCTGGATTTTTACGTTTTTCCGTACGGAGCAGTTTCATACGCTGACCTCGCTGTATCTGACGTATCCGGTTAGCTGGATCGTAACGGCCGCTGCCCACGGCATTTGCTTCATGGTGATTCGAAGAAGGTTTCATTAGAGAAGCATAAAAATACGAAAACCGAAAAAAGAATACTAAGAAAGGAAGAAAAAGATGAGAGTAGGATTAGGATATGATGTGCACAAGCTGGTGGAAGGCCGGGAGCTGATTCTGGGCGGGGTGAAGATTCCTTATGAGAAGGGCCTGCTGGGCCATTCGGATGCGGACGTGATCGTCCACGCCATTATGGATGCGCTGCTGGGGGCGGCCGCGCTGGGAGACATCGGACAGCATTTCCCCGATACGGATCCCCAATACGAGGGAATTTCCAGTATTGACCTGCTGGAACAGGTGGGAAAGCTGCTGGAGGAAAACAATTATGTGATTGAAAATATCGATGCCACCATCATTGCCCAGCGTCCAAAGATGATGCCTCATCTGCCCCGGATGCGGGAGAATGTGGCAAGAGCTCTTGGAATTGAGGTGAATCAGGTCAGCATCAAGGCTACGACAGAGGAGGGATTGGGCTTTACCGGAAGCGGGGAGGGAATATCCGCACAGGCCATCTGCCTGCTTCTGCCGCTGATGGATCTGGTATCCAACGATATAATGATGGGAAGCTCCGGCTGCGGCGGATGCGGAGGATGCGGCAGATAGGTACGTCAGAAGAAAGGAGAAGCTGCAGAGGCATGGTGATTCGAAAATTAGGGAAGGAAGAGCATAGTAAGACCAGAGGGCTGTATGAAACGGTATTTTACGGGGATGAGAAGCGTTTTGTGGATTACTATTATCAGTACAGAGCCAAAGAAAATACAATTTATGGCGCAGAGGATGAAGCGGGGCTTCATGCCATGGTGCACCTGAATCCCTGCCGGATCTCCTGGAACGGAACACAGAGGGATATCAGCTATCTGGTGGCAGTAGCTACGGAAGAACGCTACCGTCACCAGGGCCTGATGCGCCGTCTGCTTGTGCTGGCGCTGGAGGATGAGTACCGGAAAAAAGCGCCCTTTGCATTTCTTATGCCGGCATCGGAGGCAATTTATACTCCATTTGGTTTTCGCACAGCCTGGAAGTGGCAGTGGGAGGAGGAGGCCGTGAACCGGGGAAAATCGGTACAGGACATGGACCGGAGAGAAGCGCTCGCTTTGCAGGCTGCAGAGATGGGGCGGAGGGAAACGCTTGCTTTGCA
>JAUNON010000048.1 GCA_030537145.1 Lachnospiraceae bacterium | reverse complement strand
ATACGGTCATGATAGGCGGGTATCGGAGACAAAGAAGGAGGTTTCACATGACAATTTTGGAGACAAGGAATTTAAAAAAATATTATGGGAGCGGTGCAAATCAGGTAAAGGCCCTGGACGGGGTAAGCTTAAGCGTGGAGGAGGGGGAATTTACGGCTATAGTAGGCACCAGCGGCAGCGGGAAGTCTACACTTTTGCATATGCTGGGCGGACTGGATTACCCCACGGAGGGAACGGTCACGGTGGATGGAAAGGAGATCTTCCGGTTAAGGGAAAATGAATTGACGATTTTCCGCAGACGGCGGATCGGTTTTGTATTCCAAAGCTATAATCTGGTGCCGATTCTGAGTGTCTGGGAAAATATTACCCTTCCGGTGGAGCTGGATGGAAGAAGGGTAGATAAAAGCTATGTGAATGATGTAGTCCGTATGCTGGGGATTCAGGATAAGCTCCAGAATCTGCCGGGACAGCTTTCCGGGGGACAGCAGCAGCGGGTGGCGATTGCCCGTGCGCTGGCCGCCAAGCCGGCCATTATTCTGGCCGATGAACCTACGGGCAATCTGGATTCTAAGACCACGCAGGAGGTGCTGGGACTGCTGAAGCTGACCGGGGAACGGTTCCGGCAGACGATTGTAATGATTACCCATAATGAGACGCTGGCACAGCTTTGTGACCGGGTGATTCATATTGAGGACGGAAAAATCGTGGATGACAGCGGCGTACGGGGAGGTGTTTTCCATGAAGAATAATAACGGAGCGTCTATTCGGAGACTGTCCGGCCGCAGTTTGAAAAATAACCGGATGCGGAATTTTTTTGCGGTGCTGGCCATTGCGCTTACCGGTATGCTGTTTACTGCCGTATTTTCTCTGGGAAGCGGCATGCTTCAGATTGCGCAGGAAGAAACCATGCGGGAAGTGGGAGGAAAGTTCCATGCAGGATTGAAGGGTGTGACGCAGGAGCAGTATGAAAAGATTACCGCTGACCCTTTGATAAAAAAAAGCGCCTATAATATTTTCATCGGCTGTGCGGAGAATGTGCAAAAGCGCCAGACAGAGCTGCGTTTTTTCCCGGAGGAGACGGATCTGTCCGACTATTTTATCCGGCTGGAGGAAGGGAGACTTCCTTTGGAGGAGAATGAGATCGTGGCGGATACGATTGTACTGAATGAATTAAAGGTTCCACCTGCCCTGGGAGAGAAGATCACACTGACTTTTTCCTTTATGGGAAAACAGATGGAGAAGGAGTTTGTGATCAGCGGATGGTATAAAGGGGATCAGATCGGACACGCCAGTGAGCTGCTTGTTTCGGAAACGTATTGGAGAGAGCTGAAAGGAAGCTATACGGATCAGGATTTCAAAACATGGGGGCAAGAGCATCCGGAGGATGCGGGAGTCGGATTGCTGGCCGGGCAGCTTTATTTTGAAAAAACGTCCGATCTGGAGGAAAAGGTCCGGACTGTGATTGCTAACGCAGGATATGAGCCGGAAACAGAAATCGGCTACGGTGTCAACTGGGCTTATATGAGCAGCCGTCTGGAAGCAGTAGATCCCCTGACACTGGTGATGCTGGCCGGAGCGGTGGCAGTGATTTTATTGACCGGATATCTGATTATTTACAACATTTTTCAGATCTCTGTCATGACGGAGATTCGTTTTTACGGTTTGCTGAAAACCATTGGAACCACGAAGAAGCAGATCCGCCGCCTTGTAAGACGACAGGCTGTGATTTTATCACTGGCCGGCATACCGGCAGGGCTTTTGATCGGCTATGGGATCGGGAAACTGTCGCTGCCCTTTGCTTTGAGCTTTATGGATTACAAAAATATGGAAATCAGCTTAAAATTCCATCCCATGATTTTGGTGTTTGGCGCAGTATTTTCCGGACTGACTGTATTTTTAAGCTGCCGCAGGCCGGAAAGGATCGCAGGAAGCGTTTCTCCGGTGGAGGCTGTGAAATATACAGAAGCAGATACGGGAAAAAAGGAAAGCAAAAGGAGAGCCGGCGGGAGCCGGAAATTCAGCCTGGTGTCCATGGCATTTGCCAATCTGGGCAGAAATAAGAAAAAGACAGCCGTGGTGGTGGCGGCTATTTCTTTGAGCGTGATTCTGCTGACCCTGGTCATGACCGGCGTGGGCAGCTTTCGGATGGAACGCTATCTGGAACAGCGAATCGCAGGAGACTTTATGCTGAGTACCATAAATGTAACCGCCAATGGAAAGAGCGGAGACTTTGAACTGGATCAGGCTTTTCTGCAGCAGGCGGATGCCCAGGAGGGGATTCTGGAGAAAAATGAATTGTGGGTTGGGTTTGGAAAAACCATTTTGCTGGATGAAAAGGGAACAGAGCGGTATCGGAAGCTGGATCAGGAGGGAAAGCTGGAGCATAGTGATTTCACGGAGTATCATCTGCAGGAGAAGCTGTCCGGCAGCGGAAGCATAGACGGTTATATCTACGGATATAGCGACAGCCTGCTGAAAAATCTGAAGGTAGTGGACGGGGTATTGGATATTGAAAAGTTTCAGAGCGGAGATTATATCCTGCTGGGGACGATGTTGGGAAACAACAGTATTACACAGGATGACAGGATCTATGACCCGGGAGACAAAATAACCGTTTCCAGTATCACAGAGGCTTCCATACCCCATGAGGTGAGAGACGGCAGCGGAGAGATCATAGATATTCAGTACGAGAATCAGGAGGAAAAGGAATATGAGGTGATGGCTGTGGTGGAATTTCCCTATAGTATGAATCTTCAGCGGTTTGCCAGTAACGCCTTTGATGCGGTCCTGACGCTGAAAGAATTGACGGAGGATGAGGGATGGAGCGAATGCTTCGCCGTATCCTACCGGGTAGAAGAAGAGAAACAGGAAGCCTTCGAGCAGGAAGTGAAAAATTATACGGAAAATGTCAATCGGGAAATGAGCTATTTATCACAGGCATCTCTTCAACAGGAATTTGACGGTATGCTGCGGGTCGTTTCTTCCCTGGGCCTGACGCTGGCCGGAGTCATTGCACTGATCGGGATTCTTAATTTTATCAATGCGGTCATTACCGGGATCATCGTGCGGAAACGGGAATTTGCCATGCTTCAAAGTATCGGAATGACCGAGGCTCAGCTTCGGAAAATGCTGGTATATGAAGGAATCAGCTATGTTGGAATCGCCGGCATCATCAGCCTGTGTCTGGGAAGCCTTCTTTCCTGGAAAATTCTGGAGGCACTGAATCATGTGATCCTGTTTTTTGAATACCGGTTTCAGATTTTACCGTTTCTCATCATCATTCCGCTGTTGCTGGCTGTAGCTGTAGCCGCACCCCTTGCTGCTTTTCAAAGGCTGAAGAAGAAAAGTATTGTAGAGCGGCTGCGGGAAATGGAATAATAAACAAGCCGATCAAAGCTCAAATTTGAGCGATGGTCGGCTTCAGTTATTCCTCTTCATTCATAATATCTTCGATTTCGCCTGTCTCTTCTGGTTCCCCGGACTCTAATTCCATTTTATATATACCACTTTTGACGGGTTCCCTTCCTCCATTAGTTATCTTCATTTCCTTTTACAATATCTCGAATCTTATTTTTCAGAAGCTGCCGAAAGTCATCTGGCAGTTCTGTGTACAATTCGACTAAGGATCTGTCAAAATCATCGAGACCATACTGCCTGCACAATTCGTCCAGTATCGTCTGGGGCAGATCGGAGAACATTTCACCTTCCCCATACATCAAGTAGTCATAATTCACATTATACTCCCGACAGATGGATTTCAGCATCTGATCTGTAAGGGACCGCTCATTCTTTTCAATTTTGGAAATTGCAGTTTTTCCGACACCTAACTTTTCACCGAATTTTTCAAGAGTAAGTGAAAGCGAAGTCCTGATTTCCTTTACTCGCTCGCCTTGCGTCATTGTCATCATCCTTTCTACAGAAAGAATACCACTGTATGCGTCTAAAGTCAATTTAAAAGTTGGCAAAGGGGACAAGAGAGAGTTGACAATGGGGGCATAGGCTACTATAATGTAGGCATAGGGGACGAAAATCGCAAAAATGATAAAAGAAAATCTGAAAGGAAGAATGAACATGGCAGCAGAAAAAAACAACCTTCAGGACAACGAAAAAGTGAAAGACACGAAGGAGTTCATGGAACTGCTGAAAACGCTGACACAGACAGAGAAGGAACAGGTCAAGGGAATTATGGTCGGGATGCAGCTGTCAAGACAGTATCTGACAACGCACACGTCCTGATGACAATAGGATGTCCCTGATATTTATGTTGGGTAGTACATAGAAAAGAAGGCAGGTTTACGGCCATGAATATGGTGTATTCTTTGTCTGTGGTTTAAATCGTCTACTCACAGTAGACAAATGGATGAAAATACTCGTTATACTGTGTTTATCAAAGGAAAACAAAAGGAAGAGATGCCTTTTTGCAGTATATTTCGCACATATAAGCGTATGGAGCAGGCTGCAGAATAGAAAGTAAATTACAAACAGGTTTGGTGGTGAAGAAAGTGGCATGGAATTATCTATCCTATACATTACAGATACACGATTATTTGATGGAATTGAAGCGTTTGATGCAGCCGTATATGGAATCGCAGCAGATTTCTGCATGGATAGCCGAAATTGATCGTCTAAACGAGAAGCTGGAACATATGAGCTTTCAGGTTGCAGTTGTGGGTGAGTTTAAGCGTGGAAAATCCAGTTTTATCAATGCGCTGCTTAGAAAACAAATATTACCTGCTGATGTGATTCCTGCTACAGCCACCATCAACCGCATCACCTATGGGAATGAGCCGGCCTCTTATATTTCCTGGAAAGATGGCCGCCCCGAGGAAAAAATTGGAATTGAGCAACTGGCTGACTACATTACGAAGCTGACGGACAGCTCCGCCATGCAGGCTAAAAATATCAAAGAGGCCGTTGTCCGGTATCCCTGCCGTTTTTGTGAGAACAATGTGGACCTGATTGATACACCGGGTATGAACGATGATGACGCTATGAACAATGTCACGATCCGGGAGTTGTCCAACATTGATCTGGCCATTGTGACGTTAGATCCCAATGCGCCGGTCAGCAATACGGAGGTTCACTTTATTGCGCAGTTGGTGGAGAGTGATCAGATTTGCCAGATTGTTTTTGTGGCATCGAAAATGGATACGGTTCCCGCCATGTACAGGGAACGGCTGCTGAAGCTGATCAGGGAGCGGCTGCAAAAGCATGTGCGACAGGTCCTTCTGGAGACTCACGATGAGAACGATCCGGTCATGGAGAAGTATGCCGAAATCTTCACCGAACCAGTCATTTTCCCTGTTTCCAACACACAGGCCCTGTACGCCTATGAGATGGGAGATCAGCAGGCATTAGAGGAAAGCGGCTTCCAGCGGCTTAACGAGGAGCTGCTTCCCCTTATTATCCGCACCCAGCACAGTGCGGCGGTTATGACGCCTTTGAATACGATCGTACGCATATCCGGAGAATTTATTCAGCTTTTGCAGCAGTGGGAACGGCAGACGGTTGAGGTGGCAGGTCTGCAGATCCTGAAAAAAAATTTTGCTGAAACCGCCTATGGATTTCAGCCTGATCATGGGAAAATATGGTCCGGATGTGTTGAAATGTTCAATCGGAAAGGGAAGGAACGGAGCGATGCCGTATCGGCCGAGCTGATCGCCGCTGTCCGTCAGCAGAAGGATATTCTTGTGCGCAAGGTTCGGGAGCTGTTTCAGGATTTGCAGGAAAAGCTCACTTTGGAGGAGCAGAATTCCTATCAGCAGATCTGGAATAAATACCTGGTTCCGGAATACGTGAATCTGCGTAAGAAGTTGGGAGAGATCATACAGCCTTATCCAGAACTCCTTCAGCAGGTGGAGCCGGAATGGAAGGAGCTTGTAGCCTGTACCGCTCAGGCGGGGCTTCCAGCGGCTTTGGAACCGTTTTACTGGGAGATCCCGCCGATACCGCCGAATGAGACTCCGCCCGGGCAGATTGCCTACTGGATCGACAACGCCGTGCGTTCCTCTTTTGCAGGCTACTATCGGCGCAGACAGTCGCATCTGGCAGAATTTCTGCGGATTGTAATGGAAGAGCAGGAGAAAAAAACGGAGGCTCTGGTGCAGAGGATTTTTCAATTTGCCAAAGCTTCTGCCCCTTCAGCCGCATATATACAGGTGGAGCGCGAAACTCTTGCCCGTCTGAGCGGGAAGCTGGCTCAGCTCATCCGCCGCTGCAGCGCTACAAGAGAAAATTATAGGAAAGAATCTAAAAATGATAAATAGGGAGGTATTGCAATGAACTGTAAGAAATGTGGACAAGCCCTGGCAGCGGGCACAAAGTTCTGCCCCAACTGTGGAACCCGCGTGGAGCAGCAGCAGAACAATGCGTTCTGCTCTACCTGCGGAGCAAAGCTGGATTCATCCGCTGTGTTTTGCCCGGTATGCGGTGTTAAGGTGGGACAGGCGGAAGGACGGAGAGAGAATAATACCGTAACGACATCGGGGAAACTGCTGGCCAGCCTTAATCTGACCAGCAAGTATGAGGGGACGCCCAGCATAGGCATTGCAAAAGCCACCGGAACGCTTTCGGTTTATGATGACCGGATTGAGTTCAAAAAGCAGTTGGGCAGTTCTTTGGGGGGATCCTTTGGGGCTGCTGGTATGGCGATAGCAAAGAGAAAAGTAAAAAAAGATCCTGTGGACATTTATCCGGTCAGCCAAATTGCCCAGCTTCGTGTTGGAAAGTACATGAGTATTTACAACACCCTTGTGGTACTGCTGCGGGATGGCACTACAGTGTCCTTCTGCCCTGCAGTGCCCGGCAGCACAAAGCCACAGGACATCATAAACAGTTTGCAGCCGTATCTGCGGTAAGGAGGGAGTGATAGCGTATGGGAGGTTTCCGGTTTAATGGCTGCGGCGCAACGGATCATTTCAAAAAAATCAGAAGTCTGGGAATACATATGTGTCCTAAATGCAAAAGGGCATCCGAGTTCTTTTTGGAAGAGGCCAAGTTTAAAATAGATGTTTTTTTCATTCCTACTGTAACCTTGAAAACCAGATATGCTGTGATGTGCGGTAAATGCAGGGAAGGCGAGCTCTGCTCAGATCAATGGGCAGTCAATTTGCTCAACAGTACCGGACCGCTGCCGGTGATTTTTGAAAGTCAAGCGCAGGAAGCGGTTCAGCCTGCGGTATCCCAGGAGACTGCATCTTCTGTACCTGAAACGATTTCCTGCGATTCATCTGAGCAGGCAGTGCAGCAGCCGGTTTCGAAAGGAGTTACAGCGCCCTTGTTTTTCAAATGCCCTCACTGCGGAATAACACAACTGCGGGAGGGAGCGTTCTGTTCCTTCTGCGGAAAGCCTGCGCCTGAGGAGTCAAGCGCATCCGGTTCCGATGCAAAGTCATCATCGGAGCGGGTATGTCCGGGCTGCGGCACAAAAATCGAAGGGGATGCGTCATTCTGCATGGAGTGCGGGATGAAATTAGGATGAAATGAAGCAGCAGCGCTGACATACCGTTAAATTTCCAACACACAATGCAAAAATAAATTTTGAAAGGAGTTTTGTGGTTATGAAAAAATGTATTGCGTGCAACAAAGAGTATGATGACAGCAAGGCGTTCTGCCCGGTTTGCGGCAAACAACTTATCTCTGCTGCGTCCACGCCCCCTACACCCAAAGTACCATCCTCCTGGCTTGAGAATTGGGGAGGCATCCTCTTTACTCTGCTTGGCCTCTTTATGACCTGGGAGGTCGCTGCTATAGTCGGTTTGGCTTTTGCAGTTGTAGGTTTGATCAGCGGGTGGTCCTCGTCCAACAGAATCAACAAGATTTTTTCTGTCGTTGTGGGCCTTGTCACGATTCTGCTGTCTATTTTGGTCATGATTGCTGCTTAAGGTAACTCAAAACCGAAAAGAGCGCCGTAAGTTAGGAAGCTTTGAAACATTTTAACGAAAGAACAGAAAGGACAAAAAACATGAGTGAGAATAAGGAATTCGGTTATATCGGCTATCAGGAAATGATTGCGGATATTACCACAGCATTGGAGAGCACTGGAGAGGTCATGAGCCGGTTGGAACTCACCAAACAGGCGGAACGGGCAAAAGAAGAGTCTAATCGGATCAAATCCCACGTTTTCTCTGTTGGTATTATGGGCGAATTTAAGCGCGGAAAGAGTACGGTCATCAATGCTCTTTTGGGTAAGGAAATTGCCCCTGCGGATGTTGTGCCTGCCTCGGCTACGCTGAACCGTATTACATACGGCCTTACCCCGAAAGCCACCATCGTCTATAAGGATGGACGCCAGGAAGAGGTTCCCGTAGAGAAGATTGCGGATTATGTGACAAAGATTACGGAAGGAGCGGCTGCCACATCAGAGCTGGTGGAGCAGGCCGTAGTGGAATATCCCTGCCAGTTTTGCCAGAACAATGTAGAAATCATTGACACACCGGGACTTAACGACGATGATCGGATGGATGCTATTTCTGAGGCTGTGATTCCAAAACTGGACGCAGTGGTGTTGGTTGTCTCTGCGGGTTCTCCCTTCAGCAAAAGTGAGGCGGAATTTGTCCGCAATAAGCTGATGACCAGCGATGTGACCAGACTCATTGTTCTTGTAAACCGCATTGATACGATTTACAGCGAGAAGGATCGGGTAAAGCTTCTGGAAAGCATCCGCGAAAAAATTATCCGGGAGATCCTTGATCGCACTGCGTCTGTTCACGGTGACGATTCCAAAATCTATCAGGATACAAAGGACAAGCTGGCGGATATAAAGCTTTATCCTCTTTCAGCGCTTCAGGCCCTTGTGGGACGGACGGAACATAAGCCGGAGCTTGTGGAGCAGAGCGGCATACTTGCGTTTGAGGAGCGTCTGAGCAAGCTGCTGACGCAGGAAAGAGGCGTGCTGGAAATTCTCAGATCCTCCGCTGTGATTGTCTCACTGCTTGCGGAAGGAGAAAATGCACTGAGCCTTAGAATCGGTGCTTTAGAGATGAGTACGGAGGAATTCCTGAAGAACCAGAAAGAGGCGGAAGCGAAGATTGAGGAGCTCCGCCAGGGGAAAAAAGAGGAGCAATCGCGCATCCGCAGCCAGGGTTCGGAGATCAAGAAGCAGATGGACGGCATCGTTCAGGAAAAATACGAGGACCTGGAGAATCGAATCAGCGATTTTATGGGGAACTATCCTATTTCTGCGGAGGTTTTGAGATCTGAGGCAGAAATGAAGGCATTCCAGAGTAAAGTGGGGCAGGATCTGGAAGCAGAGATTAAGCAGGCGCTGAGTGATTACGCCGAACAGATCAGCGTGTTACTCCAGGAATCTATTGGAGAGGAACGCCTTAGGGTTGAGAAATATATGGGTGATCTGGTGGATCAGCTCCAGGTTGTTGGCAGCAAGCTTCAAGGCGATTCCGCTATTGGCCTGGCGGGCACCATTGGTGTGGACGCTGTGTCGAATCTTGCGGGATGGCTCTTTGCTGTCTCTGGTGCAAGTGTCGGTATGGGTCTGTTTGGCCTGGGAGGTGCGATTGAAGGCTACCGCGCGGCTGGCGCAAAAGGTGCAATAACAGGCCTTTTAGGCGGAGGAGCTACCTGTTATGCTGCCATGATGGCATTGGCGGCTATGGGAGGCGTTACCTTTATTCCCTTTGCGCTGATCACAGGTGTGGCAGGGACCATGGGAGGTAAGATGATTACCTCATTGATTTGGAAGAAAGACATTCAGAAGAAAAAGATCGAGGAAATCCGTTCAGGCTTAAAAGAGACGGCGAAGCAGTCTGTCCGCAATCTGCGTGAACAGCGGCTGCTGGAAAACTGGGCGAAGCAGCAGGTGGAAACTCAGGTGGATCTTCTGATCGATCAGGTTGAGCAGGACGCAGAGGCCTTGATTTCCGGCACGGAGGATACACTGAAATCGATTGCCGCTGATATTGTCAAAGCAAATCAAAATAAAGAGCAGCGCATGGAGGAATATCGTGTGATAGGGGAAAAAATGAAGAGCATCCATGACAAGCTTGTCCCTATTATGAAAAAAGCAGAGGATGCCAGCAAACAGATGGCGTGATGAAAGGAGTGAACAGAAATGAATCGTGTGAGTAGTATGTATTTGGGCTCCAATCCCCTGAATGCAGTCAGGGTGGATTTTGGGGCATATGTGGAAAAGATGCGGAGGAAGGATGATGCACACCGGATCAATGGGATTCCGGATTATGCCTTTCCGCTGGATCTGAAATTACGGGAAGAGCTGCGGAAAATTCCGCTTTTCTACACAATCAGTAAAAAGGTGGCCGTCCATACGGAGGCTCGGTATCGGCAGATTGAAATGGCCAGCGCCGTTCTTGCCGGTCCAAATCAGTTCCCCGACATCTATGAGATGGCTCAGGACTGTGCCAAGCGTCTTGGAATTGGTGCGCCGAATGTCTATATCACCCATGACCAATCTGTTAATGCCTATACCTACGCCTCCGACACGGTTACGCCGACCATAGTGGTCCATAGCGGCATGGTGGAGCGTATGACGCCGGGGGAGTTGAAGTGCGTTATCGGACATGAGTGCGGTCATGTTCACAATGAACATATGGTTTATCAGAGTATTTGCAACGTGCTGGCGAATCTTCTGTCCGGACGGAATATGATCATTCAGCTTCTTTCCGCCACAAATGTCCTGATGTTTTATGAGTGGAGCCGTGCGGCAGAGGTGACGTGCGATCGTGCGGCCATGATTTGTGCGGACAATATCGAGGATGCTATCAATGTCAATAAGAAGTTTGCCTATGGCAGCTTTATGAACCGGAAGGAAGAGATCAGCATCGATGATCTGCGCAGTCAGTTGGAGGAGCTGTCCACTGTCGCATCCGTGGCCACGGAACTTTATAAAACCCATCCATCCAGCATTCGAAGGGTCCTTGCCAGTGACGAATTTTCACATTGTGAACTTCTTTATCAGTGGAGACCGGAACTGAAAAAGCCCGGTATGGTTTTACATACAAAAGAAGAAACGGACGCCCTGTGTGCAAAATATGTGGCTGTCCTCAAGAAAACAAGAAAGGATGTGGAATAATGACTCTTCAGAATAGAATTACCGTGTCTGCTGCGGACACAATGCAGCGTTTGGAACAGAATCTTGACAAGCTGCGCCGGTTTCAATATGACGGGCAATATCGCAGGCTTCTGGGCGATACGCTGACGAAACACCTGGAGTTGTGGGATAATCACATCCGCAGCCGGCGAAAGGATCCTTTTACCATCGTTGTTGTAGGTGAATTTAAGCGGGGAAAATCCAGCTTTATCAACGCGCTGCTTGGTGAGGAGATCCTTGTCACCGATGTGGTTCCGGAGACCGTAACGATGAACAAACTGAGCTACGGTATGCACAAAAATGAAGCGGTTCTCTCCGGCGGACGCCGCCTGACCCTGAAGGATGAGGAACTCTCCCGCCCTGCACTGGAAAGGCTGATGGAGGAACTGGGAGAGCCGATTCGGCAGTTGGAGCTGTGGCGCCCAAATGAACGGCTGAAGGATGTCCGCATCATTGACACCCCGGGCCTTAATGATGTAACAGATGAGTACCTGGACAGTATCGTGGCTGATGCCATGGCTCAGGCGGACGCTGTGATTTATGTTTATTCCGTCAATTCGCCGCTCGCCCGCAGTGAGCAGATGTATATACGCTACGCAATTCTGCCGCAGCAGTATACAAAGCTTTTCCTTGTGGGGAATTACAGCGATTTGCTTCATAATACGGAGGATTTGGAGCACATAAGGTCTTTGATGGGCGAGCGTACGGAGCTGCTGATGCCGGGGGAAAGGACTTATCTGATCAGTGCACTTGATGAGATGTGCCGCGTGTTGGAGCGGGAACGTCCCTGCCCGGAGCTTGCGTCTATACTTGAAAGGGACTTTGAGGAACTCCGTCAGGCCATTATGGATTTGATTCAGGAAAAGAAAACCACTGTGGTGGCTGACAGGATGCAGCGTATGACCCGCCAGATGATTGAGGATATCAATGCGGACCTGTCTAATATCGAGAAAGGCCTTGAGATGACCGCCAGCCAGCTTGACGAGGAGCGAAAGAAGCTCCAGAACGAAGAGGGCCGGTACAGTCAGCAGCTTGACCAGGCGAAGGCCAAAATTCTTGAAAGCGTGGATAAGATGAAAGCGGATGCCGCCGGATGGACGACAGATCTGCTGAATCGTATGGAGCGTGAGGATCTGTCCAGCTATTCTGTTCAGGAAATCGGCCAATATTATGCGTACTATTGTGTCGAGCTTTTGGAAACGGAGCTTCGTGCGTGTCTTGAAATGCATCGGGAAGAGCTGTTGGAACAGATGGGCGATATTTCGGATGAACTTGGCAAGGATTTAGCCGGAATGTATGCTACCGGCGATAATGTCCAGTTTTGCTTCCGGGTGAATAATAACACCTGGACCCGGGGGGACAGTGTTACGATGGCCATATCCATGGCCAGCGGCGGCTCTGTGTTCAGCACCCTTGCGGACCTGGTAGGCAGCTTCACCCGGAAAAGCGAGTTGGAAAGTGAGAAGGATAAACTTGTGGCGGATATCAAAGGAAAATATCCTGCCTTCAAAAAGGAAGTGCTGCAAAAGAGTGAGAGCCAATACTCTGCTTTGGCACGGTCTGCCTGCGGACTGATCGAGGAGTATTACCAGGGGCAGCTTCAACGTGCCAAAGAAACCGTGGCACAGTATGAGGAAGTCTCGCAGAAGTGTGACGAGGACAAGCGGCAGGTAATGCAGATTGTCGGAGAACTGCGCCAGGTTCTGGAGGCGTTTGACAAAGACGGGATTTATTGAGCAATGCAAAGTTAGACAGTAAAAATGCGTTCAAAAAAGAACTCCTTTTTGGTAAGAATTGCGATAGGACAATTCTTATCGAAAGGGAGTTTTTTGTGCGGTGATGCGCACGGATGCATAAGGTAATTGATTGCTGCGCAATCTGCATCCGGCGCAAAAATGCAGAGGCTCCTTCTTTTGATATCTTGGTATAAAAAAATCGATTTAAGGCGGGCATTTGATATAAATTGATAAAAAATTATCGCAAAGCATCGTACTTTGCGATAAAAAAATTCACATTTATGATAATATTCTATTATTATATCACAAAAATGCAGAATGTAAATAAAAATTCATTTGTAGATGCCCAAACGATTCGATTAAATTTTTTAACAAGGAGATGCTTTTATGTCACAAAACAAAAAGAATGCATTAAAGGAAATTCAATTAAAATTACTGCAGGAGCAGTTTTGCAGTTTAATGAAAGTATATCCCGATTATACCGTCTCAAATATTGCAGAACAGTGGCTGCTGAGGGAGAAAATGGTAGTAAAGGAATCTACCTATGCAAAATACAGATACAATCTGGACAATCATATTTTGCCGCAGTTGGGAACTCTGCAGATCACAGAATTGAATTCTGCACTTATCAATATGTATATTCAGCATTTAAAAGAGGGCGGGCGAAGCGATGGAAGGGGCGGCCTGTCCGCAAAATACGTCCGTGATCTATACACCATCCTTCGCGGCATCATACACTATGCAGAGCTGGAATATAATTTCCCCAATGCAGCGAAAAATTGCCGTATGCCTCCGAAGGAAGAAACAAAAAACAGAATTTTGTCAAAGGGAGAGCAAAAGAAGCTGGAAAGCTTTGTAAAAGCGGATATAAAGGATAGAAAGAAGTTCGGAATCCTGCTGGGACTTTACACAGGGCTTCGCCTGGGAGAGATCTGTGCCCTGCAATGGCGGGATATTGATCTGCAGGAAGGATTGATCAATGTCAGCAGAACAATTCAGCGCATTCAAAATCCAAACCGGGAAGAAACGCCAAGAACCCTTCTCATTATCAGCTCCCCGAAAAGCAGATCCTCGGTGAGATCGATTCCGCTTCCTTCCTTTCTGCAAAGGAATATAAAAGAGCTGGAGTGTCCGGAAAAGGATACGGCGTATTTTTTAACAAATCAGCCGGACCAGGTGATCGAGCCACGAAATTATCAATACCACTTTAAACGTTATATGAAAGAGTTGGACATGGAGCAGGTACATTTTCACACCCTGCGCCACACCTTTGCCACCAGAGGAATTGAATCCGGTATGGATATGAAGTCATTAAGTGAGATTCTGGGACATACGGACATTAACATCACTATGAACACATACGTCCATAGCTCTTTGGAAGAAAAGAGGCGCCAAATCGAAAAAATATGTCTGTAAATTTCATATTTTTATATCATACCGCTCAATACAGAGGACTGCCGCAGATCGAAAAAATTTGCGGCAGTCCTTTTTCATCGCAAAGTACGATGCTTTATGATAAAAAATCGGTATCTTTTTCTGATTGACGGTAGTATAGCCTTTGCGAATTGTTTTTATGCAGTATGGACATCCTTTTTGGTATTTTGATCGGAAGCTTTATGCCTGAAAATATGAGGAGACTGGAATGAATGTTTTTTATACCTGTGACAATAATTACATTTGGCTGATGGGAATTTCTGCCATCTCCCTATTTGAAAACAACAGGCATATACCGGATCTGATCGTTTATTTGCTGGGAGAGAATATAAATGCGGAAAATAAAGGAATTCTTTGCGGGATTGCTCAGCAGTATCACCGGAAAATCATTGTAATTGATATTCCGGGTTTAGATATTCCGGAGACTCTGGTTTCAAAACGATGGCCGCTAAGTGCATTTACACGCTTGTTTGCCGCAACCCTTTTGCCGGAGGAAATGGACAGAGCGCTGTATCTTGACTGCGATACCATTATCTGCGGAGATATTGGGCAGATCGGCGGTGTGGATGTGGCGGAGAATATTTTTTGGGGAGTAAAGGACTGTGTTGGCTCGGCCTATAAAGAGAACATCGGGCTAAAGAAACAAGATGTATATATTAATGCAGGGGTGCTGCTGATCAATCTGAAAGAGCTTCGCAAGGTAAATGTAAGTACTTTGATGAAGCAATATATGAAAAAGTACGGGAACCGGATCAACTACGCCGATCAGGATATTTTAAACGGAGTCTTTTACGGACAGATCGGTTTGCTGCATCCCAAATATGATGTTATGACCATAGGCGCTGTACATTCGTATCAGGAGATTCAAATCCTGCGCAAGCCTGCGAATTACTATACGGAGGAGGAGCTGAGGGCGGCAGTTCTGGATCCGGTGATTATCCATTATACCACCAATATGCGGGTGATCCGGCCCTGGTACTCGAATACAAATCATCCGCTGGCGGCAGAATTCAGAAGGTATTTTGATATAAGCCCTTGGAACGAAAAGGTGCTGCAGGATATGGTATTTTCTACAAAGGAAGCAAGGCTCATCGGACTGATACAGAAATTGCCCCGAAGGATATCCTATCGGCTTTTGGGGCTCATCCATGCGCAGCTAAAGCCCTATTATATCCGGCTGCAGGCAAAATAAACGAAGCAGGATGGTCTGACGACTGAAGAAAGAGAGAGGGCAGAGCAGAATTGAAGGAAAAGAAACCGAAATCCTTGAAAATTAATTTTATTATGAATGTGATGCTCACAATGTCATCACTTATATTTCAACTGATTACATTTCCATACGCCTCCAGAATTTTATCTCCGGCCGGAATTGGCAAGGTATCCTTTGCCGTTTCTCTGATCTCGTATTTTAGCATGTTTGCCCAGCTTGGGATTCCTACCTATGGGATAAGGGCATGTGCCAGGGTACGGGACAATCAAGAGGAGCTTGCCAGAACCGTGCAGGAATTACTCATCATAAATCTGATTACCTGCGGGATTTCTTATCTGCTATTATTTGCGGTGCTTGCTGCGGTTCCCAGATTTGCGGCGGAAAGACAGCTTTACTTGATCGTCAGCATGACGATCTTCTTTCAGGGGATCGGAATGGAATGGCTTTATAAATCGCTGGAGGAGTATACCTATATTACGATTCGTTCTGTTCTGTTTAAGGCAGCGGCGCTGATTGCCATGTTTCTTTTCGTGCGCAGGGAAAGCGATTATGTGCTTTACGGAGGAATCAGTATTTTGGCTTCCTCCGCATCCAATATCCTTAATTTCTTTCATGCACGCAGATATTTGCGGTTAAAGCCGGCAGGGGGATATTGCTTCCGGAGACATTTGAAGGCGGTGGTCATTTTTTTTGCCATGTCCTGTGCAACGGTAATCTATACAAACCTTGATACGGTTATGCTTGGCTTTATGAAAACCGATCAGGATGTGGGATATTATGATGCCGCCATTAAAATAAAAACCATACTGGTGAGCATTGTAACCTCGCTGGGAACGGTTCTGCTGCCAAGATGTTCCTATTATGTGGAAAATGGGCGGATGGATGCGTTTATGCAGGTCAGCAGGAGAGCGCTGAATTTTGTGATATTGCTGGCGGCGCCGCTTTCGCTCTATTTTATTCTATTTGCAAAGGTCGGGATCTATTTCCTGTCCGGAGAAGCATATGCGGGATCAATTCTGCCGATGCAGCTTATTATGCCTACGGTTCTTTTGATCGGGATTACAAATATTCTGGGAATACAGATTTTGATTCCCATCGGAAAGGAAAAAATCGTGCTGTATTCAGAAATTGCAGGAGCGGTGACGGATCTGGGGGTCAATGCCGTGCTGATTCCCAGATTTGCGTCTGCGGGCGCTGCGATTGGAACAACAGCAGCGGAAATGGTAGTGCTGATGGTGCAGATGCTGGCTATGAAGGATAAAATCGGAAGTCTGTTTCAGGAGATTCATTACAGAAAAATATTGGCTGCAATGGTACTTGGAACCTTTGCTTCCCTGTGGAGCTTAAAAGTCACAGAGAAAAGCTTTTTCATCTTGCTGATTTCCGGATCGCTGTTTTTCGGCGTATATGGAATCGTCCTGCTGGCTGCGGGGGAACCGCTGCTGCTTCAGCTTTTTTCCCGGGGGTTAAGCAGGCTGCATGGGCGGAGGAATTGAAATGTTTGAATTAACCGTTGTGGTGCCAAGCCGCAATAAGGAGCTTTATATCAGAAGGTGCCTGGACAGTATTTATACGCAAACCTACCCGATTCGGGAGGTAATTGTTTTTGATGATTTTTCTACGGATCATACATGCAGTATTTTGCGTGAGTATCAGAAGGAGCACAAAAATCTTACTGTGATTTATTCTGAGGAAAACGTGGGAGTCGCGCTGGCAAGGGAACGGGCGATTCGGCAGGCGAAAACGGACTATGTTACATTTCTGGATGCGGATGATTTTTATTATGACAGCAAAAAGCTGGAAAGAGAAATGAAAATGGCAAGACAGGTTTACAGACAAACCGGAAAATTATGCTGTGCCTATTCTCAGACCGTATTGGCGGACAAAGAAGGGCGGCGGATCGACCAGCTGCCTGTTTTGAACTGGGACAGATTTCTTCGGCTGGGGACGGTCACACGGCTTTATAAGTATTGGCTTCCCAGAGATTATTGCTTTCCTCAGAAAATGTATTTTGCAGCAGGCGGCTTTGATCCAGGCTTCCCTGTGTACGAGGATTGGGATTTGAATCTGCGCCTGTATGCCAGATGCCCGTTCCGCTTTTCCGGAGGCTATGGCACGGCGTACCGGCTGAATACAAACGGCCTGTCCTCGGTGGACTATAGGCAGCACCTGGTAAACAAAAAAGCGATTTTTAAAAAGAACAGGCATACGCTGAAGTATTCCTTATTTGAAAGTCTGATTTTCTATTTTTTGCTGTATCTTGCATACACAAAGAGTTGGATAAAGTCCGGAGGGAGGGGGAAGGTATGAAGCAGCGTTTCGTAAATCTTACCATGTTTGATCTGATAAAGGGAATTTTTATCATAGTTGTTGTACTCAGGCACAGCATTCCGGGAAATGCAGTGGAGACGCTGTTCGTCTGGAAGGTACTGTATTCGGTTATGATGCCGGTGTTTTTTATCATCAGCGGATTTTGGCTGAAAAAGAAGAAAGTAAAAGAAGGAATCCGGACAAGCTGCAGATATTTGCTGCTGCCATACATTACGGTGATGGGATTAATCAATTTGGGAGCGGCGCTGGATCTGTTTCGGGTGGGGCGGCTTGATTTATGGAAGGAGAGATATTTCCTTCCTGCAATACTGGTTATGTCCGGAGCGGATTCTCCGCTTGGCGCCATGTGGTTTCTGTTCAGTCTGCTGTGGGGGTGGATCCTGTTTTATTGCATCCTTCAAATAAAACAGGAAGCGGTTCGTACAATGTTGGCTTTGCTCCTGGCAGCGGCAGGATGCGCATGGATGAATCGGGAGCTGCCGTTTCAGATTGCGCAGGGCCTGGTGGCCGCCTTTTATGTCTACTGCGGATATGTTATGAGAGAAAAACGGCTGCTGGAAAAGAAAATGCCCTGGTGGATGGTACTTCTTTTCCTGGCGGCATGGTTTCCGCAGGCAATGTGGGGAACCATGAATTTGGCGCTTTACAGTGTAAGGCTTTCCGTATTCGGCGTAATTGGTTCTCTGGCCGGTTCTTTTCTTGTGATTAAGCTGTCTTTGTATGCGAACAGAATCGAGAATTGGATCACGGACGGGTTAAAATGGCTGGGCAGAAATACGATCTTGATTTTGTGTATTCATGCGGTGGAAATGGCAGTGTTCCCGTGGAGAGTATTGTTCCGCATCGTAAAATTCACGCCGGCGGCTACGGTGCTGCAGTTTATCAGCCGGTGGATCATAATAGGAGTTTGTTTTGTATTTATAAAAAAACTGCAGCAGCAGCGCATGAAGCAAAAGCTTGCCGGCTGTATGCAGAAATGAATAAAGAACAGATAGGGCAGTGAAGCTGCTGCAAACAAAAGCGGGAGGAGAAAAAGATGCTGGAAAAAATCATTGAAATTGCCGGAAAATATGCGGACGAAAATGCTGCATCGGAATGGAATGAAGATACGTTCCTGTTAATGGAATTATCCTCACTGGAAATCTATTCCTTTATTTCAGAAATTGAGGCGGTATTTGGAGTTCATATTAAGGAGAGAGACTTAAGCCGGATCGAGACGCTGGGAGATCTGCAGGAGATCGTGGAAAAAGGGAGGAAGGCTTAAGCGTTATAGAAGGAAAGGGGCGGCAGAGTTGATATGAAAGGATTGTGTGACTGCCATTGCCATATCCTGCCGGGAGTGGATGATGGTGCACAGAGCATGGAAGAGGCGCTCGCTATGCTTCGAGTTGCCAGGGACGAAGGGATCGGGGCTATGGTTTTGACCCCGCATATGCACGGCAAAGAGGGCGTAATGAAAAAAGATGTAATCAGGACCTGCTATCAGAAATTGTGCGGGCGGGCAGCTTCCGAAGGCGGACTGCCAAAGCTTTATCTTGCCAGCGAAGTGTATGCAAGTCTGGATATGGCTGACTGGCTGAAGGCGGGAGCAGTATTTACATTGGAGGGATCACGGTACGTTCTGGCGGAGTTTCACCCTGGCAGCTATTTTCATGAAATGGGTAATATTGTAAAGAATCTGAGAGCATCGGGGTATTATCTGGTTTTGGCCCATATCGAGCGGTATCAGTGTCTTTTGGAGAACCCCCGGTATGTCAATGAGCTGCTAGAGCTGGGCGTGCTTTTTCAATGCAATGCAGCGGCGGTGCTGGGAAAAGAGGGAATGCAGAAGAAGCGTTTTATCCGGAAGCTGCTGCAGGAGCAAAAGATAGCCATGATCGGGACCGATGCCCACAATACGGAGAAAAGACCGCCGCATATGAAGGCCTGTTACCTTTATCTTTGCAAAAAATATGGGCAGGAGTATGCCGACTGGCTTTGCGGCGGAAGCATCGAACAGATATTGCACAGGAAATAAGGAGAGCTTTGAAATGCAGAAACAGGAAAACAAGATACAAAAGCCGCAATCGAGTGAGATCAGAGTGGATTTTATTACTCTGCTATCCGTATTGCTAAAAAAATGGTACATGATCCTAATTGCCGGAATGGATGCAGGACTGGCAATCATACTGGCATTGCTGCTTTTTTCAACGCCGGATTATGTGTCGAATACCACGCTGTTAATTTTGAACAGAGAAAGTACCTCCACGGTTCTTTACTCCGATCTGGAAATCAGTACAAAGCTGACAAACGATTATGGAAGAATCGTTACATCCAGGGCTGTGCTGGATCGGGTAATCCAGGAGCTGGGCCTGGATATGAGCTGTGAAGAGCTGGAGAAAAGGATTGATGTATCCATTCCGTATGATACACGGATGATCTATATTTACGTGAAGGCAGAATCGCCGAAGCTGGCGTATCAGATTGCAAATTGCCTTCAGACAGTTGTATCAGACCGGATGGCAGAGGTGATGGATATTGAGGCGGTGAATGTAATCGATTATGCCAGCATTCCCGTATATGCCAGCTCGCCCAGATATTCCTTGTATTTCATCGCAGCGTTTCTCGCAGGAGCATTTTTGATGGCGCTGGCGATCAGTGTTTTATTTGTGACGGATGACAGAATTAAGTCTCCGGAAAATATTGAAGAGCTGTTGAGCTTAAGTATTTTAGCAACCATTCCGTTGGAGCATACAGAGTCGGGAAAAAGGAGAAACAATCAGTTGCCATGGAGAAAATAGATTTAAAGATAAAAAAGATCAGCAGAAGAGGAAATGAGGCCTACAAAGCGCTCCGTACCAACATTGGTTTTTGCGGCGAGGATATAAAAGTGATCGCATATACCAGCAGTATTCCGGGGGAGGGAAAATCAATGGTATCCTTTCAGACGGCATATTCTCTTGCTGATATCGGAAAGAAGGTAGTCTATGTGGATGCCGATTTACGGAAATCCACCTTTATTCAGAGATATGATGTGCAGGCAGAAATTCGCGGGCTGACCCATTTACTGGCCGGAAAAGCTCAAAAGGAGGATGTAATCTATCCTTCCAATAAGGAGGGATTAGATGTCATAATAGCCGGTCCGGTACCGCCAAATCCGGCAGAATTGCTGGCAAATGATTATTTCACGGAGCTTGTCCGATATTTGCGGGAACATTACGACTATGCCATTATTGATACGCCGCCGCTGGGGAATGTGATCGATACTGCTATCATTTCCAAAAACTGTGATGGAATGATTCTTGTTGTGGCGCAAAACACAGTCAGCTATCGATTGGTACAGGATGTGGTTGCGCAGATGGAGAACACAGGATGCCGCATTCTTGGGGCGGTTTTAAATAAAGCGGATATGAATGACAATCAATATTATGGAAAG
>JAUNON010000047.1 GCA_030537145.1 Lachnospiraceae bacterium | reverse complement strand
GCGTGCGGCAGAAGAAGCGCGCCGTGAGGGCTGCGCAGAAGCAGAAAGCGAAGCGGCAGAAGAGACAGCGTCTGAAGCTGCGTGTTCAGAGAATGCGGAGGAGGTACCGGGGGAGCCCGGAGCGGACGAATAGGCAGAAACAGAGCCGGAGGCGGCCGCAGAAAAGGAAAGAGAAACCGGTGGAAGGAAATGAAAAAGTCATGAAGGGATTTGCGACAGAGGATATGAAACAACTGGTGGATGAGATATTGGACAGTTACGAAAGACATCCCCAGACCTGCTGCATTGATACGGATAATCGACTGAATCAGGATATTATTATTGAAATACTGCAGGAAATCCGCTATGTGATTTTCCCGGGGTTTTTTGAATTAAAGCATTTGAACAGTCAGTCCATCGAATATCATCTGGGAGAATTGCTGGAGGATATTCACTATAAGCTGAAACGGCAGGTGGTGAAGGCACTGCAGCATACGGAGGATGGCCGGGCGGCGGATATGGATACGCTGGAGGAGCGTGCAGAAAAGATTGTTACCGCTTTTCTGAAGCGGATTCCTTCGCTGCGGCAGGTTTTGGCAACCGATGTGCAGGCGGCCTATGACGGGGACCCGGCAGCTTACAATACCGATGAGGTAATCGTTTCGTATCCCGGCGTATTTGCCATCAGTGTGAATCGGATCGCCCATGAGCTGTTTTTGCTGGGCGTGCCGCTGATCCCTCGTATTATGACGGAATACGCCCACAATCTTACCGGAATTGATATTCATCCCGGAGCTACGATCGGAAACTATTTCTTCATAGATCATGGAACCGGAGTGGTGGTAGGAGAGACCACAAAGATCGGAAATGGCGCAAAGATCTACCAGGGCGTGACTCTGGGGGCGCTTTCCACCAGAGGGGGGCAGTCCCTGCGCCATACCAAACGTCATCCCACCCTGGAGGATAATGTGACGGTATATTCCGGAGCATCTATTCTGGGCGGGGAAACTGTGATCGGGGAAGGCGCAGTGATAGGTTCCAATGCGTTTATTACCTCCTCCGTACCGAAGGGCGTGCGTGTCAGCATCAAGAATCCGGAGCTGCAGTTTAAGGACCGCAGCGATGGGAGCAGGCTGAAGATGAC
This sequence comes from Lachnospiraceae bacterium, assembly GCA_030537145.1. Lineage (GTDB taxonomy): Bacteria > Bacillota > Clostridia > Lachnospirales > Lachnospiraceae > Merdiplasma. Next base: position 20,082 of record JAUNON010000047.1, on the reverse strand, counting down.
GGAGCTGGGGCAGGAAGGCTTCTTAAAGTGGAACGAATAGACAGGGAGGATCGAAGGATGGCAGAGGACAAAAAGAAAATGACAGAGGAGCAGGAAAACAAAGCGGCCGAGGAAAAAAAACCGATCAGCGAGAATTGGGCCCACGAGATCATAGAGGATATGGATGATTTCATAGAATCCCAGGGAATTTATCTGAGACAGTAGGATAAAAAAGAAATGTACCTTTTTAAACTGCAGCGATGTTTCCTGCCGTTTGGGAAGGTACTTTTTTATGATATAGGAAACTCCTCACTTTCCTATACGACAAAAAGCCCTGCGGGCAAACGATGCGCACGGATGCATAAGGTAATTGATTGCTGCGCAGTCTGCATCCGGCGCAAAAAATACCTTCCCCCCTCAAGATTGAGGGGCATGGGAGATGGGCGGGACATGAGAAGCCGGGACTACAGTGAGAGCAGCTTCTCTGCCAGAAATACGATAAAGGGAATGGTCAGCATGGAGGCCACCGTGGAGAAGGCAAAGATTTCAGAGGCATATTTATAGTTTTTGTCAAACCGCAGAGCGAACATGGTTCCGGTGGTGGCAGCCGGGCAGGCTGCGGCCACCAGGACCGTCAGCAGTACATTTGAATTCACGGGAACAAAACGGAAGAGCAGCAGCATCAGGATCGGGATGAACAGAAGCCGGATGGCCGTGACCAGGTAAAGGCGGGGATTTTTCAGCGCCTTTGCCAGACTGGTCTCTGCCAAGGAGATGCCGGCGATCAGCATTCCTACCGGGGTATTCATGGCAGCCAGATATTCAATGCTGTCACTAAGAACAGCGGGCAGCTTGATCTGGGTAAGAAACAGTATCATTCCGATCACGATCCCGAACATGACAGGGGAAGTCAGCCCCTTGAAAAGCTGTTTTCTGGAAGTATTTCCGGTCATCAGAATCAGTCCCTGGGTCCAGCAGAGCAGATTGAAGGCGACCATGTAGGCAGTAATATACAGCACGCCTTCGCTTCCCAGGATGCTGCTGATCAGGGGGATGCCCATGAATCCGCAGTTGGAATAAATGCAGGAAAACCGTTCGATGCAGAAATCGCGGCTGCTTTTTTCCGGAATCAGGATCCGGGCGGTGGCGATACCGATCACATGGGTCAGAAAAGCCAGCAGGAAGGAAAAAAGGAAGCCCCGCATCAACTGGGCACTGTATTCCAGTTGAAAAGCATTGATAATCAGAAATGGGTTAATAACCATCAAAAGCAGATTGGATAAAGTTTTATTTCCCTGGTGATCGATCTGCCCGGTGCGGAAACAGATAAAACCAACGATCATGATCAGAAACATTTTTATGATTTGATTTGCAATTATGAGAAACATATCAGGAACTCCTATCTATGGAAAAGTGTGCGAAGCATCCCCATTATGACATTATTTTGCTTTTCTGTCCAGATAAAATCATACCTCAAAAGTTATTTAAGAAAGTTAAAAAAGTACTGGAAATTTGTAAGAAGATATGATATGATAGAACCAGTCAGAACCCGGGACAAAGAAAACAGACAGGGTTCGAAACAGTGATGAATGAATTTCGAAAGGAGACGCGTATGAAAGTAGTAGTAATCGGGGGCGGCAGCAGTTACACACCGGAATTGATCGAGGGCATCATTCTGCATAAGGAAACGCTGCCGGTAACAGAAGTTGTGCTGATCGACATTGAAGCCGGACTGGAAAAGGTACGGATCAATACGGAGTTTGCAAAACGTATGGTGGAAAAGGCGGGACTGCCGATTTCTATCCGCTATACGCTGGATCGGAAGGAAGGACTTCGGGATGCTGCGTTTATTATCACCCAGATCCGGGTGGGAGGTCTGGATGCCAGATCCAGGGACGAACGAATTCCTTTGAAATACGGGATTATCGGACAGGAGACCACCGGCCCGGGCGGATGCTTTAAGGCGCTGCGGACGATACCGGTGCTGCTGGATATCTGCAGGGATATCGAGGAGGTCTGCCCGAACGCATGGCTGATCAATTTCACGAATCCTTCGGGAATCGTTACCGAGGCCGTGCTGAAGCACACCCATGTGAAATGCATCGGTCTGTGCAATGTCCCCATCAATATGCGCCACGATGCGGCGGAACGTCTGGGGATAGAGGCCGACAGGCTGGACTGCAGATTTATCGGGCTGAATCATCTGAGCGTGATGAATCATGCTTACGAGCAGGGAGTTGACCGGCTGCAGGAGGCGCTGGCGGTGGATAATCCGGACAGTGTGGTGAAAAATATCGACAAAAATGAGGAGATGGATCTGATTGCCAGGGATATGGGCTGTATGCTGTCCCCGTATATGCAATATTTTTATGCGGAGAAAACCATGCTGGAAAAAGAAACCCTGGAGGCCATCGGCCTGGAGGGCACCAGGGCAGACCAGGTAAAGGCAGTGGAGAAAAATCTGTTTGACTGCTACCGTGATCCGGATCTGAAGGAGAAGCCGGAAGCCCTTGCGAAGCGGGGCGGCGCCCGGTATTCCGAGGCTGCGATTCATCTGATCGACAGTATTTACAATGACCGGAAGGATGTGCAGGTGGTTGACGTAAGAAACAATGGCATTATCCCAACGATTCCGGATGATGCCGTAATCGAGACCAACTGTGTAATCAGTAAAGACGGTGCAAGCCCGCTGAGAGATGCGGAGGTGCCGGCGCATTTCCTGGGGCTGGTGGAAGAGGTAAAGGCCTACGAAATTCTTACGATAGAGGCGGCCGTATCGGGAGACCGGAAGAAGGTGCTGCTGGCGCTGATGAATCATCCGCTGGTTCATGAGGTGCGTGATGCAAGAAAGATGATAGATGAAATGATGGAAGCGAATAAGGCATTTTTGCCGCAGTTTTACCAGTCATAAATATTTTTGCGGGGATAATGCGGGCTTCGGACGGACAGCTCCGAAAAACGGAAACCGGGAGAAAAACAAAGAGACACAGCTTTGCAGCCGGTAGGATGGCTGCGGGAGAAAGAGAAAATACGTGCGCAGGCGCGCGGGAAAGGGCAGGGTATCGAATATGTATGTATTAGGCATAGATGCCGGCGGCACAAAGACCCATTGTGCAGTGGCAGATGAAACAGGAAAGATAATGGGAGAAGGATTTTCCGGCCCGGCAAATCATCAGACCTGCGGACGGGAACGGGCAAAACAGTCTTTGCAGGATGCGGTGAATCAGGCGCTGGAGGCTGCGGGATTGGAGAAAAAGGATATCGCTTACGGGGTCTTTGGCATGTCAGGAGCAGACGGAGAGGATGATTTCATCCTGCTGAACGGCGTGGTAGGAGAGATCATGGAAGATGTGGACTTTGAAGTCATGCATGATGGCTGGATCGGGTTCCGGTCAGCCGTGGATGGGAATATGGGCATCGTTTCTATCTGCGGTACCGGGGCCGGACATGCGGGCGAGAACCGGCAGGGAGAACGTCTGACGCTGCGGAATCTGGATTATATTACCGGGAATGTGGGCGGCGGCGGCGATCTGGCGCGGAAGGCCATGCATTACGCCTTCCGTTCCAACGAGGGAACCGCAGAAAAAACAGAGCTGGAGAAGGAGCTGCCGGGACTGTTTCATGTGGAAACGATGGATCAGGTGTGCGCAATCGTGAAAAACCGGGAAATTCCGGAGGAACAGCAATACCAGCTCCCAAGGCTGGTATTCCGGCTGGCCGGAGAGGGAGATGCGGTCTGCAGGAAACTGATTACCTGGATGGGATACGAAGAGGGAAGATATGCGGCGGCCATTATCCGCAGACTCCATATGGAGGAGGAAGAGGTTCCTGTGGTTCTGATCGGCAGCCTGTTTGGAACCAGAAATTCATTGCTGATCGATGCTTATATGAAGGCAGTGCATGCGGCTGCTGAAAAAGCCTATCCGATTATCCCGGAAGCGGCTCCCGTGACTGGGGCAGTCAAAATTGCAGTAGAGCATCTTTCAAATCAGAAAACGTTTTAGAAAAAACCTGTTTTTTCCAAGGAAAGTATGGAGAAAAAATCCAGACTTTAAAGGAAAAAACAGGTTTTTTTGGATTCAAAGCAAAAAAATGCACAAAAGCCAGGTGGGAAAACCAGCTAATATAACCAAAAAAAGGAAACATGTAAAAAGTATATTGACAAATCAGGCAAAATGCTGTTAAATAAAGACAAGTAAACGATTAAGGAATGACAGATTGAACAATGCAGTTAAGCAAAGGAGAAAAGCATGGTTTCCATGAAAGATATTGCGGCGGCCTGCGGAGTATCTGTAGCGACTGTCAGTAAAGCGTTGAGCAACCATTCAGACATTGGTGAGAAAACGAAAGTTCAGATTAAAAAGACTGCAGAGAGGCTGGGATATCTCCCGAATCAGTCCGCCAGGTATCTGCGGACGAACCGCAGCTATAATGTAGGCGTGTTGTTCGCCGATGCGGCGGGAAGCGGCTTGACCCATGATTTCTTTTCGGGGGTGCTGCAGAGTCTGAAAACAGCAGTAGAAGCCAAGGGCTATGATGTTACTTTTTTGAATACGACCTGTTCCGGTATGTCCTATGTGGAGCGGGCCAGGTACAGAGGATTTGACGGAGTAGCGGTGCTGGGGGTGGATTTTAATACGCCGAAGGTGCAGGAGCTGCTGAGAAGTGATCTGACGGTTATTACCATTGACTATGTGGCGAATAACCTTTCGGCTGTTCTTTCCGATAATACGAACGGGATGACGCAGCTTATGGAGTACCTGTTCTCTCAGGGCCATACGAAAATCGCTTACATATACGGGGACGGAAGCCGGGTGACAAAGCAGCGGCTGGCCGCCTACTACCGGGCCATGGAGGAACGAGGAATTATAGTTCCTTCGGAATACGTCAGGGAATCCCTTTACCGGGATACAAAGCAGTCTTACCGGCATACGGAGGAGCTGCTGGATTTAAAGGATCCGCCTACCTGCATCATTTATCCGGATGATGTGGCGTGCTTCGGCGGGATGAATGCCATCCGGGCCAGAGGCCTTTCCATTCCGGAGGATATTTCGGTGGCAGGCTATGACGGCATTCGGGCAACACAGTACGAGGAACCGCGTCTTACCACAGTCTGGCAGAATGTGGAGGAGATCGGAGAGATCGCAGCGCAGACGCTGATCGAAGAGATCGAGCGGCCGATGACAGCCGTTCCAGTGATCCATGAGGTGAAAGGACATCTTCTGGAAGGCCAGACGGTGAAAAAGTTATAACTATGTTATTACAGAATTTCTGCAATTTAGAATTTCTGAAAATAAAGAGTAAATTTAAAAAGCTTTATTTAAAAGGAGGACAAATCATGAAAAAAAGACAGGTAATCAGCACAGTGCTTACTGCAGCTATGGTAGCATCCATGGGTCTGACTGCAAGCGCAGCTACGGATGTAGCAGCAACCGATCTGGCTTACACAGGTGAGCTGGAGATCATGCACTACTCCACATCTGAGGAGTCAGAAGGAAACGGCGGATCTGATGGTTTCCGTACCGTTTTGGCAGCTTGGCAGGAAGCTCATCCGGACATCACTCTGAATGAGAACGTTCTGGCTAACGCTGAGTACAAGACTCAGATCGCTACACTGGCAGCAGCAGGCGACCTTCCGGACGTATTCCTGCTTCAGGGTATGAATACAAAGGCATGGGCAGAGCAGGGACTGATCATGGATCTGACCGATACCATCGCAGCTTCTCCCTACTATGCAGATTACGATCAGGCTTACTTCACACCGTTCAAGTCCGGTGATTCCGTATACGGTTATCCGGTTCTGACTGGTGGTACCTGTACCGTAGTGATCTACGATAAAGCTATGTGGGCAGAGGCTGGCTTTGATGCATTCCCCACCACATGGGAAGATGTAGAAAAGGCTGCTGAGTACTTCAGCGAGCAGGGTATCGACACTGTTGCATTTGGTAACGGCGGACAGTGGCAGGCGAACTCCGATTTCCTTTCCACTCTTGGAAACAGATACACTGGTCCGGAATGGTTCCAGAGCCTGTGCGACAAGAGCGGCGCTGCTTTCACAGATGAGAAATTCGTAGCAGCTCTGGCTGAGACTCAGAGACTGTTTGCTGAGACAAATATCTTTAACGAGGATTTCAACGCAGTAACAAACGAGGATGCTCGTGAATACTATATCTCCGGCGATGCAGCAGCATTCATCGGTGGTAACTGGGATGAGTCCTACATCTGGGCTACTCTGAAGGAAGCTGATGAAGAGAAATTCAACAACATCGGTTTTGCACCCCTTCCGCAGCCGGCAGATGCTACCGAAGCTCCTACTTCTCAGAACATCGGTCTTGGATACGCTGTAGCATTCAATGCTAACCTGGCTGATGATCCGGACAAACTGGCAGCAGCTATCGATCTGGCTCAGGAACTGACCGGACCGGCATTTGCAAGCTATGTAGCAGAAAACTACGCTCTGGGCGGACTGACCAAGGTTGCTGATGTTGACCTTTCTTCCTTCGACCAGATTACTCAGGACTTCTACAACTACTCTTATGTTGATACTGAGAAGTGCGAAATCTATGACTCTTACATCAACGGCGCTGTATGGGGTGTTCTGAACACTGATCTGCAGTCCCTGATGAACGGTGAGATGACTCCGGAAGAAGTTGCAGCTAACGCTCAGGCAGCTTACGAAGAGAACTACTAAGATGAGTCTGGCGATGTTTCGCCGCTGATTACTCGGATAATCTTATAAGAAGTGAAAGAAACCGTTCTGCCCACAGCGGTGGGTGGAACGGTTTTTTAGTAGTAGGAAAGGAAGGGGAAATAAGATGTTAAATGCAATTAAGCCAACAAAGAAAACCGTATTTTTATATCTTATGATTCCTGTGGCAATGTTTGTTTTTACCGTATTTGTTCCGCTGGTTACAGCGTTGGTCTACAGCTTTTTTGAATGGAAGGGCGGTCCGGTAAAAACCTTTAATGGATTGGATAACTATATCCAACTGTTTCATGATGGAACCTTCTGGGAAGCATTCGGGCATAATATTTATCTTGTAATTGCCTGTATCATCGGACAGATTGGTATTGCATTTATCCTGGTATTGATGATCAACTCTAAGCTGGTAAAATTCAAAACCATCCATCGTACCTTCGGTTTCTTTCCCAGTACGATTGCCGCAGTGTGTATCGGTTTGATTTGGAATATGATTTACCACAACAAATATGGTATCCTGAACTGGTTCCTGACAGCGATCGGAAGAAAGGATCTTTGCCAGGTATGGCTGAACAATCCGAAGATTGTTATGCTGTTAGTTACCATACCTTTGATCTGGCAGTACATCGGATATTACATGGTAATTATCCTGTCTGCTATTTCCGGTATCAGTACGGATATTTTTGAGAGCGCATCTATCGATGGCGCAAACGGTGTTCAGCAGGCGCTTTACATTACGCTGCCGCTGATTAAGAACACTATGCTGGTTTGTATTACTCTTTGTATCGCAGGTAACATGAAAGCCTTCGATAACATTTATGTTATGACAAAGGGCGGCCCCGGTACTTCCTCCATGGTTATGGCTATGTATGGATATCAGGTTTCCTTCCAGCAGAGCAACATGGGATACGGAAGCTGTATTTCCGTAGCGATCTTTGTATTGTCACTGCTGGTAATCGGCGGTTCTCAGGCGCTGATTAATTTCCTGACAAGAGAAAAGGAGGCGAAATAATATGAAGAAAAGTGGTACACATAAAGTGAGAAAAGGCATCCTTGGTGTATTCATGAATCTTATTTTATGGATTTTTTCGCTTTCCTGCATTTTCCCGATTATTTGGATGCTTTATTCCTCTCTGAAGGAAAAACGGGTATTTAACGCAGATATTATCGGCCTTCCGAAAGAACCGACGCTGCTCAATTATATCCGTATTCTGAGTAATCCGGATTATCATCTGGGTGCATCCATGATGAACAGCGTGCGTACAACGGTGCTGTCAATCCTTATGATTGTGGCATTTAGCTTTATTGTTGGTTACATACTTTCCAGAGTTCGTTTTAAGCTGAATCGTGTCTTTTATGTAATGTTCCTGATGGGAATGCTGATTCCGATCCATTCTCTTCTGGTTCCCATCTATGTGGTATTCCAGAGATGCGGAATTTCCAACAGATGGTTTACTTTGCTTCTGCCTTACGTATCCTTTGGCCTGCCCATGGGTATTTTCCTGGTAGAGGGTTATGTAAAGACGATTCCCGTTTCGCTGGAAGAAGCAGCGGCCATCGACGGCAGCAGCTTTTCCCATACCTTATGGACCATCATTTTCCCGCTGTGCAGACCGATTTTGGTAACGGTTGCTATCATTCAGGTATTTAGCTGCTGGAATGAGTTCTCCTTCGCATTGGTTTTGATCAAGGATGTGGCTCTGCAGACAGTACCTCTGGCGCTGACACAGTTCAAGGGTCAGTTCGCTTCCGACTATCCGAAGCAGATGGCAGCTATGCTGATTACCATGTCACCGATTATTGTTCTGTACTTTGCATTCAGTAAGCAGATCATCAAGGGTATGGTAGCCGGTGCAGTAAAGGGCTAAGAAATCAAGAAAACGGAGACTGTCGGATGCGATGGTTTTCCTGTGTGATAACGGCAGCGGCCGGAGATAAGATCAGTTGTCTCCGACCGCTGTTTTTCTGTGATATTAGAAAAGTTCTCACTTTCCTAATATCACAGAAAGCCCTTCGGGCAAACGATGCGCAGCTACGCGCGCGGAACAAAAGCTGTGCTGTCAAAATATTGGAACGCGGGAGTGTGCGAAGCACATTTTTGTTTTAGGAAACACTGTTCATAGGATCGGAGACAGGTATATGGAATATTATCATGAAAAGGTAGAAACGGACACCCGGGTTCCGGCTCGAATCTACTATGGAGGAACGGGGCGGGATAAGCTGCGCTATCCGCTGCACTGGCATCATAATCTGGAGTTTGATTTGGTTTTGGAGGGCTGCATCCGGGGGAGAATCGGGGGAAAACCGGTGGAGATCCATCCTGGAGAAATCTTTTTTGTGAACAGCGGGGAGCTGCATGAAACGGATGCCCGGGATAATCCGGTCATGCGGTCTGTGACCGTGCTGTTATCGGATGAGATGCTGCGGGAATATTGTCCGGATCTGGAAAACTGGTATTTTGCCTTTGAGAAGGGAAGCTCCCAGCAGGAACGGCTGGCAGAGCTGATTTTACGGTGCGCCCGGATCCAGCAGGAAAAGGAAGCTTTTTATGAGCTGGAGCTTTCCATTGAGCTGCGCAGAATCTGCCAGATCCTGCTGAAGGAATGCAGGAGGAAGAAGGACAACAACAGAAACAGCCAAAAACGCCTGAGCACAAACCGGGTCAAAAAATGCATCTCCTATATGGAAGAAAATTATGAAAGTCCTCTTTCCATCAGTGACATGGCGGTTGTAATGGGAATGACGCCTGCCTATTTTTCCAGGTTTTTTCATCAGTCCACCGGACAGACCTTTCATTCCTATTTAACCTGGATCCGGCTTCAGCATGTGCAAAAGCAGCTTTTGGAAACGGAGGCAACGGTGATGGAGCTGGCGCTGAACGGAGGATTTCCTAATGTAAAATCCTTTATTACCGCGTTTCAGAAGGAATATGGAATGACACCAGCCCGCTTTCGCAGAGAAAAGATAAAAAATGACAATTATATATGAAAAAATGGCAAGACTTTTTCGGTAAAGTGTGATAAAAAGGACATATACAGGAACAGTGAACAGAGCTGGACTGTTATCATATAGAAATCAGCAGCGGCTGCTGGAGAAGGAGGAAGTTTGCATGAAATTCACAGAAGGATACTGGCTGCGCAGTGAGCGGGCGAATGGATTATTTGCGGCGGATGCTTATACCGTGGATCGGATTCCGGGCGGGATGCGCATTGTTGCCCCGGTGGCAAAGATTAATCAGCGCGGAGATACGCTGAATATGCCCACCATCACCATTGAATTTAGAGCATGCGGACAGGGAACCATCTCTGTTAAAGCATGGCATTACGAGGGGTATGATCCCCATCTTCCTGAATTTGAAAAGAATGAGACGATTTATGATGCGGATGTGACCATTACCGAGGAGGAGGCAGTTCTGGATACGGGCGTAATGCAGGTCCGGGTAAACCGAAAGAACTTCGGATATACCTTTGAAGCAGACGGCAAGGTGCTCACCTCCTGCGGTTTCCGTAACCTGGGGCTGATGCGCTGGGATAAGAAGGTATCCACCATGTTTCCGGCGGACAATTATCTGAAGGAGGATTATGAGCCCTATATGCTTGGCGAGCTTTCACTTTCCGTGGGCGAATGCGTTTACGGTCTGGGCGAGCGGTTTACTGCATTTGTGAAAAACGGGCAGAGTGTGGATACCTGGAATGAGGACGGCGGAACGGCTTCCCAGATCGCCTATAAGAGCATTCCTTTTTATATGACCAACCGGGGCTACGGTGTGTTTGTGGACAGCTCCGACAATGTTTCCTTTGAGGTAGCCAGTGAAAAGGTGGAATATGTAGGCTTCTCCGTTCCGGGAGAAAAGCTTTCCTATTATTTCTTCTACGGCCCCAGCCCCAGGGAGATTTTGAAAAGCTATACGGCCCTTACCGGACGTCCGGCCCTGCCGCCGGCCTGGTCCTTCGGACTGTGGCTTTCCACCTCCTTTACCACGAATTATGATGAAAGTACCACCAGCTCCTTTATTGATGGGATGATTGAGCGGGATATTCCCCTTTCCGTGTTCCATTTTGACTGCTTCTGGATGCGTGCTTTCCACTGGTGCGATTTTGAGTGGGATGAAGCGTGCTTCCCGGATATCAAAGGAACGCTGAAGCGCTATCACGAAAAAGGCCTGAAGATCTGCGCCTGGATCAATCCTTACATTGCACAGGGAACGCCTTTCTTCGCAGAAGGTGCAAAAAACGGCTATTTGCTGAAGCGGGCGGACGGAAAAGGCGTATGGCAGACGGATAACTGGCAGGCGGGCATGGGTCTTGTGGACTTTACCAATCCCGATGCGGTAAAATGGTATACCGATAAGCTGCGCACGATTCTGGACTGCGGCGTGGACTGCTTTAAGACAGACTTCGGCGAGAGAATTCCGGTGAATGTGACCTACTTTGACGGAAGTGATCCCCATGCAATGCACAACTATTATACGTATTTGTACAACAAAGCGGTATTCAATCTCCTGAAGGAGGTCAAGGGAGAAGGGGAAGCGGTGCTGTTTGCCCGCAGCGCTACGGCAGGCGGCCAGCAATTCCCGGTGCATTGGGGCGGCGACTGCTTCGCAAATTATCCGTCCATGGCAGAGACGGTGCGGGGCGGACTTTCCTTCGCTATGAGCGGTTTCTCCTTCTGGAGCCATGACATTTCCGGCTTCGAGAGTACCGCGACACCGGACCTTTATAAGAGATGGGCGGCCTTCGGCCTTCTTTCTACCCATAGCCGTCTCCACGGCTCCGGCAGCTATCGTGTGCCGTGGCTGTTTGATGAGGAGGCCTGTGATGTGGTAGCCAGCTTTACCAAGCTGAAATGCAGACTGATGCCTTACCTTTACAGCAAAGCCATCGAAGCTCACGAAGAGGGTACGCCGGTGATGCGTCCCATGGTATTTGAGTTTACCCAGGATCCGGGAACGGCTTATCTGGATGCGCAGTATATGCTGGGCGACAGCCTGATGGTGGCTCCGATCCTGAATGAGAACGGCATCTGCGATTATTATCTGCCGGCTGGAACATGGACTCATCTGCTAAGCGGAGAGGTACGTCAGGGCGGTACCTGGAACAGGGATACCTATGATTACTTCTCACTGCCCCTGTATGTGCGTGAAAATACACTGCTTCCGGTGGGTGCGGTGGAAAACCGGCCGGATTACGACTATGAAGCCGGCCTGGCGCTGCGGCTGTATCAGCCGAAGGACGGAGAAGAGGCGGTATGCAAGGTACCGTCCACGGACGGCAGCATCGTCAATGTGATTACCGCAAAAAGAATCGGCAATGAGATCCTGCTGAAGCCGGAGAAAGCGGCGGGAGAGATGAAAGTAACCGTTTATGACGGAACGGCTGTGAAGGAAGCGGTCCTTCCGGCAGGAGCGGCAGAATACAAGATTGAATTATAAAATTGTGAAAGAGAGGCCGGCGCAGAAATGCAACGGCCTTTTTCTCGTGATATAGGAAGGTTCTCACTTTCCTATATCACAAAAGCACTTCGTGCGGTGATGCGCACGGATGCATAAGGGAATTCATTGCTGCGCAAACAGAATGCTTTGAAAAAGATATTGCGCTGCGTACCGGGATGGTGGTAAGATGGCGGTAGTACTTGCAACGGTTCGGCACGGCAGAATTGCTGCGGTTATCCCGGTTAGAGAAGTTCTGCGGGGAAAGCTTATTCGGATAGGAGAATTGGTATGATAAAACAGATGATTTCAGAAAACTGGAAGATGCGCCGTGTGGGCGATGAGGATTTCCAGGCAGCGGTGGTTCCGGGCACTGTTTATACGGATCTGCTGCGGAACGGAAACATGGAGGATCCGTTTTTTAAGGATAATGAACTGAAAGCGCTGAAGCTGATGGAGGAAGATTATGAGTATGTGACCCGGTTTGCCTGCGGGGAGGAGCTTCTGGCCAGCCGGAAGGTTTTACTGCGCTTTGACGGAGTGGATACGATTGCGGATCTTTACCTGAACGGAACCAGGATCGGTTCCCCCGATAATATGCACCGTACCTGGGAGTATGAAGTAAAGCAGCTTTTGCAGCCTGCGGACAATGAGCTGCGGGTGGTATTCCATTCTCCCACAAAGTATATTGAAAAGGCGTTTCAGGCCAGCCGGACCCACGGCAGCGAGGATGCCATGGACGGTTTTGTGAATATCCGGAAGGCCCACTGTATGTTCGGATGGGACTGGGGCGCACATCTGCCGGATGCCGGTTTATTCCGCCCGGTGATGCTGCTGGGAATGGGTCAGGCGCGTATTGACAGTGTTTACATTACCCAGAAGCACAGCCAGGGACAGGTAGAGCTTGGCTTTGATGTGGAGGCCAACAGCGGTGCGGGAACCGAAGAATATGCCGTATGCGGCAGCGGCGAATCCGGCCTTCATTACCGTGTGAAGGTGACGGATCCCCTGGGCGGCGTTCGGACGGCAGAGGACAGCCCTTCTGTGATGACCGTGGAACAGCCGCTTCTGTGGTGGCCCAACGGATACGGGCAGCAGTACCTGTATACGGTGGAAGTGACCCTGATGCAGGGGGATTGTGTGCTGGATACCTGGGAGCGGCGGATCGGACTGCGCACGCTGACCATGCATCGGGAAAAGGATCAGTGGGGCGAGAGCTTTGCCTGCCAGGTGAACGGAGTGGATATCTTTGCTATGGGCGCAGACTATATTCCGGAGGATCATCTGCTGGGCCGTGTGACGCCTGAGACCACCAGGACTCTGCTGGAAAAGGCAAAATGGGCGAATTTTAATGCGGTTCGTGTCTGGGGCGGCGGCTATTATCCGGAGGACTGGTTCTACGATCTGTGCGATGAGCTGGGCCTGGTGGTATGGCAGGACTTCATGTTTGCCTGCGCAGTGTACGATCTGACACCGGAATTTGAAGCAAATATCCGGGCAGAGTTTGCGGACAATATTAAGCGGCTGCGCCATCACGCCAGCCTGGGACTGTGGTGCGGCAACAATGAAATGGAGGATTTTGTGGCCCAGCGCAATGAATGGGTGACAAAGCCCCAGGAGGTACGGGATTATCTGTTTATGTACGAGCGGATTATTCCGGAGGTGCTGCGCAGGTATGATCCGCAGACCTTCTATTGGCCCTCCAGTCCGTCCTCAGGCGGAAGCTTTGATGACGCCCAGGATCCCAACCGGGGCGATGTGCATTACTGGCAGGTATGGCATGGAAACAAACCCTTTACTGAGTACCGGAAATACTTTTTCCGCTACATTTCCGAGTTTGGCTTCCAGTCCTTCCCCACAATGAAAACCATCGAGAAGATCAGTGATGATCCGGCGGATTACAATATTTTCTCTTATGTGATGGAGAAGCACCAGAGGAACGGAAGCGCAAATGGTAAGATCATGAATTATATGCAGCAGACCTACCGCTATCCTTCTGATTTCCAGACGGTGCTGTACGCCTCCCAGCTTTTGCAGGCGGACGGCATCCGCTACGGCGTGGAGCATTTCCGCCGCAACCGGGGGCGCTGCATGGGAGCTATTTACTGGCAGTTGAACGACTGCTGGCCGGTAGCCTCCTGGTCCTCCATTGACTATTGCGGACGGCTGAAGGCGCTGCATTACTACGCAAAACGGTTCTTTGCCCCGTTGATGCTTTCCTGCGAGGAGCAGGGGCTGATGACCTCCGGTAAGGATCTGAACCGCCAGTATTTTGATTTTGAAAAATCCATCCGCCTGAATGTGGCGAACGAGACGATGCAGGAGGAAACCGTGACTGTGCGCTGGGCGCTGCGGGATGCCGGTGCAGAGGTGCTTCAAAGCGGAGAAGAGACCGTGACCGTACCGGCGCTGACCAGCGTATGGCTGGATAAGGTGGAATTCCCGGATGCGGATATTTATACTCAGTATGCCAGCTATGAGATGGAAAAGGATGGGGAAATCATTTCCTCCGGGACGGTAAACTTCTCTTATCCGAAGTATTTCCGTTATGAGGATCCAAAGCTTCGCTGCAGTGTGAACGGGGATGAGATTACGGTCATCGCAGTCACCTACGCAAAGAGCGTGGAAATCCTGAATGAAAATGAGGATCTGATTCTTTCTGACAATTATTTTGATATGAACGGCGGAAGCAAAACGGTGAAAATCGAGAGCGGAGATCCGTCAAATCTGCGCCTGCGCAGCGTATACGATATTCGGTAATGGATTCCTGTCCGGCCGGAAATTCTGCAGCCGTCCAAGCCGCAACGAAAACGGAAACTGCGGCCGGCGGTTTGCAGAGAGAAGGCCGAAACGGAAGGAAAAGGAGGCAGGGACAGAGCGTGAGAACGATTATATTGGCTTCCGGTTCGCCCCGGAGGAGAGAACTTCTGGAGCAGATCGGAATTCCCTTTCAGGTAATGAAAAGCGATGCGGAAGAGATCATTACAAAATCGGCGCCGGAAGAGGTGGTGCTGGAGCTTTCCGCTCAGAAGGCGGAGGCTGTGGCAGAGCAGGTGGAGGAGGGCGTGATTCTGGGAGCGGATACCATCGTAGCCATTGATGGGGAAATCCTGGGCAAGCCTGCCGGCAGAGAGCATGCGGGACGCATGTTAAAGCAGCTCCAGGGCAGGACCCACTCCGTATTTACCGGAGTGACGCTGATTGGCAAGCAGGCGGGAAAGAAAGAACGCCGCAGTTTCTTTCGAGAAACGAAGGTGCAGATCCATTCCATGAGTGAAGAGGAGATCGAAGCCTATCTGGATACCGGAGATGCCTTCGATAAGGCGGGAAGCTACGGCATCCAGGGACCCTTTGCGGCTTATGTGGACGGTATCGAAGGGGATTACAGCAACGTGGTGGGGCTGCCGGTGTCGGCGGTCTATCAGGCACTGAAGGAATTCTGATCTTACGGCAGAACGGCCTCATAAAATCAGTAGAGTACGCTTACCAGAAACAGCCCCTGGGGCGGCACGGTGTATCCGGCCTGGGTTCGGTCCCGGGCAGCCAGAATCCGCTTCATGTCATCCGGGCTTTTCCGGCCCAGCCCTACTTCGATCAGGGTGCCGGTCAGGATCCGTACCATATGATAGAGGAAGCCGTCTCCGCAGTAACGGATGGTAAGTAGGTTTCCTTTTTGCAGAAACTCGATGCTGTAAATCGTGCGCACAGAGGATTTCTTCATTCGTTTATTGGAACAGAAGCTTTTGAAATCATGGGTTCCGGTCAGGGCTCCGGCGGCCTGCTTCATGGCCTCCAGATCCAGAGCATCGGAAAGATGGAGAGCGTAGCGGCGCTGGAAAACATCTGCCGTCTCTCCGGTATCTATGCGGTATTCATAGAGTTTCTTTTTGGCAAGCAGACGGGCGTGAAAACGCTCGTCTTTTTGCGTGCAGGCCGTGACCCGGATATCCTCCGGAAGATACTGGTTCAGCAGCCGGGTCAGTTCCCGGCAGTCATAGCGATTCGCTCCGGCAGGAATGCGGAAGCTGGCCTTCTGTCCCAGGGCATGAACCCCGGCGTCGGTACGGCCGGAGCCGGCAATCTCCACCGGCATATCATACAGACGCCCCAGCAGCGCCTCCAGTTTTTCCTGTATGGTATTCGAAGTATTGCCCTGCTTTTGCCAGCCGTTGTAGCGGCTGCCGTCATACTGCAGGGTAAGGCAGTAGGTTGGCATGTAAAATCTCCTTTCATCGTTCCGTCTGATGAGCACTTGCGTAATGGTCTTTGCGGCCGCATTGACAGAAAACAGCAATCTACGGTAAAATACCAATGATATCAGATATTATAATATGATTTTTCCTTTTTTGAAAGAAAATAGATAGAGGAGACAGGCCATGGGAACGAAGGATGGAATAAGGGAAGAGCTGGAGCTGGAGCTTTTGCAGTATCCCATTGTACAGTTTGCATATTTAAAAACGAAGCAGCTTACGTTTCTGGAACGGGTGCGGGAAATCTGCAGAACGGAGTGCCCCAGGTACGGCACCTCCTGGTCCTGTCCTCCGGCAGTGGGCTCTGTGGAGGAATGTAAAAGGCGCTGCAGCCGTTTTTCCGATGTGTTTGTTTTTTCCACGATTGCGGAGGTGGACGACATTGCCAATATGGAGGAGACACTGGCGACCCGGGAGGTACATGAAGAGATCACTCGTCAGGTGAATCGGATTTTCCGGGAACGTTTCGGGGAAACCATTGCCCTGTCCACGGAATCCTGCGATATCTGCGCCCGCTGCTCCTATCCGGAGAAGCCCTGCCGTCATCCGGAGCAAATGTTTCCCTGTGTAGAAAGCTATGGAATACTGGTGACAGAGCTGGCGGAGCTGGGCGGAATGGAATTTCAAAACGGCGCTAATGTAGTGACCTGGTTTAGCGTAATCCTTTACAACAGCGGGATTTGATTGCCGCATATGCCCAAAAGCAGGGCTTGTCTGCGGAGTTCACAATTTAAACACAAAAGAAACACAAAATCACCATACCGCAGTCACAAATCCATCAAAATAAACCAATATAGTAAGAAACATCAAGAGGAGATAAAATCAAATTCAAAAAGATCCGATTGCTTTTTCTGCAAAAGAAAAAACGCTGCTGCCGTAAGAGAGCTTATCGAATTACCCGGCGGTTTTCCATTCTGACAGGGCAGAGGTCTGTTTGAACAATGAGAGAAATAAAGGAGGCTTTTATTATGAAGAAAAAGAGTTTGGCATTGTTATTAGGCGCAACCGTTTTATGTACGGCAGCGGGTGCGGCGCAGTTATACAGCTATGCGGAGGATGTAAAGCTGCAGATTGCCGGAGCGGAGGAGGAAACAGGGGACGGAACGGAAGCTGCCGGAGATCTGCAGGATGAGGAGAATGTGAATGCGGATGCCGGGATCTCCATGGTCAGCACGGCCGATCTGGTAGATACCTCGGGAGATGCCTTCAGTTATTCCGGCGTGGCAGATATTGCGGAGAATGCAATGCCCTCTATCGTAGCGATTACGAATAAATCGGTACAGGAGGTGCGGGGATATTTCCGGGGACAGACCTTCCAGTATGAGAACGAGAGCTGCGGTTCCGGTATCATTGTAGGACAGAACGAGGATGAGCTGCTGATCTGCACAAACAATCATGTGGTAGAGGATGCCTCGGAGCTTACGGTAAGCTTTGCGGACGAATCTTCCTATGAAGCGCAGATCAAAGGAACCGATCCCTCCAATGATCTGGCGGTGGTTGCCGTAAAGCTGGAGGATATTGATAAAGATACGCTGGATGCCATTAAGATCGCACAGATGGGCGATTCCGATGAACTGAGGGTGGGCGAGCAGGTGGTAGCCATCGGCAATGCTCTGGGATACGGCCAGTCCGTAACGACCGGTATTGTCAGCGCCAAGGACCGTTCCATCTCAGTGGAAGATATGTACGAAGCGGTTACCTATGAAAACCTGATCCAGACAGATGCGGCTATCAACCCCGGCAACAGCGGCGGCGCACTGCTGAATATGAGGGGAGAGCTGATCGGAATCAATTCCGCAAAGGCATCCTCCTCCGGCGTGGAGGGTATGGGCTATGCAATCCCGATCACAAAAGCACAGCCGATTCTGGAAACACTGATGACCAGAGAGACCAGAAGCAAGGTAGACGAGAGCGAAGCGGCTTATGTGGGCATCAGCGGCGAGAGCGTATCCTCTGAGGTGACGCAGCTTTACAATGTACCTGCAGGCATTTATGTATCCCAGGTAGCAGAAAACAGCCCGGCAGAGGAAGCCGGACTGCAGCAGGGTGATATCATCACCGGCTTTGACGGTGTGACAGTGACCAGTATGGAGGGACTGCGGGACCGTCTGGAATATTACAAAGGCGGCGAGACGGTAGAAATGACCATACAGACCGCAGCGAACGGAGCCTATAAGGAAAAAACCATTACCATTACGCTGGGACTGAAGGCAAATTATCAGTAAAAGCCGGGTCCCTGCGGCAGCAGGCATGGCGGTTTCATAGGAAGGACCTTGTCACTTTAAGGTGTGAAAACCAGGAGATGGATTATAATTCATCACATACCTGGAAGATGTAAAATTTCAGATAATAGGATTCATCGGCGGCCCAAAGTATCGGGTGATCGCAGGCCTGGGTGCCAAATTCCACCTGGCGCAGTCTGCGGCGGGTACTGCGGGCCGCTTCCTTTATGGTTTTAGCAAAAAGCTCCGGATCCATGAAATGGGAGCAGGAGCAGGTGGCCAGAAATCCCCCGTTTCTTACCAGGCGGATGCCCCGAAGATTGATTTCCCGGTAGCCCTTTACTGCATTTTTAACGGAGCTTCGGGATTTGGTAAAGGCGGGCGGATCCAGGATTACTACGTCATACTGCTCGCCCTGCTGTTCTAACTGGGGCAGCAGGTCAAACACATCGGCGCACTGGAATTTTACCCGGTCCTCCAGATGATTTAGCCGGGCGTTTTCCTCTGCCTGGGCCACACCCAGGTCTGAAGCGTCTACTCCGAGAACAGAGGCAGCCCCGGCCATGCCGGCGTTCAGTGCGAAGGAGCCGGTGTGGGTAAAGCAGTCCAGCACCTTTTTCCCTCTGCACAGACGGGCAATAGCAGCCCGGTTATATTTCTGATCCAGAAAAAATCCGGTCTTTTGGCCGTCGGCCACATTCACCAGATATTTTACGCCATTTTCTTGAATCAGCACCTTCGTATCAAAGGCAGGGCCAATAAAGCCCTTCGTCCGCTCCAGCCCTTCATTCAGACGCACCTTAGCATCACTGCGCTCGTAAATTCCCCGGATGGAAATACCATCCTCAGCCAGAACGCTTTTGAGGGTATCCAGAATCAGGGGCTTCAGCCGGTCAATTCCCAGCGCCAGACTTTCCACCACCAGCACGTCCGAGAATTTATCAATCACGATCCCCGGCAGGAAATCCGCTTCCCCGAAAATCAGGCGGCAGCAGCCGGTGTCCGTGACTGCTTTCCTGTAATTCCAGGCATCCCTTACCCGGCGTTCAATCAGTGCCTCATCCACCGGATGCTCCCGGTGCCGGGACATAAGCCGAATCGTAATCCGGGATTTCGTATTGATAAATCCATAGCCCATAAAATAGCCGTCAAAATCATGTACGGAAACCACATCGCCGTCCGCAAAGCTTCCCGCAACAGAATCAATTTCATTATCATAGACCCAAAGGCCGCCCGCTTTCAGAGTGCGCCCTTCTCCTTTTTTCAAAGTAACTATTGTATCATGCATTTTAGCGTTCCTTTCCACACGATAAACGATCCTTTTTACTTCTTCTGATTATATAGAACGAGAAGAAATGTGTCAATAAATGGAAAACGTGATATAAGATAAAAAGAGATAATATTGTGAAAACAAATGGAAAAAGTGCAAATTTTTAGAAATATATGGAGCAATCACGTAAAAATTTTTCAATAATTTATAAATAAGCTTGATGAAATATATAA
>JAUNON010000009.1:62053-68815 GCA_030537145.1 Lachnospiraceae bacterium | reverse complement strand
AGAATTCCCTGCAGGAGGCAGAAAATACGATTACCGGACTGAAAGGGGAAATCACAAAATATAAGGAAAAGGTCAGTCTGTTTACAAAGATTATGTACGGTCTGATCGGTCTGTCCATTATCCTGCTGTTTATTGTGATCAATCTTCTTCTGAAGAAAAAGGATCTGAAGTCCGAGCTGAATGATTACAGGAGCTACGGTTATACGGATAATAAAAAAGCGCAGAAGGCTCAGAAAAAGGCCGAGAAGAAGCAAAAGAAGAATGCGCAGCCCTTTGGGGATGAGGATGCATTCTTTGATGAACCTATGCAGCAGCCGGCTGCAGGCTACGGGAGAAGGCAGGATCCGGGCCCGGCTCCCGGGGGATACGGAAATCCGTCTGGACCCATGTATGCGGAGCTGGACGTGCAGCCGCAGAAGTCGCAGAAAAAGGCAAAGCAGATGCCTCAGTATGAACAGCCGGGACAGTTCTCCAACGGACAGCAGCCCAAGGCTTCGGGAAGAAAGGCGGCAGCTTCGCAGAAGCAGCAGGCAGAGCAGCCCGCACCCAGCCAGGGGAAGCCTGCGGGAAAAGGAAAGAAAAAAGATGTAGAGATTAATATGATTGATCTGTAACCGGTAATTATGATTTGCAGAAAAGCTGCAAACGGCTACAATCTATAATTTACCAAACCTATAAATAGCTTGACATTTTCAGCCCTCCTTTGTTATAGTGTATCTAGCACAAAGGAGGGCTGCACTTATGATGATAGAAATCGATTTTCAAAGCGATGAAGCGATATACATGCAGTTAAGGAACCAGATTATACTGGGGATTGCCACATCTGTGCTCCGGGAGGGAGACGCACTTCCTTCCGTGCGGCAGCTCGCAGGGGACATCGGCATTAATATGCATACGGTGAATAAAGCATATTCCGTACTCCGGCAGGAGGGCTTTGTCACCATTGACCGGCGCCGCGGCGCTGTGGTTTCCCTGGATGTGGATAAGCAGCAGGCACTGGCGGAGATGAAGCAGAGCCTGCAGGTAGTATTGGCGAAGGCAAGCTGCCAGAACATCAGCCGGCAGGAGGTACATGAGCTGGTGGATGAGATTTTTTCAGAATATGCGACACAGGAGGAGTAAAGATGCTGGAACAGTTTACGGATAGTGCGAGGGAGGCGCTGCGATTGGCGAAGCAGACGGCCAGGGCCTGCCATCACAGCTATATCGGTTCGGAACATCTTTTGCTGGGACTTTTGAAGGAGCCCAAAGGAACCGCCGGGGTGGTTCTGAAGGAATCCCAGGTGGAGGAGGAAAAGCTGACAGAATTGATTCGTCAGCTTATTGCGGAGGACGGGGCTGTCAAGCTGGCAGACCGGGAAGGATACACCCCCAGGGCGGAGGGAATCCTGCGCAATTCCATCGAGGAGGCCCGGATGTTTGGTTCGGAAAAGGCCGGCACGGAGCATATCCTGCTGGCGATCTTAAAGGATGTGGAATGTGTGGCGGCCAGGCTGCTGCATACCATGGGTGTGAATCTGCAGACGGTCTACGGAAAGATTTTGGATATTATGGGAGTGGAGGATGACCGCTACCAGGATCTGATGCGCAATGTCCGTTCTGCCGGAGAGGCATCCGGGGGGCTTACACCCGTATTGGATCAGTACAGCCGTGATCTGACGGACCAGGCCAGAGAAGGCCGGATAGATCCCATTGTAGGGCGGGAGCAGGAGATACGGCGGATCATACAGATCTTAAGCAGAAAGACAAAGAATAATCCCTGCCTGATCGGAGAGCCGGGGGTAGGCAAGACGGCTATCGTGGAGGGTTTGGCTCAGCGTATCGTATCCGGAGATGTACCGAGGCCGCTGCAGAGGAAGCGGGTGGTCTCGCTGGATATGGCCAGTATGGTGGCCGGTTCCAAATACAGAGGAGAATTTGAGGAACGGATGAAGCGGGTGCTTGCTGAGGTGATGGAAAGTCGGGAGGTGCTGCTGTTTATTGATGAGATTCATACCATTATCGGGGCAGGAGGCGCAGAAGGTGCTCTGGATGCTTCCAACATTATGAAGCCCTTCCTCTCCAGGGGAGAGATCCAGGTGGTGGGAGCCACGACTGTGGAGGAATACCGGAAGCATATTGAGAAGGATCCTGCGCTGGAACGGAGATTTCAGCCGGTTATGGTGGAAGAGCCTACGGAGGAGGAGACCCTGGATATTCTGAAGGGCCTCCGCAGCACGTATGAGAAGCATCATGGCGTGAAGATTTCCGATGAGGCGCTGCAGACGGCGGTAAAGCTGTCCAAGCGTTATATTAACGACCGTTTTCTTCCGGATAAGGCCATTGACCTGATGGATGAGGCCTCTGCCAGACGGCAGCTTGGACTGTATCAGCTTCCGGCGAAGGTACATGAGCTGGAGGCCTCCTGCCGGGAATTGTCGGAGGAGCTGGAGACGGCGGTAAAGGAGGGGCGTTTTGCGGATGCCGGAGGTGTCCATGAACGTCTGGAGGAGCAAAAGAAGAAATACCGGACCCAGAAAAAACGGGCGGAAGAGCGGATTAAGGCTCAGGCGATGGAGGTGACCGGAGAGGATATTGCCCACACGGTATCTGCCTGGACCAAAATACCGGTGGAGAAGGTGGCAGAGGAAGAAGGAAAGCGGCTTCTGAATCTGGAGAAACTGCTTCATGGCCGGGTGATCGGCCAGGAAGAAGCGGTGAAGGCGGTGGCGAGGGCCATCAAGCGGGGCCGTGCCGGTCTGAAGGATCCCAGACGCCCCATCGGTTCTTTTCTGTTTCTTGGGCCTACGGGAGTGGGAAAAACAGAGCTGTCAAAAGCACTGGCAGAGACGGTATTCGGCAGTGAACAGGCTATGATCCGGGTAGATATGTCGGAATATATGGAAAAGCACAGCGTTTCCAAGCTGGTGGGATCTCCTCCGGGCTATGTGGGCTATGAGGAAGGCGGTCAGCTTTCCGAGAAGGTGCGCAGGCATCCTTATTCGGTCATTCTGTTTGATGAGATTGAGAAAGCCCATCTGGATGTGTTCAATATCCTGCTTCAGGTGCTGGACGAAGGGCATATTACCGACGCCCAGGGACGGAAGGTGGATTTTAAAAATACCATCCTCATCATGACCTCTAATGCGGGGGCTCAGTCGATTATGTCTCCCAAGCATCTGGGCTTTGGGGCTAAGGATGATGAGAAAAAGAATTATGAAACTATGAAGAGCAGCGTGATGGAGGAGATTCGCCGGCTGTTTAAGCCGGAGTTCCTGAACCGGATCGATGACATCATCGTATTCCATTCCCTGAACCGGGAGGAGATTCGCAAGATCGTAACTTTGCTGCTGCGGGAGCTGCAGGACCGCTGCCGGGAGCAGATGGACATTACGCTGAATGTGCGCCCCAGCGTGCGGGATTATATTGCAGATAAGGGCTACGATGAAAAATACGGTGCAAGGCCGTTGAAGCGGGCCATTCAGAACCAGATAGAGGACGCTTTGGCAGAGGAGATCCTCTCCGGGAAAATAAAAGCAGGAGATACGGTAAATGCAACCCTCATCCGCGGCAAAATTACTTTTAAAGTAACCCAAGGGAAGCTGGAACAGAAGTAGGGGGATATGGTATACTATAGGCAGAGTATCCGGGCAGGCGTGCGGCGGGCAGCGGGGATTTTGACCGGAGCACCCGAATGGTATGAGGAAGCCGGAGCTTTCGTGAAAGCAGCGAAAAACCAAAAAGATAAAATCAGGAGGGCATGAAAATGTCAGTAGTAAAAGAATTGTTACGTACAGAGGAAAACGGAACCATCAGCTTTGGAAATTATGAGCTGGATCAGAAGTCCAAGCTTTCGGATTATGAGTATAACGGAGATATATACAAGGTAAAGACTTTTAAGGAGATTACCAAGCTGGAGCGGAACGGGATGCTGGTATACGAGTCCGTGCCGGGAACGGCTGTTACCGGTTTTGCGGCAGACGGAAACGGAGTATCCTTTACGGTGGAGGGGCCGGAGGATGCGCAGGTTATTCTCGGACTGGAAGAGGACGCAGAATATCATGTGACGATTGACGGAGCCTCTGTGGGCACAATGAAAACCAACATGGGCGGCAAGCTGGTGCTGAGCGTGGAGATGGGAAATGCCGACCGGGTAGCGGTTAAGGTTACAAAATAAAATACGGGACACAGGGAAAAGGAATGGCAAAGGCAAAGACGAGTGTATTTTTCTGCCAGAACTGCGGCTATGAGGCTTCCAAGTGGCTGGGGCAGTGTCCGGCATGTAAAGAATGGAATACGTTTGCGGAGGAGCCGGTGCAGCCGGCTGCAAAAGGCTCCAGGGCAGTAGTGCGGAGAGAGGGCGGCGCAAAGCCTCACCAGCTTTCGCAGATCAGGATCGATGAAAGCTCCCGAACCGGCACCGGTATGAAGGAGCTGGACCGGGTGCTGGGCGGCGGCATTGTGGCAGGCTCTCTGGTGCTGGTGGGCGGCGATCCGGGAATCGGAAAATCTACACTGCTGCTTCAGGTGTGCCAGAATCTGACCGGCGGGAAGGAAAAGGTATTGTATGTTTCCGGCGAGGAATCTCTGCAGCAGATTAAGCTGCGGGCGAACCGGATGGGGGATTTTTCCGATTCCCTGCTGATCCTGTGTGAGACGAATCTGGAAGATATCCGGGAGGTAATCCAGAACGTGCGGCCCTCTGTGGTCATAATTGATTCGATTCAGACCATGTACAACGAAAATGTCTCTTCCGCTCCCGGCAGCGTTTCTCAGGTACGGGAATCCACCGGCGTGCTGATGCAGATTGCCAAAGGGATGGGAGTCACGATCTTTATTGTGGGACATGTAACAAAGGAAGGCGTGGTGGCCGGCCCCAGGGTATTGGAGCATATGGTGGATACGGTGCTCTATTTTGAGGGAGACCGCCATGCCTCCTACCGTATTCTGCGGGGCGTAAAGAACCGGTTTGGTTCTACGAATGAGATCGGTGTCTTTGAAATGCGAGAATGCGGGCTGAAGGAAGTGGAAAATCCGTCGGAATATATGCTGGACGGGAAGCCGGAGAATGCGTCCGGATCCGTGGTAGCCTGTTCCATGGAAGGAACCAGGCCGATTCTGGTGGAGATACAGGCTCTGGTCTGCCCCAGCAGCCTGGCCTTTCCCAGAAGAACGGCGGACGGTGCCGATCTGAACCGGGTTAATCTGCTGCTGGCAGTGCTGGAGAAGCGTCTGGGCCTGCGCCTGTCGAATTCGGATGTCTATGTGAATATTGCGGGCGGCATCCGCATGCGGGAGCCCGCGGTGGATCTGGGAATTGTGATGGCGCTCATATCCAGCTTTAAGGATCGGGTGATCGATGAGAAAATCATTGTATTCGGCGAAGTGGGATTAAGCGGCGAGGTGCGGGCCGTCAGTATGGCCAAGCAAAGGGTAATGGAAGCCAAAAAGCTGGGCTTTGATACGGTGATACTGCCGGAAGCCTGCCGGAAATCTGTGGGGACCGTGGAGGGCATCGCCTTAAAGAGTGTCCGTTCCGTAAAGGATGTATTGTATCTGATGTAAGGATTTTTCTTACGGGCTTTGCAGCCGGTGCAAAGCCCTGGGTTGAACGGTTGCCGAAATACTGTAATGGGAGAAACTATATGGAGAAGAACATAGTTCTAATCGGTATGCCCGGAGTCGGGAAAAGTACAATAGGAGTTGTTTTGGCCAAACAGCTTGGATATCAGTTCGTGGATGCGGATCTGATGATACAGCAGCAGGAAAGGCGGCTGCTCCATGAGATCATCACCCAGGAGGGGGTAGAGGGCTTTCTTGCGATTGAGAACCGGGTGAATGCCTCGATCGATGCGGAGCGTTCGGTGATCGCCACAGGGGGAAGCGTGGTGTATGGGAAAGAGGCTATGGAACATCTGAAATCCATAGGCACAGTGGTTTATCTGAGACTTTCTTATCAGGCACTGCAGCGCCGCCTGCGCAATCTGAAGGACCGGGGCGTAGTGCTGCGGGAAGGCCAGACATTGCTGGATTTGTACCATGAGCGGACTCCTCTTTACGAAAAATATGCCGATCTGGTCATAGACGAGGAGGATCTGGACATTGAGCAGACCAGGGAGCGGCTGGAGCAGAAACTAAACGATATGAGATAATAAACGCATTGTAAAGGAGAAATTATGGTTTTTTGGACTGCCATAAAAAAGAGGCTTAGAAAAGTCATACCCGCAGACCGTGTTTATCTGGACAATAAACTGAAAGGTGTAGATAAGAAGCTGGAAAGCCTGAACTTCCGGTTGCAAGCCCTGGACGATGGTTTGCAGGAGCAGGATCGTCAGTTGAAGGGTCTGGATAATCATTGGACAGATTTGGACCATCGCCTGGAGGAGGAACAGGATGTCCGGTGGAAAAATCAGAATGACAGACTGGATGTGCTGGACGAAAAACTAACGGTTCTGGACAATAAGCTGGATGCGCTGGATGCGATGCTGAAGGCCCTGACTGAGGAGCATATGTGCAGGGAAGAGATCCTCAAGGAATTTCAGCGGCTGGGTCAGGCCCAGACCAGGACCTCCGGCGGGATAAAGCAATATGTCAGTCAGGAGCTGCAGCGCCGGGATGACTGGGGCAAACGGGCTTCAGAGATTGCGAGGAGGGCAGATGGCCGCCCGGTATGGGTTATTAAGTGCCCGGCACCGGAAGGACCGGGGAAGGTTGGCTGGGGAGATTATGCTTATGCGGTTACATTAAAAAGGTATCTTGACCGCCTTGGAATCTACACCATTG
>JAUNON010000009.1:0-62043 GCA_030537145.1 Lachnospiraceae bacterium | reverse complement strand
TCGAAGGAGGATTGGGATTGCGAGGAGGGCGCCGATGTGGTTCTGGTGCTTCGGGGGCGTTATTTTTACCGGCCTGACCGCAGAAATAAAAAATGCCTTTACATTATGTGGAATATCAGCCATCCCGAGATGGTGACGGCAGAGGAGTATGAGCTTTACGATGTGGTATGTATCTGTTCCCGGTATTATGCAAAAAAAATAGCAGAGCAGGTAAATGTGCCGGTGATCCCTCTTTTACAGTGTACGGATACAGAGCTGTTTTATCCGGCGGATACGGAACCGGAAGCCTATGAGAACGATTTTATTTTCATCGGAAATTCACGGGGGGTTTCGCGTCCGTGTGTTATGTGGGCGGTTCAGGACAAGATTCCCCTGAAAATCTGGGGAAACGGCTGGGCGGGAATACTAGGCGGACACCAGGATCTGGTACAGGATATCTCCATCGAAAACAGCAGGATTCCGGACGTTTACCGTTCCTCCAGGGTGACTCTGAACGACCATTGGGAGGATATGCTGGACTGTCAGTTTATCAATAACCGTATTTTTGACGCTCTGGCTTGCGGGCTTCCGGTTATTTCTGATAGCTGCGATGAACTGAAGGAAATTTTCCCTGAGGCAGTTCTTTACTATGAGACGAAAGAGGACTTTGACAGGTGTATTCAGACCTTGGAGAGCGACTATTCTGCGGTAAAGGCCAGAGTGGCTGCTCAATGGCCTCTCATAAAGGATAAGTATTCTTTTGAAGCAAGAGCGAAGGAGCTGGCCGAAATTGCGGAGAATTTTGTTCCGCGCGCGTAGCTGCGCATCGTTTGCCCGTAGGACTTTTATCTCATAGGAAAGTCACATACTTTCGCACTTTAAAGCAGTAAGGCCTTTCCTATGAGATAAAAAAACCCGGAAGCTTTATCATAAAGCTTCCGGGTTTATGTATTAAGCAGGGGATGAGAGAATCGAACTCCCACCAAAGGTTTTGGAGACCCCTATCATACCATTTGACCAATCCCCTGTGTGATTGACTCACTAAACTTTTATACCATAAAAGAGGAGGTTTGTCAACCGTTTCGCGGATATTTTAAAAAGTCATGTTTGCAGAAAAGCTGGAATACGGTTGGGGGAGAAGGATGCGGAACAGAATTAGATGGAGCGGAAACAAATTTCAGAATAAGGAACAGGCATATGTTATGATCCGCTCATAAACAAACATTTAAGTTAAGAAAGCATGTGCCGCCAACTGAAAGGCGGCGGAAAGGAGATTATTATGATGAACAGAATAGTAGTAATGGGCGGGAGCTTCAATCCTCCGACGGTTGCCCATTTTGTGTTAATGCAGGCTGCAATAGAGGCAGTAGATGCCAGAATGGGAATCTTTGTTCCGACAGCATATGAATATGTGGCAAAGAAGATGAAGCGTCAGAGGTGCCCGCAGGATACGCTTAGTGAGGCTGTCAGACTGGAAATGCTGAATACATTTTTGGATAAGGATTCCAAAATGGCAGTCAGCACGATACATATGGGCAGAACAGAACGAGTATATGATTATGAAATGCTGGTTGAGCTTCAGAAGGAATATCCCGAAGATGAACTGTATTTTGTTACTGGCAGCGATAAGCTTTATGTATTACCCCGCTGGCATCGAATCGATGATATGGTTAGAGAATTTCATATTCTTGTGGCAAAGAGAGGCGAGGATGACCTTGAAAGGATCAAGGAAATAAGGCCTTATCTTGCGGAGCACTGGGATGCATTTACTGTTTTTCCGCTCCCGGAAGAGATCAGCACAGTCAGTTCCAGTAAATTCCGTGAGAGACTTCACAATAATGATGAAACGGCGAGGGAGCTGGTGATGCCGGAGGTGTGGGAAATAATGAATAGGAATGGTAAGGTTCCATGGAACGCAATCACGGATTTTCATGCGGAAGAATATAGATATTTGAGTAATTTTTATGAGGTGCCAGTGTTTTACGGCGGCCTGACTTACGGAAGTAACGAGGCGGCCTTTCAGGCACAGAAGTGCATGACGGAAGAAGGAAAGCTTTTGTTCACGGAATATAGCCCGAAAAAGAGCAAGGGTATAGGGAGGAAAGTGCAGCTTCGTCCTGATTGGGAAGAAGTCAAAGTGGGACTGATGGAAGAAATCGTCCGGGCTAAGTTTGCACAGCATCCGGAGCTCGCAGATATGCTGGTTGGCACAGGAGACAAGGTACTGGTAGAAGGCAATCAATGGGGAGATACTTGTTGGGGCGTAGATACCAGAACCGGTCAGGGAGAAAATCATCTGGGGAAGATACTGATGAAGATAAGGAAGGAATATGCGGGAAGCAATGAGAAAAGAGAAAAGACGGCGGTGCAGTCATGAGGATTAACTCATTTGGCAAAGTGATTTTTCTGGCAATGCTGCTCTTGCTGCCGGCGGCAGCGTATGCATCTGGCGGCGAGGCAGATACAGCGGTTGTTTTTGCTGATTCAAATATGGAACGGCTGGTGCGGCAGGCGCTTGACCGTTCTGAGGGAGACATCATGACCGATGAGCTGGCGGGGATCAAAACGCTGACCATCTATTATAATCAGATTGAGATGTTAGAGACGGATGAGAAAGAAACCGGCCTTCAGGATGGCTTTCCGCCTGAAACTGCTGCAGAAGAAGAAATTCAGTCGCTGGATGATCTGCAGTGGTTCCCGAATTTGGAAAAACTTGTGATCTTTGGACACCGCTCTTTGTGTGACATAGACGGAGTGGCCGGACTGAGCGGGCTTCAGGAGCTGGATCTGAGTTATGCAGGAGTAGAAGATATTGAGGCGGTTTCAAAGCTTACAAAGCTGCGCAGTCTGTGCCTGGGCGGCACAAATATAGCGGATATTCGTGCGTTGTCCGGGCTGACATCTCTGCAATATTTATATCTGCACCAGACGGATATAGAGGATATAAGCGTATTATCCGGCCTGACAGGACTGGAGATATTGCGTCTGGACTATACCGATGTAAAAGAAATCAGTGCGCTTTCCGCACTGAAGAATCTGCGGACGTTGCATTTACACAATACGGGTATACAGGATATTACAGCGCTGTCCGGACTGACGCGGCTGGAGGATTTGCTGCTGTACGATACCGGAGTGGAAAAAATTGATGCGCTGTCCGGACTGACATCTCTGCGGCAGTTGGGCCTGGCCAGGACCAGTGTAGCGGATATCGAAGCGCTGGCGGGTCTTACCGGGCTGCAGGCGTTGTGGCTGGAGGAGACAAAGGTCGAAAACATCAGCCCGCTGGGAGGGCTGTCACAACTGCAGGAGCTGAGCCTGAAGAATACAGAGGTAAAGGATATCAGCGCTCTGGAGGGGGCTTATCATTTACAGTCACTGAATCTGGTGGGGACAGGAGTAGAAGATGTCAGCGTGCTGGCAGGTCTTACACGGATGCAGAATTTATCACTCTCCAAAGATACTGCGGCAGATGTCAGTTGCCTGGAAGATAGAATGAGTATCCGGTATGACTGACTTCTGCCCGGTTATGAGAACGCATGCGCAACAGGGAAATATTATGGAGCGCAGAAAATAATAAAAATCAGGGTGAGATAGCAGGCGGTTTGGACAAAACAGGGAGAACCTTAGGAGGCGGGGAGAGAGAATATGGAAAAAAAGAAAGAATATTTAAAGGAAATGCTGGAAAATGGGAAACGAAAGGAAGCGCCTCAGGGGCCAGCGATCCAACATAATGTTTCGTGTGAGGAATATGTCATTGAAAACGGCGTGTTGACCTTTATGGCCGTAAACTCTGAGTATGTGGTGATTCCGGAGGGATTGCTGGAAATCGGGGAGAGGGCCTTTTACGGCTGCGAAGCCCTGAAACGGATTGATCTGCCGGAGAGCCTGCGCAAAATTGGCAGCTTCGCCTTTAAAGGATGCTACAATCTGGAAGATATGGCCATACCTGCCGGTGTTACAGAAATCGGATACGGGGCATTTGAACATTGCGGACTGCGTTCTGTTGTTCTGCCGGAGAAGCTCCAGGTTTTGGATGCCAGAGCCTTTTGTGAATGCGAGAGCCTGGAGTCCGTTGTTTTACCTGCAGCACTCTCTAAAATTTCATATGATGCTTTCCTGGCGTGCACAAGTCTTAAAAGGCTGGAGCTGCCGGAAATGCTTTTGGAAATCGGGGCTTCAGCATTCTGTGACTGCAGGGCGCTTACCGATGTTTTGTTGCCGGGGGGATTGCGAAAAATTAATAAAAACGCCTTTTCCGGCTGTAAATCAATCTGCCAGATCACGATTCCGGAGGGCGTTTTGGAGATCCCGGAAGGAACTTTTTCTGGCTGTACACAACTGCGGCGGGTCGTGCTTCCGCAGGGGGTCACCCGCATCAACCGATATGCCTTTGATGGCTGTGAAAATCTGGAATATGTGGAATGTACGGATCCGGACCGGTTTAAAAACGCTCTAATCGGCACGCCCTTTTGGAGAAAATATCGCCCCGGCACCGTGCTTCCGGTAAGGCTCCCTCTGGATTTGGTGGGATATCGTTCTGGAGAGCTTCTCAGACAGCGGGGATACACGTTCTTTGACCCAAAACGCAGCTATACCATCGAAAAGCCGGGGGAGGACGGAGTTGTAGAAGTTCACTCCTGGTCCAGTGAGGATCCCGCGGATGAAGATGGATACGGTGAGGAGGACTATTATGACTGGTGGTATCTGGATGAGGCATTACAGGAAATTCCAGGTGTTTCCATGATTCCAGACCGCTCTTATTTTGAAAAAAGAAACAATTGGCAGAGGTTTGCGGAGGAGCGGGGAAAGGCTGCGGAGGAAATCCGGCGCAGAAACCAATAAGAGCCTGTACCAGATAAAAATCAATGTGAAGCAGCAGGCGGTTTGGACAGAGCAGGGAGAAATTATGGCTGAACTGAAAATAAAATTATATCATGCCGGTTTGGCGGATGGAATATTTAAAATCAGGGCGAAAGGCAGTCTGGCGGCTTCCCTTTATTGGGCGGATGAAGCGGGGCCGTTACCGGGGTGGAGCGGGTTTGCGTATGTGCCTGTAAATCCCACGGGGGACGCAGAATTCAGGTTCGATGGGCACAGGGCAATTCCCTACGGCGCTACCCATGTGTTTGTCAGATGTATCTCGCCGGATTTTCAAAAGACAGAGGAGGCCATTACCGCCATTCCCGGGGAATATATTCCATGCAGACCGGATGCGGACAGGGCTTTCTGCCGGTTCTCTGTCATGAGTGATCTGCATCTTGCGAAGAAACCGGGAAGGATCAGGCAGGCGCTGAGGATGGCCGGGAGTAACATGATTCTGTTGGCGGGAGATGAGGTGAATGACGGAAGGATGGAGCAGTATCAGGAATTTCTTCAGTGCATAGAGGATGCTGCGCCGGATAAGATCGTGCTTCCCATTGCAGGAAATCATGACTGGCCGGTTGTTTCCGGCAGAGATTTTGATGGCATTCCTGTTCCCTACGCTGACTTTCAGGAGCGTTTGCTGAGAAGGGCGGAAAACATGGGGCTGGATATAGCCGGAAGCGGTCTGGGGCACTGGACTGCGGCAGTGAATGAAATTGACATAATCGGGCTTGACTGTGTGACACATCCTCGGAGATTGACATTTTCAAAAGACACAGAGAAATGGCTGGATGGGCATCTTTCGGAAACCAGAGATGCAAAGCGGCATATTATTCTCTGCCATGCGCCCCTGGCGGATCACAACCCGCAGAGAAGCAATGGGGAGGCCTATCTGAGCAGAAACGAATATCTGCAAAATATGGTGGAACATTATGGAAATATTATTTATATTTCCGGGCACACCCACGTATCGCCGAATTATGAGAAAGCATGCGCGGAGTATGATGCAGGTAATCTCTATTTGAACGACGGAAGCGTCGCTCCGACGGAACTGAAGGGCCGGGAGCTGTATCCTGAGGAATGGAAAGACGGAGTGATAACGGAATTGGGAATATCAGATGATACGGTTGAGATTACCATGAAGTCCGCACAGAGCGGCATGATATATCCCAGGGGATATTACAGGTTCGGGAAGCATTCGTAATATCATATGGAACAGAGTGTTTATCAATAGCAGGAGACAGACATTTCACAGCGGATGTGGAGTGTCTGTTTTTTCGTACAGGAAATTCCTTGAGTTTCCTGTACGAAAAAAAGCCCTGCGGGCAAACGATTGCGGAAATACTTTTCAAAAAATGAAAAAAAGGATGCTATGATTGAGAAAAGACGCTGATTGCATGAAATCTCCTCGAACATCATAGCAACGGGAATAAGTGATCAATATGACGTAAATACGTTACAAACATAACGGAAATAAACTATGATAGTACACAGGAGATAAAAAATTGCAGTAGGAAGAGGGGGGCAGAAACTTCGGATAATTTATGTGGAGTAAAAATGGACATAGAATAGATTGAACGGGATAGAGCGTATATCGACTATGGAAACTATGTAAATACACAGACGGAAGGAGACGGAACAGGCTATGAAAGATACAAATCAGATTCTTCAGATGGATGACGAATTTAAGGAAAGCGAAAACGTGCAGTATGTCAAGTCTTATATGTTTATTAAAGGGTTTGCCGTGGGGAAGGATTTAAAACAGACCAGAATGGCCCTGTCTCTTGCCCGCAAGTTTCATGCGGATCAGTATCGTAAAGACGGAACGCCTTATATTTCTCATCCGCTGAAGGTTTGCTCAACACTGATCAGCTATGGGATAGAAGATGACACGATTCTTGCGGCAGCTTTGCTTCATGATGTTCTGGAGGATTGTGGAAATAAGCTTCCGCTGTGCGGGAAGGAACTGGTATCAGAGTACCATCTCGGGCAGGAGGTTCTGGATATTATACGGCTGCTGACAAAGGAGTCTGGCCTGAACGACCGTGAGCTGAGTATTTACTTTAAAAAAATCGAGGAAAATCCCAAGGCGGCCCTTATCAAGCTGAGTGATCGTCTGCATAACAGCAGCACGCTGTATACCTTCACCTTTCAGAAAATGAGAAAGTATATTCGTGAAACCTCAGTTTTCCTGCTTCCCATGGCGTCCTACTGTAAGAAATATTATCCGGAATATGGAAATGCGTTCAGCATTTTAAAAAGCAGTATTGAAAGCATGAACCGGAGCATGGATGTTATGCTCAGTAAAATTGAGGCCATCGAGCAGGAACGGAACAGAGAACAGGAGGCAGCGCCAATAGGGGGATGCGAGGGCCTTTTATCTGTTGAATCACCATTTCGGCAGGGGAAGGAAAGTGATAGATGATGCATCTTACTATCAGAGGGTCAGGGAATCTGGGCAAATAAATGATCCTGAGAAGAAAAAGCATCTGCTATTATTTAAAAATGGGAACAAAGCGGCGGAGGATATTTATTTCCGGGCAAGTTCCTGCATGTAGGCCAGCGCAAGACGCCGCTCCTCGGGAAGCAAAGCAGAAAAAAGGGTCAGACAATGTGATTGCTCATCGGTAAGGCCTTGGTGGCTTTGACCCGGATCGAAAAATTCCGTCAGAGAAATACCGAATCCGGAGCAGATCTTCTGCAAAGTGGGAAGCGACGGAGCATTGTGCTTGTTCAGCATTGTATTTAGTGTGGAATAAGGGATGCCGGAGGCTTTGGCCAGCTTGTAGCAGGTCCAGTTACGTTCGGCACAGAGCTGGTATATACGATCCAGCGGGTTAAATTCTTCCATGAAAAACCTCACAATTCTTTTATGATGATAATTGTATTACAGTATCCGGGAATAGTATGGTGACTGAAATGTGGTAACAGTTCAGCACTCAATGTCAATTAGTTAAGCTACAAGGTTAGACATACGGCTTCCCTATATCTGACGGTTCCTATGAAGGTATTGTATTGTCACAAATCTACCGGCAGAGAAAGTTTTCCCAAAACGTATAAAACTTCTATACCATGCAAGATGGTCCATTGAAGGGGCTTTCCGCAGGCTGAAATATACAATTGGACTTAGCAGCTTCCATGCCTGCGGGTCAGAATACATCAAGCAGGAAATAGGGGCAAAATTGATTGCATATAACATGACGGAAATGCCTATTAACTTATCTTACACTTTTTTGAAGCAGATGTAAATCTGCTTATTTGTCATGCAGACAGCTTCTTCCCTCCATACACGTGAACGGTAATATTTACAATTCTCATCTTGCACACCAGTAGGACCGACTTTTTTTCTTAAGAATTGCGGGAGCCTATAGCAGGTTTTTGGAGATATGCTATAATGAACCTTGACAAGAGATCCTTGCACATAAAAAAGAGAGAGGAGCATTGGAATGAAAGATAAATGGAAAAAAATGACGGCTTTGCTGTGCGGTGCTGCGATTTCCTGCAGTTCGACATTCGGGTGTTTTGCGGAAGAGGCGGTTCAGACAGACGGAGAAACGGAAAATACTGCATGGACGGCAGATGCCGGCGTGCAGATTACAGATTTTTCAGTACGTCTGCTTCAGGAGTGTGCACAGGAAAATGAAAATCTTATGATCTCCCCGGTATCGGTAATGGCGGTTTTTGCCATGCTTGGAAATGGCGCAGCGGGAGAGACGTTGACACAGATGGAAGCTGTTTTCGGTATGAAAATGCCGGAGCTGAATCAGTATCTGCAGGTATATCTGGATGCGCTGGCTAAGAGCAAGGGCTGTGAATGGAATATTGGGAATTCCATCTGGCTGAATGGGGAAGGCGGCGCAGGAGCGGTAAAGGAATCATTTCTTGAGGCCAATACAGGATATCACGGAGCAGAAGTGGTTTCGCTTCCCTTTGACGAGGCTGCGCTGGAGCGTGTGAATCAGTGGGTATCGGATAAAACGAATGGCCGGATCGACCGGATGCTGGACGATATTTCCCCGGATTCTATGATGTATCTGATCAATGCCATCGCTTTTCAGGGAGAGTGGGCGAAAGCATATGAGGAATACCAGATAGAGGATGGGATATTTACAAAGGAGGACGGAACAGAACAGGAAACGAAGCTGATGTACTCTGAGGAAAGCAGCTATCTGAGCGATGATACTGCAAGCGGCTTTTTGAAGTATTATCAGGGCTCCCGGTATGCCTTTGCCGCATTGCTTCCGGAGGAAGGGGTGGCATTGCAGGATTATCTCTCTTCTCTGACTGGTGAGAAGCTGTACGGCGTTCTGCAGAATGCCCGGGAGGCAACGGTGTATACGAAGCTTCCGAAATTTAAGAGTGAGTACAGCGTGGAATTGAATACGGCTTTGGAGCAGATGGGAATCACAGATGCTTTTCAGGAGCTTGCTGATTTTTCGGGCATATCAGATATCCCTTTAAGGGTTGACAGAGTGCTGCACAAGACGTTTATCGATGTAAATGAGCATGGGACAGAGGCGGCTGCGGCTACGATTGTGGAGACAAAAGCAATGGCGGCCTTTCCGGGCGAGGACGACGAGCAGCAGATTTACCAGGTTTATCTGGATCGGCCGTTCCTCTATATGATTGTAGACACGGACAGTATGAATCCGATTTTTATAGGAACCGTAACGCAGACGGCAGAGTGAGGAGGAGCAGAAAAAGGGCGCCTGGCGCTGCACAGAGTGAGGAAGAGCAGAAAAAGGGCGCCTGACACTGCACAGAGTGAGGAGGAGCAGAAAAAGGGCGCCTGACACTGCACAGACGGAGAGGACAGAATAAGATACGACAGATGAGGGAAGAATATGGAGAATAGAAAAAGAAGAATACTGGTGGTCAACGATGATGGAATCCAGGCAGAGGGCATCCGGAGGCTGGCTGCTGCCGCCGCAGGCCTGGGAGAGGTGGTGGTGGCAGCACCGAAGGATCAGTGCAGCGCCATGTCCCATCGGATTACGGTATTTCGCCCGATGGAGGTGAAACGGGTGGATTTTCCGGTGGATGGAGTGGCAGCCTTTCAGGTAGACGGTACTCCGGCAGACTGTGTGAAGGCGGCGCTGGCAGGGCTGATGCCTCAGAAACCGGATTTCGTGTTTTCCGGTATCAATCACGGATACAATGTGGGGGCGGATATTTTATACTCCGGTACTGTGGGAGCCGCCATGGAGGGCCTGCTCTTTGGAATACCGGCCATCGCTTTTTCCGGTGAAAGGGATGGGGGCTATGAGGTGACAGACCAGTGGCTGGCGCCCATTGCGAAGGAGCTGATGGAGACGGATCCGGGACCGGGCCGTATCTGGAATGTGAATTTTCCCGGAGGCTCCCCGGCCCGGATAAAAGGCGTCCAACGGGACGTGAAGCCCTCTCGGCATCCGTTTTATCGGGATTATTATGAGCGGACGGAAGAGAAGGGCGGTGTTTTTTATCTGAAGCCGGCGTACACTGCCAGCACGGAGGCGGAGCCGGGATCAGATGTTCAGGCTGTATTGGATCGCTATATTGCGGTTGGTACGGTGCAGAATACTGTGCTGTAAAAATACAGAGGCCGGTATAGAGGAAATGAAAAAAATTGGAAAAGGTACGGTTTTTTATGTGCTCCTGAAACAGTTGGAGAAAGGCAAACCGTTCCTTTTTTATTTCGAAAATGAGGGACAGATCATGACATAAAATGACTCAAATTTGAAAATTTGTGAAAAATGATTAAAAGAAGTGATTTGAAACGGAGAAAATGACTGGTTAGTTGTGCAAAAACATGATTTTAAATGAATGATATTGACAAAAACTGAAATTCAAGATAATATTAATGACAGGAAATGAAATTAATTGCAAATAAATGAAAAAGGAGGATATAAAATGAAATTCGCAGGACGGATGAATTCATTTATTTTTAAAGGCAATTGTAATCTCCTGGAAACCATTCAGACGTATCGTTCAATGCCGGATGTAACGCATTTAGAATTTAATTATCCGGAACATTTTCGGGATTATGAGATAGAGGAATTGAAAAAGGCGATTGGCGATATGAAGGTGAATGGAGTAGCTACCCGTTTTAAGGCGCCTTTCGTAAACGGCGAATTTACCAATGTAGATGAGAAGGTAAGAAGAGAGGCGATCGATCTGTGTAAGGGTGCAATCGATGCCTGCCGGGCGATCGGCGGAGAAGTAGTTACGGTTTGGCAGGCTTATGACGGATATGATTATCCGTTTCAGGTGGATTATGAATCGGCATGGAAACGAATGATAGAGGCCTTTCAGGAAATTGCCGATTACGGTAGCGATCTGAAAATCAGCATTGAGTATAAGCCGTTTGAACCGCGCAATTATGCCATGCTGGACAGTATTGGCACTGTAATGCTGGCGCTGAAGGAAATCGGGCGGGACAATATGGGTGTCACCCTGGATTTCTGCCATATGCTGATGAAGCATGACAATCCTTCTTATGCTATGATGCTGGCAGCAAAAGAAAACCGGCTTTTCGGACTTCATTTGAACGATGGCTATTGTTCTATGGACAGCGGCCTGATTTTCGGTTCCGTAAACCTTTCGCAGTGCATTGAGTTCGTGTATTACCTGAAGAAATACGGTTACGACGGAGTTGTATTTTTTGACAGCTTTCCGGTTCGGGAGGATGCAAAGCGGGAGGTTTCCGCAAACATCAATACCTTTAAAAAGATTTCTGATATGATCGACCGGGTAGGCATGGACAAATTTGAACAGGTTATCAGCAAGAACGACGGGGTTGTTTCTCAGCAGTTCCTGATGGATATTCTTGCATAACAATAAACATATATTAAATGTATTAGGAGGACGAAGAAATGAAAAGAAAGAAAGTATTGGCAATGGGATTGACACTTGCAATGGCAGCTTCTGTCTGTGGAATGAGCGCATATGCGGACGAGTTTAACCCGGACAAGGATCCAAACGGAATCGATTGGACTCAGATGCGCGAGCAGTTCGGCGCAATGCCGGAAGTACCGGACGGACTGGTGGTAGGCGGTCTGGTAAAACAGCTTCAGAATGAATTCTGGCAGTCTTTGAAAAAAGGTTATGAAGAGTGCGGCGCTTATATTGCGGAGCAGGCAGGCGTGGAGCTGACGGTAGATGTACAGGCTGCCCTGGATGAGAGCGATGAAGAGGGACAGCTCACCACCATGAACAACATGATTAACAAGGGCTACAACGGAATCCTGTTCAGCCCGATTTCCGACTCAAACCTGACTGCTGCAGTGGATACCTGCAACGAGGGCGATGCAACGGTTGCTGTAAATGTAAATGACGGTGTAGCACAGAATACCAACTACTTTGTAGGACCCAATGCATATCAGAACGGTGTTCTTGCAGCAGAGTGGATCTCCGAGAAGCTGGGCGGCGAGGGCCAGGCGGCAGTCGTAATCGGTAAGGTGGCGGCATATGCAGCCCGTGAGAGAACGGACGGCTTTGTGGAGACTATGGCAGAAATCGCTCCCAATATTGAAATTGTAGCACAGCAGAGTGCTGACTGGGACCGTCAGGTATCCAAGGAGCTGGCTGAGACATGGCTGACACAGTATCCGGATCTGGATGCGGTATTCTGCAACAATGATGATATGGCGCTGGGCGTTGTAGAAGCCGTTCGGGCTTATGAAGAAGAAACCGGAAAGCACATTTACGTAGTAGGTGTAGACGGCGACTCAGAGGCTTACGAATCCATCCGTAACGGCGGACAGGATGCAACGGTTGACTCCTTCCCCTACTATGTAGGTATGGTATCCATGGAATACATGGTTCGTCAGCTTAGCGGACAGGAAATGCCCAAGGTGGTATGGACTCCTCAGGCTCTGATCTGCAGTGACAATATCGACTCCGATCCGGCAGAGGTAATCGGATGGAGCGATGCAGCATTCGAGTAAATATTCACCATGGATGCGGGTTTTCATCAAGAATAAACTGAAATAACGAAAAAATGTGGGCTGCCGTAAATGCGATCTGTGAAAATCTTTACAGTTTGATTTGCGGCAGCCCGTATAGAAGATGGAGTGTGGTCTCTTGAGCGAAGCAATCAGATTTGAAAAGATAAATAAGTATTTCCCGGGTGCCCATGTTCTGAAGGACGTAAGCTTTTCGGTCGATCAGGGAGAGGTACATGCGCTGCTGGGGGAGAACGGCGCAGGAAAATCTACGCTGCTGAATATTCTGCACGGTATTTATACAGAGTATGACGGGGAGGTTAGGCTTTTCGGCGAAACCGTGCATTTTAAAAATCCCAATGATGCGATTATGGAAGGTAAGATTTCCAAGGTACATCAGGAAACAAATGTGGTAAAGGATATCAGTGTAGGAGAAAATGTGGCGCTGGGCCACGAACCTTCCCGTGCAGGCTTTGTAAGCCGGGGAGAACTGAATAAGAAGGTAAATGCCATACTGAAGCAGCTTGGCTGTACGTTTCGGTCCGAGACGAAGGCAGGGCAGCTTTCTGCAGGAGAAATGCAGATGATGGCCATTGCCAAGGCATTGTATTATGATTCGAAAATTATCTCACTGGATGAGCCGACAGCGTCTCTTTCCATGAAAGAGACAGAGAACCTGTTCCGGGTCATCGGTGAATTAAAGAAAAAGGGAATAACCATTTTGTATGTCAGCCATCGTCTGGAGGAGATCTTCCAAATCTGTGACCGGGCAACGATCCTGCGGGACGGCTCCCTGATCGGTACGGTAAAGGTGGCCGATGTGGACAGGGCCAGTCTGATCCGGATGATGGTAGGGAGAGATGTGGATGCGCTGGCAACCAGGACCAAGCCCTGTATGGCAACGGAGGAGGTTTTGCTGAAGGTGGAAAATCTCAGCGGAGAGAAGTTCCGGGATGTGAGCTTTGAACTGCACCGGGGAGAGATATTGGGATTTTCCGGGCTTGTGGGCGCCGGAAGAACGGAGCTGATGCGGGCGGTCTGCGGAGTGGATCACCGGAAGGGCGGAAAGGTATTTCTAAGAGGAAAGGAAATGCATTTTAAGAATTCCAGCGATGCGCTGAAAAACGGCATCGGGCTTTTGCCGGAGGACAGAAAAACCCAGGGATTTTTGAATCTTTCCACAAATATTGATAATATGGCGATTTCCAGTCTGAAAAAATATATGACGGGATGGTTTGTAGATACGGCAAAAAAGAGAAAAAACTGTGAAAAGTACATCGAGCTGCTGGATGTACATCCTCCCAAACCGGATACGCTGACGGCAAATATGTCGGGCGGAAACCAGCAGAAGGTAATTATCGGCCGGTGGCTGTCTGCGGATGTGGATGTTCTGATTTTTGACGAGCCCACAAAGGGCGTGGACGTGGGAGCCAGGGTAGAGATCTACCGCCTGATTGAGGAATTTGTGGAGCAGGGCAAGGCTGCCATCGTAATCTCTTCTGATCTTCCGGAGGTGCTGGGGATCAGTGACCGGATCGTTGTGATGTATGAAGGGCGAAAGACCGGGGAAATTGAGCGGAGCCAGATGAGCGAGGAGCTGGCGATGGAATACGCAATGGGAGGAAAACAGCATGAATAAGGTTCAGAAAACAATAAACAATAACAAGCGTGAGCTGGTGACGCTGCTGGGTAT
Source organism: Lachnospiraceae bacterium (assembly GCA_030537145.1). Taxonomy (GTDB): domain Bacteria; phylum Bacillota; class Clostridia; order Lachnospirales; family Lachnospiraceae; genus Merdiplasma. The sequence goes on along the minus strand of JAUNON010000009.1, from coordinate 47,583 downwards.
CTTTTTGATTTATATCTTTTTCACGATTATGGATTCGTCCTATTTAAGCTGGGCTAATTTTTTGCTGATCCTGCAGCAGTCCACGATTAACGGAATCATTGCCACTGGTATGACGTTCGCAATTATGACCGGCGGTATTGATCTTTCCGTTGGCGCAGCCTACGGCATTGTCATCGTTGCCATCGCTGAGATGACAGTTGCCGGGTGGAATCCGGTGCTGTCGCTGATCATCGGCCTGCTGCTGGGCTGCGGCCTGGGCCTGATTAACGGCCTGCTGGTAACAAAACTGAAGCTCCAGCCGTTTATTGCGACATTGGGTACGCTGGATGTGTTCCGCGGCATCGCCTATGTTGTGACGGGCGGCGTTCCGGTGGTGGGGGTTCCGAACAGCTATCGGGGCATTTTCAATGCAAAGCTGCCCAATGGAATTTATGTTTATGTATTTGTATTTCTTGGCGTAGCGATTATTATGGGCATCGTGCTTTCCAAAACACGGCTTGGCAACTATCTGTATGCGGTAGGCGGAAATGAGGAAGCGGCAAGGCTTTCCGGTGTCAATATTGACTGGGTAAAAATCAGGGCCTATATTATCTGTGCATTCTGTGCTTCCCTGGCCGGCGCCATCAGCCTTTCCAACCTGGGCAGCGGCAACCCGAAGGCAGGGGAGGGCTATGAGCTGGAGGCGATTGCAGCCTGTGCCATCGGCGGTTCCAGAATGGCGGGCGGAAAAGGCTCCGTCCTGGGAACCGTGTTTGGCGCATTGCTGCTGGCAGCCCTGAAGGTAGGTATGATTATTCTGAATATTAATACGTTCTACCAGTATATTGTAACCGGTGCGATTATTGTTATCGCCGCTTTCTTCGAGGTGATCCAGAACAGACTGGAGTCCAGGATTAAGAAAAGAGACTGATCAGATAAAAAGGAATGATGAGATGGACTACGTGGTTGTAATAGGCAGTTTAAACTATGATATTTTCATGTCGCTGGAGCATGTTCCGAGGATCGGTGAGACAGCCAGTGCGGTTTCTTCTAAAAGCGGATGCGGCGGGAAGGGCGCAAACCAGGCAGTTCAGATTTCCAAGCTGGGTGTGCCCACCTACATGATCGGAAAGGTGGGAGACGACCAGATGGGAAACGCCCTGCGGGAAAGCCTGCAGGGAGCAAAGGTGGATACCCGTTATCTGGAAACCGCAGAAGATGCGGAGACCGGCATGGGGATCGTGGATGTTTTCCCGGACGGGAGCGTTATGGCTGTTATCAGCCGGGGCGCAAATTATGCAGTGAGCCTGGAGGATCTGGCTGCGGCGGAAGCGCTGATCCGGGGAGCGGCCCTGGTGGTGCTCCAGCTTGAGATCCCGGCGGAGGTGGTGGCGGCAGCAATCCGCATGGCGAAGGCTTATGGGGTAAAGGTATTGCTGAATGCGGCTCCGGCCGTCCCGCTTCCGGAGGAGCTGATGGAAAGCTGCGATTATTTTGTGGTAAATGAGGTGGAGGCATCCTTCTATTTGGGAGAGCAGGTTGATACGATGGAAAAGGCAGAGCGGCTGCTGCCCCAGATGACCCGCAGATATGGGAATTGCTGGGTGTGCACGCTGGGAAAGGAGGGAGCCCTGATCGTGAAAGACGGCCTGGCGCAGAGAATTCCTGCGGTAAGGACACAGGCAGTGGAAACAACGGGGGCGGGAGATTCCTTTGTGGGCGGTTTCTGCTACGGCCTGCTTCAGGGGAAGAATGAGTATGAGGCAGGTGTGTTTGCCTCTTACTGCAGCGCAGTGACCATCCGCAGCGTAGGAGCCCAGAACTCTATGCCCACCCGGGAACAGCTTTTGGAGGAATATCATATATAACCATAACAGGCAGAGCAGGAAGGAAAAATCACAGATACGTTTATTGTAAATTATGGAAATATAATATATAATATTCACAAAAAATGAATATTGAGGTGGGGTTATGATTCCTTTTGAAAGACGGAGGCAGATGCTGCAGGCTTTTGAAAATACGGAAATTGTAACGGTGGAAGATTTCAAAAAAATTCTTAAGGGAACATCTGAATCCACGATACGCCGGGATCTGCGCTCTCTGGCAAATGAGGGGGAAATCGTTCTTCTTCACGGCGGCGCGGCGCGGAAGATGTCCGGTTCGTATGAGACCTCCTTCCGGTCCAGGAATATCCTGAACATAAAAGAAAAGAATGCGATTGCAAAATATGCAGCGGGTTTGGTTTCGGACGGGGAAGTGATCTATCTGGATGCGGGCAGTACGGTTTTGAGTATGGCAAAGTACCTGAAGAATAAGGAGATTACGATCGTTACAACGAATGCTTCGATTGTGCAGGAGCTGGATGGCGCACGGGCAAGGTGCATTATGACCGGAGGAGAACTTCTGATTTCGACTTCTTCCTTGGTTGGACCCTTGACGGATACGGCGCTGCAGAGCATGTATTTTGATAAAGCCTTTATCGGGGTATCCGGTTTTTCCCTGGAAGCGGGCATCAATACGGTTGATCCCCGTGAATCAAAGAAAAAGCAGATCGTGCAGAAGAATTCCCGTGAATGTTATGTATTGGCAGACAGTTCAAAATCCGGAAAGTCCTCTTTGTGCAAGGCCATGGATCTGCGTGATGTGACGATTATCTGTGAAAAGGAGACTCCTGTTTTGCTGGAGGCAGGCAGCTACCTGCTGGCAGAAAAATAATGGAGAGTCTTGAATGGAAAAAGAATATATTTTAGGAATGGATATCGGCGGAACAAATTTCCGGCTGGGTCTTGTGGATCAATCTTATTGTGCCCGGGAGGTAAAGGTGTTTTCCTCTGCCTCTGTGTACGGCTCCGGCAATACGGTGGAGCAGTTTGCTGCCTGTATCCGCCGGTATCTGGACACCTATGCGGACGGAAAAAGGATTGCGGCCATCGGAATCGGCTGTCCGTCTGTTGTGGACGCACAGCGCAGAAGATTGTATTCCTCCACGAATTTCCCCGGACTGGAGGATATCGATTTGGTGGAAGAGCTGGAAAAGCGTCTGAACTATAAAGTATATATCGAGCATGATGCTTACTATCTCCTGGCCAGTGATATCCGCAAGTACGGCCTGGATACGGCCGGAACCATCATCGGCTGCTATTTCGGCACCGGCCTGGGTGCGGCTATGTATATCGGCGGTAAGCCCTATATTGGGAAAAACGGAACCGCCTGTGAGCTGGGGCATCTGCCGGTTCCTATGAACGATTATCCCTGTAGCTGCGGAAATCAGGGCTGCATTGAGATGTTTTCCTGCGGAAAAGCGCTGGAGCGGATTGGAAAAACGTATTATCCGGAGGATTTTATCGGGGATCTTTTTGCACTGCACGCAGAAGAGCCAGTCCTGCGGGATTTTGTAGAGTATATGTCGGTTCCCGTGGCGGCTATGGCGAATATTATGGACCCCCATCATATGATCCTGGGGGGAGGCCTGCTTCAGATGAAGGGATTTCCCAGAGAATATCTGCGGGAACGGGTCCTGGCACATACAAGAAAGCCTTATCCGGCAGCGAATCTTGATCTTATCTTTGCGGACGGAGAAGCGGAGAAGGGAATTGTGGGAGCTGCGATCCGGATATTTGAGGAGCTGGGGAGATAGGAGAAGGATCCACACTTTCTGCAAGGTATCCAGCACAATATGACTATCTTTTCGATCATATTTTTGATAGGATGATTCATGAAGGAAACAAATCAATCATAATATGAACAGCGGGGCGCCGGGGAGCAAAGCGTCTGCTGGGAAGAGGAGGGGTAGTTATGCAGTCAGTTTTTGAAGCAATTAACGGTATTTTTAGTTTTATTGGCCCTTTATCGGATTTTTTCTGGGATTTCCCCACGAATTTTGCGTGGTATCGCAATATTCCGATTTTGGGCAATTTTTCTTTTGCCATCATTCTGCTGCTGGGTTCCGGCATCTTTTTCAGCTTTCGGCTGGGCTTTATGCAGGTGACACATTTTAAAAAGGGAATCCGTATCCTGACAGAGAAGCGTGTGGTAGAGACGGGAATTTCTCCGCTGGCGGCCTTCTTTCTCAGCTCGGCCATGCGCGTAGGGCCGGGAAATATCATCGGAGTAACAGGGGCCATCGCAGTTGGCGGTCCGGGAGCCCTGTTCTGGATGTGGGTATCTGCCTTCTTTGGTATGGCGGTAGCTTATATGGAGGGTGTTCTGGCTCAGATTTTTAAGGAGAAAAAGGATGACGAGTTTGTGGGCGGCCTGCCCTTCTATGGCAGACGGCTTCTGGGAAACAAGGTCTGGGTCGGTATTTTTCTGTCTGTTCTTTACATCCTGTATGCGCTTTGCTGCCTGCCGGCCCAGGGCTTCAATGTGGTATCGTCCATTGGCCGTATGGCGGAGATCGTGACAGGAATCACCATTGCGTCTGACTCTGTTTTTTATTATATTATCGGTGTGCTGATTATTCTTTTGACGATTATGATTACTTTCGGCGGAATCCGTAAGGTTACGAAATGGACGGACCGGATGGTACCGGTGATGGCAGTATTGTATATTGTGGTGGTACTGCTGATGATCCTGCTGAATCTGGGACGCATTCCTTACTTCTTTACCTCTGTGTTTGGGGGAGCGTTTCAGCCCCAGGCATTTTTTGGCGGCGTATTCGGCACCGTATTGGCCCAGGGCGTAAAACGGGGGCTTATGTCTAATGAGGCCGGTCAGGGAACGATTACCATGTCGGCGGCTGCAGCAGATGCAAAGCATCCCTGTGAGCAGGGCATCCTTGCCTCCATCGGCGTATTTCTGGATACCATTATCATCTGTACGCTGACCGGCTTTGTGGTGGTTATGGCACACTGCTGGACCGGAGCCGAAGCAGAGGCCTGGACGGCAATGGATAAGCTGCCCAAGTTTACGGCCTCCGTGGCGGAGCTGACCCCCGGAACGGCCATGAACGGCATTGTGACCTTCCTGGTGACGCTGTGCTTCTGCCTGTTTGCCTATACCTGCCTCCTGGGCATGATCAGCTTTTCTGAGATTGCGGCAAACCGGATCCGTAGGGATAAGGTATGCATCAACATAGTACGGATCATCGCCCTCTTTGTAGCTGCCTTCGGCATCCTCTGCAACATTGCGGGACTGGAGCTGGGCAACCTGTGGGCCTTCTCAGATCTGGGCAATATCCTGATCGTATTCTTCAACGTACCCATTGTTTACGTGGGGGCGAAATATGTGATCCGTGCTACGGAGCATTATAAGAAAAATGACGGAACGCCGTTCACCTCAAAAACCATCGGAAGAACCGACTGTGCGTATTGGGATGAACGGGCAAAGGATGCCGGCCGCACCCAGGGCGGAAGGTAAAACCATACGATATCTTAAATTTCACGGGTCGCCTGCTTCAGCCAGGCGGCCTCTTTTTCGCTCAGGGCGGGAGCAATTTTTTCATAGACCTTTTTGTGGTAAGCATTCAGCAGTTTTTTCTCCCGTTCGGACAGCTCTTCCGGCAGGACCGCATCCAGGTCGAAGGGCACCAGAGTCAGCGTTTCGAATTCCATGAACTGGCCGAATTCTGTTTTCTCGGCCTTCCGGCACAGCATTACATTTTCATGGCGGATTCCGAACTCGCCTTCCAGGTAGAATCCCGGTTCGTCGGTGGTGATCATGCCTTCCTCAAATACGGCAGGGGCCGGACGTCCGGCCCGGGTTTTCCAGCGGAAATCATTGGGGCCTTCATGGACGTTCAGAAGATATCCGACGCCGTGGCCGGTGCCGTGATTGTAATCCTGGCCGATTTCCCAAAGGGGCGCTCTGGCAAGATAATCCAGATTTTTACCGTCGCATCCGTACAGGAACCGGGCGGCTCCCAGCGCCAGATTCGCCCGCAGGACTCTGGTAAAGTATTCTTTTTCTTTCCGGGTCGTTTCGCCTACGGCAATGGTACGGGTGATGTCCGTGGTTCCCTCCAGATATTGGCCTCCGGTATCGGCCAGAAGAAGTCCCTTCGGCTGCAGAGCCACGTTTGTCTCTGGAGTGGAGGAGTAGTGGCACATGGCGGCGTGGGGACCGTAGGCGACGATGGGATCAAAGCTGGGCCCAAGGTAATGCTCTCCCAGAAGGCGGAATTCCTCCAGCTTGGCAGAGGCGGATAATTCCGTAATTTCTATTTTCCCCATATTCTGCTTAAGCCAGTACATCCACCGGGTAACGGCAACCCCGTCCCGGATATGGGCCTTCTTCATATTTGCCATTTCTACCGGGTTTTTGATGGCTTTGGGAAGCAGAGAAAGATTATCCTCATCAAGGATCCTTACGCCCTCCGGAACGGATTTTTTCAGGGTATAGTTGGAAACGGCGCAGGAAAGCAGCATGGTCTTTCCGGCAGGAATCCCGGCTATATAGCCATAAACATCATTGTAGGGCTGCAGAGTCACTCCGTCGTGCTTCAGCGAGGCAGTCAGCTCCTCGGAAAATGCCTGGGGCTGGGCAAACAAAAGAACCTGTCCCTGGGTGATGCACAGATAGGAAAGGACTACGGGATTGCAGGCTACATCATCGCCCCGGATATTCAAAAGCCAGGCTATGTCATCCAGGGAAGTGAGCACAAAATAGTCCGCTTTCTTTTCCGCCATGGCTTTGCGCATGTCAGCGATTTTTTCTGTGCGGGGCTTTCCGGCATATTTTAAGTCAAGGTTCCAGGCCGGGCGGCAGGACAGGGCCGGGCGGTCGGTCCAGATGTCTCCCACCAGATCCATATGGCAGGAAACGGACACCTGCTTTTCTCCCAGCTTCTTTTCCAGCTCTTCTCCGCCCCGTGCGGTCATCGTGCGGCCGTCAAAGCCCAGACACTGTCCCGGCTTTAAGGTATCCAGCAGAAACTGCTCTACGGTTGGGACACCCTCCTCGCCCATCCGGTACAGCGTGACGCCGGTTCCCGCAAGCTGGCCCGCAGCCTGGATAAAATATCTTCCGTCTGTCCAGAGGCCGGCCATATCCATGGTAATTACCGCAGTTCCGGCGGAACCGGTAAATCCGGTTATAAATTCCCGGCATTTAAAATATTCTCCCACGTACTCGGAGCAGTGGAAATCATCGGTGGGCACCAGATAGGCATCCACCTGATGCTGCTTCATCAGACTGCGCAGAGCAGCCAATCTTTCTTGAATCATATTTTCTACCTCGTATTTCTTTTTGATTTATGCTATATTTTTCTCATATAAGAGCAGAAGTCCCTTCAGCAGCAAAGCGTCATCCAAAAGTATTTCGCGGGTGCAGAGGGGAGCAATGCTTTTGCACAGACCGCCTGTGGCGATGACGGTGGCTTTCTGGCCAAGATCAGCCTCGATCCGGCAGATCATCCCGTCGATGCAGGAGGCATTTCCGTAGAGGATGCCGCTCTTCATACTCTCCACCGTATTTTTTCCGATCAGCCGCTTTGGGGGATCCAGGCTGATGCGGGGAAGCTGGGAGGTACGGCTGGTAAGAGAATCCAGAGATACCCGCAGACCCGGCAGGATCATACCTCCGATGAAATTTTTGTGCTGGTCGATAACCGAGATCGTAGTGGCAGTACCCATATCAATAATGATCTGCGGCACCGGGTATTCTGCGATGCCGGCTACGGCGGCGGCAATCAGATCACTGCCGATCTGGGCCGGATTGTCCATCAGGATATTCAGGCCGGTTTTTATGCCGGGGCCGACCACCAGGGCATTGCGGCCGGTGATTTTGCGCAGCGCTTCCCGGAAAAGGCCGGTGAGAGGCGGGACTACGGAGCCGATGATGGCGCCCTCGATGTCCCGGGGATTGATCTGATGCAGTTCCAGGACCGTTTTAATGGAAATGGCATGTTCCAGGTCCGTTTTGGAGTGATCCGTGGACAGCCGTTCTGTAAACAGGATCTTCCGGTCCTGGATGCAGCCCAGAACAATATTGGTATTTCCGATATCAATGGCAAAAATCATAAAATCCTCCCTTCTGCCGCCTTAAGCCGCGGCGCAGATATGCTATTGAAAGCGGGGTTTGGACATTGTCTGGTAGAAGTATAGCACCGATCAGCCGATACGGTCAAGGGAGGAGAAGCGGGCGGATATCCGGAGAATAACGGGCGGGATCAGGTATGAAACCAGGGATAACTGGAACAGAGATGAAAAAGGAGGATGTAACGATGTCAGCAAAGAGCGATACGATAAGGAGAGAGTGGAAGATCAGTGATGCAAAGCGAGACGAAGGATTGACTACGCCGGAGGATGTGGAACGGTTTGATGATATACGGTATGGTGCGGATCCGGAGTGGAATGTGCTGGATGTATACCGGCCCAGGGGGCAGGCAGGAAGGCTGCCGGTCATCGTCAGCGTGCATGGCGGAGGCTGGGTATACGGGGATAAGGAGCTGTATCAATTTTACTGTATGAGCCTGGCCCGTCGGGGCTTTGCTGTGGTGAACTTTACCTACCGGCTGGCGCCGGAGGTAAAATATCCGGCGCCCCTGGAGGATACCAACCGTGTAATTGAGTGGATGTATGAAAATCAGGAAAAGTACCTGCTGGATATGGAGCAGGTGTTTCTGGTAGGGGATTCTGCCGGAGGGCATCTGGCCGGATTATATGCGGCGATCTGTACGAATCCGGAGTATGCCGCAAACTATTCTTTTCAGGTGCCCCGGGGCTTTGTTCCGCAGGCATTGGGGCTAAACTGCGGTGTTTATGTTCCTCTGGGGGGCCCGACGACGGAGCTGGTGGAGGAGTTTCTGCCGGAAAAGGGATCCGATGAAGAAAAGCGCCTGATCAATGTGCCGGATCATGTGACGCCGGCATATCCGCCGGTGTATCTGATGACCTGCGTCGGCGATTTCTGCAGACCGCATGCGCCGCTGCTGGAGAAGGCTCTGAAGGAAAATCAGGTTCCTTATGAGTATGTGGTTTATGGGGATGAGGAGAATCCGCTGTATCATGTTTTCCATGTGACGATCCAGGAGCCCCTGGGGCAGAAGTGCAACGATGACGAGTGCCGTTTTTTCCGCAGCCGGATGAAGTAATTCCCGGGATAGTCCTTTCTTGACAGATGGAAAGGAAGATGGCATACTCAACTTCAGATGCGCATGGGTGCCGTTTCCGGCAGCGGGCGGACGGAAAAGGAAAGGAGACGGAGGCAGAATGAAAAGCTACGAGACAGTCTGGGAGATTTTTAACCAGTGTGCAAACAATCAGATGCGGGATGTATTTTTTGATGAGATCGAGACAGAGGATACGGATGCTTACGTGAAAAACAAATTTAAGGATAAAAACATTACATTTGAAAAGACCGTGCTGGAAAATGGGACGATCGTGTATGATATCAATGCATCAGGCATCCGGGAGCGCTTTTCCTTTACGGAAATTTGAAAAATCCCCCGGCGTTGCCGGCAGATCAGAGGCAGATACAAACAGAAAACAGGAGTGGAAAGGAATGGATGAGATAAGAAGCTGTTTGGAGGAACAGCAGGTGGATGCAGGACTTCTGGAGGACATTGAGCAGTTTCGGAAGCGCTATCCGGTATCGGAGAAGGAAAAGGACCGGGTTTTATGTCCCCAGATGCCCTTCTATGGGAAGGAAGTTTTTGAGATGGCGGCGGCCGCTCTGCTGCAGGGCGAGAATATCCTTCTGACGGGAACCAAGGCAACGGGGAAAAATGTGCTGGCAGAAAATCTGGCCTGGCTGTTTAGAAGGCCGCTTTATAATATTTCCTTCCATGTAAATACGGACAGCAGCTCCCTGATCGGTACCGATACGTTCCGCAACAATGAAGTTCAGCTTCGCACCGGACCGGTATATGAGGCTGCCAAAAACGGAGGCTTCGCAGTTCTGGATGAAGTGAATATGGCGAAGAATGATGCGGTATCCGTGCTTCATGCAGTGCTGGATTACCGCAGGATTCTTGATGTGCCGGGATATGAACGGGTGGTGCTGCATGAGGCATCCCGCTTTATCGGCACCATGAATTACGGCTATGCGGGCACCAGAGAGCTGAATGAGGCGCTGGTTTCCCGTTTCCTGGTGATCGATATGCCCTCGGTCAGCGAGGAGAATCTTTCCAGGGTGCTTTACCGGGTTTTTCCGGACATGAAGGCGGAGGGAATGAAACAGATCTGTGGCCTGTTTATGGATCTGCAGACCAAGGCGCTGAACCATGAGATTTCCACAAAGCCGTTGGATCTGAGGGGACTGATCGGGGCGCTGAAAACGGTGCGGGGCGGCCTTTCTCCCCGGCTGGCTATTCGTATGGGTATCGTAAATAAAAGCTTTGATGTGTTTGAACGGGAGCTGGTGGAGGATATTGTGATGACCAGAATCCCTTCGGACTGGACGGCGGCAGCGTTATTTTCTTTTTAATCGGAAAGAACCTGTGGCTTTGAAGCTTCGGGTCCTTCGGATGAAAGAAAAGCCCTGAGGATGCACACGGATGCAGGGCAGGAGCAGGGAGAAAAGAGTATGAACCGGGATTCCTACGATTACGAAGAGGATAGGCTGGAAACGGAAAACCGCATGAAAAATCTGATGTGGACCGTCAGCGGCAATTATAAACTGGACACAAGACTGGATTTGGCATCTTTTGCGGAATCAAAGTATGTGTCTATGTACGATGCAGTGAAGCAGGGAGCATTTGCCCGTTTTTTTGATAAGGATGCGTTTGCCATGTATCTGTTAAAAAAGATCTATTACGGGGCGGAGGAAGGGCCTCTGATGGATCTGGCTCAGCTTAGTGTGGAGACCGCTTCTTATCCCAGGATCCTTCCGGAACGGCCGGGAGTAAAGGAGATTCGGGAAAAGGCTTATGAATACCTGCTGGATCATAAGTTCAGGAAGCTGACGCAGACACTGACGGGAAAGATAAAGCTGGTGATGATGCGGGGAGCGCTGTATGGGCGCTGGGATTGTGAGGCAAGGATCCGGGAGCCGCTGAAAAAGCTGCGGACCTTGGAGACGGCCGAAACTTCTATGGATCTGATCCGGGTGGTGGATGCTCTTTATAATTCCATCATTGATCCCCATTTTGAGAGCAGGCACGGCGGCCTGGAGCATGTGCTGGCGGCTACGCTGGAGGAAATGCAGGAATTTCCCTGGAAGGATTTTCTGGAAGAGGAGGCCAGCGGGGATCTGATGGAGCAGTACCTGCGCTCGGTGGAAAACCAGGTGACGGCGCTGGATGGGGCGGACCGGGAAGCGGAAAAGGAGAAGAAAACCCGGAAACGGCGAATTGTGGTGCTGGATGAGGAGGCCCTGCGGAAGGTATACAGTTATATGGAGAAAAACTACGGGCGTTCTTATCTGGATGAGCAGGAGCAAAAACGGGTAAACTACAGGTTATGCAGGGGTGCGCACTGCGATTGCAGCCTGTATTATACAGATGGGATTCTGGAAAATCCGGTGATGATGAATGCTCAGTATGTAAATGCCAAAAAGCAGGCGCAAAACAATTACCGGCTGTTTTTGAACACACAAAATGTGATGAAGCGCAATGTGGAAACCATGACGGATTATCTGAAGCGTTCTCTGCGGCTGCGCACTGAGACAGACTGGCTGTATGGGGATTATGGAACCGTGATCCCAAGACGGCTTTGGCGGATCGGAAGGACAGATCCCGGAAAGCTGTTCTACCGCTCCACAAAGCAAAACAGCAATGAATTTGCGGTCAGCATCCTGATGGATGCCAGCGGTTCCCAGCGGGACCGCCAGGGTCAGGTAGCTCTGCAGGGCTATATCATCAGTGAAGCATTGAGCAATGCAGGTCTGCCCCATCAGATTATGAGCTTTTGTACCTTTTGGGATTATACAGTGATGCAGCGGTTCCGGGATTTTGATGCGCCCCGGTCGGAGAATAAAAAGGTTTTGAACTTTACCACCTCCTCCAATAACCGGGACGGTCTGGCCATCCGGGCAGCGGGAGATGCCTTGCTGCAGCGGCCGGAGGATCATAAGATTCTGATCGTGCTCAGCGATGGGCGCCCCAATGATGTGGTGGTCAACCGGCCGGGCAGCCGGAATCCCAGGCCCTATTCCGGCGAATACGCCATTACGGATACCGCCTTTGAGGTGCGCAAGCTGCGGGGAAGCGGAATCTATGTGCTGGGGGTATTTTCCGGGCAGGAAAGAGATCTTGCTGCTGAAAAACGGATTTTCGGCAAGGATTTTGCTTATATACGGGACATTCGGAATTTTTCCCGGGTGGTAAGCAAGTACCTGCAGCGTCTCCTGGAGCAGGACGTGGGAGAGTAACTTATGAAGTACAGAAGCACGGAAAGGAGCGGCAATGAATATTTTTGACATTTTGGGACCTGTCATGGTGGGCCCATCCAGTTCTCACACGGCGGGAGCGGTGAAAATCGGATATGTTTCCAGAGAGCTGCTGGGAGAGAAGCCGGTGGAGGCGGAAATCAATCTGCACGGTTCCTTTGCCATGACCGGAAAAGGCCATGGTACGGACCGGGCGCTGGTAGCCGGGATTTTGGGGATGCAGCCGGATGACATCCGGATACCGGAAAGCTTTGAGACAGCCAGGGAGCAGGGACTGAAATTTACCATCGGAGCTGTGCAGCTTAAGGAAGCCCATCCCAATTCCGTGCAGCTAAAGCTGAAGGGCGAAGAAGGCAGGGTATTGGAAATCATTGCGTCCTCTCTGGGAGGAGGAAGGATCAGCATTGTAGAAATCGATGGAATCAGTACAAACTTTTCCGGAGATTATCCCACGCTGATCGTCCATAACCTGGATCAGCCGGGCCATGTGGCAGAGGTGACTTCCATGCTGGCCCATAAGTCCGTGAACATAGCGACCCTGAATTTGTACCGCAATATGCGGGGCGGTTATGCGGTAATGGTAATAGAGACGGACCAGAGGGTTCCCGCAGATGCCATCCGGTGGCTGGCTCATCTGGAAGGCGTGATTAAGGTAACTTACCTGGATAAGGAGAGTGCAGTATGATATTTTCCGGTTTTGAAGAATTGATCCGAGCGAGCGAGGCGGAAGGAGATGAGCTGTGGCATTACATCCTTCGCTCCGATGCAAAGGAAAAGGGAATTACCGATGAGGAATCGCTGGCCCTGATGCAGCATATGTGGGAGGCGATGAAGGAAGCCAGTGCGGACTATGACGGAGAACGCAGATCCGCCAGCGGCCTTTCCGGAGGAAACGGCCGGAAAATGCAGGACTATGCCCGGGATTGCGTCAGCGGAGCATTTCTGGGAGAGGTGATGGCACAGGCAATTTCCATGGCGGAATCCAATGCCTGTATGAGACGGATCGTGGCTGCCCCTACGGCGGGCTCCTGCGGTGTGCTGCCGGCAGTATTGATCCCGTACAGCAGGAAGTACCAGGTTCCGGACCGGAAGGTGCTGGAAGCCCTCTATATTACCGCCGGTCTGGGAGGCGTTATTGCGGAGCGGGCATCCATTGCCGGTGCAGAGGGCGGATGTCAGGCGGAAATCGGAGCGGCCTCCGGGATGGCGGCGGCAGCGCTGACCTATCTGCGGGGCGGCACCGGCCAGCAGATCGCAGATGCGGCGGCATTGGCGCTGAAGGGCCTGCTGGGACTGGTATGCGATCCGGTGGCCGGCCTGGTGGAGGTGCCCTGCGTAAAGCGCAATGTGATCGGTGCAGTCAATGCCATAACCTCTTCCGATATGGCGATGGCCGGCATCCGCAGCTTTATTCCCATCGATCAGGTAATTGACGCCATGGGAGAGATCGGAAGAAATATGTCGTCCATGTACCGGGAGACCGGGGCGGGAGGGCTGGCCGTTACTCCGGCAGCACAGCAGGTTAAGCTGTAGCGACGGCTTTTTACAGACCGGCTCATCGGCTGTGCCGGGAAACAGGAATGATTGAAAAACAGAATGCAGCAGGCATTCTTGGAATAGGAGGAAATCAAAATGGCTGAAAAAAATTGCAGTAATTCATCATGTTCGAAGGAAAGCTGTGAAGGCTGTCCCAGCGCCGCAAAGCCTCAGAGCTTTCAGGTGGCGCCGAATGCATATACGGAGGTGAAGCATGTGATCGGCGTGGTCAGCGGAAAGGGAGGCGTGGGAAAATCTATGGTTACGGCTTCCCTGGCAAACCTTCTGGCATCTATGGGATACCGGACCGGTATTCTGGATGCGGATATCACCGGCCCGTCCATTCCGAAAATGTACGGCCTGACGGGTCCGGCCCAGGCATCGGAGGAGGGGATCCTTCCGGAGCTGGCGGATAACGATGTTAAGGTGATGTCTCTGAATCTGCTGATGCCGGATCCGGAGCAGGCGGTGATCTGGAGAGGACCGGTAATCGCAAATATGGTAAAACAGTTCTGGTCAGAGGTGATCTGGGGGGAGCTGGATTATCTGCTGGTGGACATGCCGCCCGGAACCGGCGATGTTCCCCTGACGGTATTTCAGTCTCTTCCGGTGGAGGGTATTCTGGTGGTTACGTCTCCGCAGGAGCTGGTACAGCTCATCGTGAAGAAAGCGCTTCATATGGCGGAGGCCATGAATATTCCGGTTTTGGGCGTGATTGAAAATTACAGCTTTCTGAAATGTCCGGACTGCGGAAAGATCATTCGGGTATTTGGGGAAAGCCACATTGAAGAAACCGCAAGTGAGCTGGGAATCGCCCTGGCAGGGCAGATGCCCATTGATCCTTCCCTGGCGGAGGCGGCGGATGCCGGCAAATTTGCCGATATCCAAAATCCTTATCTGGAGCAGGCAGCGGAAATTTTGAGAAAATTATAAGCCGGCCGGAATGATTGACAGATTCGCCCGTGCCATTTATAATATCATGCATGCAGGTTACGGACCTAATCTCACCTTAGGATAACGACTGTGAATCCGATGAAAGTGAGGTAGGTCCGTTTATGTATTATATGGTTGATAATTATGATTCTTTTGTCTATAATCTGTCCGCTTATTTAAGAGAGCTGGGACAGAAGGTTCTGGTCCGGCGCGCCGATGAGGTGACGCTGTCGGAAATCAATGCTTTGAAGCCGGAAGGGATTCTCCTTTCGCCCGGCCCCAGGAGGCCGGAGGATGCGGCGGAATCCCGAAGGGTTTTACAGGAGTTTCAAAATAAGATTCCCATTTTAGGTGTTTGTTTGGGGCATCAGGTGATCGGCCAGGCTTTCGGGGCGTCGGTTTGTAAAGGAAAGCGTCCCATGCACGGCAAAATCTCAAAACTGTATCACGATGGAACCGGAGTATTTTCCGGTTTGCCGGAGTCCTTTTCCGTAACCAGATATCATTCGCTGATCGTGTCCGGGGAGGAACTGCCCCCGGTGCTTCGGGTCAATGCCCGGACTGCAGACGGGGTGATTATGGGGCTGGAGCATCGGGAATTTCCCGTTTACGGAGTGCAGTTCCATCCGGAGGCAGTGCTGACCGAATACGGGCGGGAGCTGTTGATGAATTTTCATAAAATCTGTGAAAGGTGGAGGGCGGAACATGCAATTGATACGGGAGTTTGAACGGTATCCGGCGATGGAACGGATTTTTACGCTGGTACAGGAACAGGAGGATGCCGTATTTCTGGATTCTTCGCTGAATAACCAATTGGGCAGATATTCCATCATCGCCCTGAACCCTTATCTGAAGCTGGTGAAAGGGGAACAGTTTACGGTCAATCAGGAGGTATGCCGGGAAAGCTTTGAAGATTTTGTCAGACGGTATCTGAAAACCCACAGGGAGGAAAATAAGACAGATCTTCCGCTGACCTCCGGGGCGATCGGTTATTTTTCCTATGATTACGGAAGAAAAAAGGAGGGAGTATCTGCCAGATACGGGAAGGATGTGGATATTCCTGACAGCATTTTGATTTTCTATGATAATTTTATCATTGAAGATCATAAAAAGAGCCGGTTGTTTCTGATTGCCAACGATCATGGACAGACGTGTGAGGCGGGCATGGAGGAATTGTGCAAGCTGATGGAATTGGCCTGGGAGAAGGAGTCCTGCGGGGAAATCCGGGAGGAAATGGATTCCGTGAGGCAAAATGCCGCAGTAACGGCTAATTTTAAAAAAGAAGATTATATGGATGCCGTACAGCGAATGATTCACTACATCATTGAAGGGGACATCTATATTGCAAATATGACCCAGCAGCTTCAGATAAAAAGCGATGTGCCGCCCTATGAGATGTTTCAAAAGCTGAGGAAAAGCAATCCTTCGCCCTTCGGCGGATATTTTAATTACGGAAATTTTCAGGTGGTGTGTGCTTCGCCGGAGCGCTTTTTGCAGATGCGCAAAGGGCGGATTCAGACCCGGCCCATCAAGGGTACCCGAAAAAGGGGAAGTACGCCCCAGGAGGATGCTGCCCTGCGGCTGGAATTGGAGCAGTCGGAGAAGGACAAAAGCGAGCTTTTGATGATCGTGGATCTGGAGCGGAATGATCTAAACCGGGTATGTATTCCGGGCAGCGTACAGGTGACGGAGCTGTTTGCCGTAGAAACCTATGCAACCGTTTTTCATTTGATTTCTAACGTTGTGGGAACGCTGCGTCCGGAGCTGACCGTCATGGATCTTCTGGAGGCCGCTTTCCCGGGCGGTTCCATTACCGGGGCGCCGAAGCTGCGGGCAATGGAGCTGATTGATGAGCTGGAGCACGGCCGCCGGAATCTTTACACCGGCTCCATGGGCTATCTGTCTTTGGACGGAGACTGCGATTTTAATATTGTCATTCGCACGTCATTATATCAGAACGGTATTTATCATCTTGGCGTGGGCGGCGGGATCACCTATGAATCCGAGCTGGAATTTGAATACGAAGAAACGTTGCAGAAGGCGAAAGCGCTGCTGGAGGTGCTGGGCGTATCCCGGCTGGAGAAACTGTGAGGAAAAAAGGATGAAGATTACGTTAGACGAAGGGTATCAATTTGGCCTGGGGGTTTTTGAAACGGTCAGCGTGGAGCAGGGGGAACCGCTGCTGCTGGACTGGCATCTGGAACGCCTTCATGCCTCCCTGGAGGAGCTGGGGATAAAGCAGACGGTGACAGAAACAGAGGTCAGAGCATTTCTTTCCTCTCAGGATGGAGCGCATCATGCGCTGAAAATCATGGTGTCAGGGGAGAATAAGGTTTTCACCATGCGCCGGAATCCTTATACAGAGGAAAGCGCACGGAAAGGCTTTGCGCTTGTTTATTCCGGCGTGTACCGCAACGAAACTTCGCCGCTGGTGCGCCATAAGACTTTGAACTATGGGGATTGCATTCTGGAAAAGCGCAGGGCTGCAGGTCTGGGTGCAGATGAACAGATTTTTCTAAACAGCCGGGGGGAGCTTTGCGAGGGCACGGTTTCGAACATTTTTTTTGCCAGGGAAGGGCGGCTTTACACACCTCCCGTTTCCTGCGGCCTTCTTCCGGGGATCCTGCGGCGGTTTATCCTGGAGCATTTTCCAGTGGAGGAAAGGGTTTTGAAAAAAGAGGATGTTCTCCAAATGGAGGAATGCTTTGTGACAAATTCCCTGATGGGAGTGATGCCGGTGGTTTCTCTGGAAAAGAAGAGCTTTGTGCCGGGCCGGATGACGGAGCGGTGCGCAGAAAGATACCGCTCCATTTTGCCGTGAAACGGAAGCCCCAGTGACGGCCTGTAAGGATATGCTTGACAATTCCTTTCTATGGGTATATGATAGAAGAAAAACGAACATACGTTCTTTGCTCGTGGAGGATCTATGCATATTCAGCAGGAAATGGACTTATACGAAAAACTGAATATTCTTACGGATGCGGCTAAATATGATGTGGCCTGTACCTCCAGCGGTGTGGACCGGCGGGGGGACGGAAAGCATATGGGGAACTGTACGGCTCCTGGTATTTGCCATAGCTTTTCTGCGGATGGACGATGCATTTCTCTGCTGAAGATCCTTTTTACGAATGAATGCATTTATGACTGTAAATACTGTGTGAACCGTTCCTCCAACGATGTGGTGCGCACCTCCTTTACTCCGGAGGAGGTCTGCCAGCTTACGATGGAGTTTTACAGGAGGAATTTTATCGAAGGCCTGTTTTTGAGCTCCGGGATTCTGCACAGTCCGGATTATACGATGGAGCTGATCTATCAGACCTTATTCCGCCTGAGGGAGGAATACCATTTCCGCGGTTATATCCACGTAAAGGCCATTCCGGGAGCGGATCCCCTGCTTATTGAAAAAACCGGGTTCCTGGCAGACCGGATGAGTGTAAATCTGGAGCTGCCTACGGCGGAGAGTCTGAAAAAGCTGGCTCCCAATAAGTCCCGGGCGAAGATATTGCTGCCCATGCGCCAGGTTCAGGAAAAAATGCAGGAAAACAGCTATGACCTGGTACGGTACCGTCAGGCACCTAGGTTTGTTCCGGCAGGGCAGAGCACGCAGATGATTATCGGAGCTACGCCGGAAAGTGATTTCCAGATCATCTCTGTGGCAGAAGCCTTATATAAGAAATTCAGCCTGAAGCGGGTTTTTTATTCGGCATTTGTGGCGGTAAATCAGGATGCGCAGCTCCCGGCGCTTCCCGGCGGACCTCCGCTGCTGCGGGAGCACCGCCTGTACCAGGCAGACTGGCTGATGCGGTATTATGGCTTTGATGCGGGAGAGCTGCTGAATGAAAAACATCCGAATTTCAATCCGCTTTTGGATCCCAAGTGTGATTGGGCCCTGGCGCACCTGGAGCTGTTTCCGGTGGAGGTAAGCAGGGCTTCGCTGGAGACGCTTCTGCGGGTCCCGGGCATTGGGCCGAAATCTGCCCGCCGCATTGTGCAGGCCCGGCGTTTCGGCAGACTGGATTACCGCAGCCTGGGAAAGATGGGGGTGGTCCTGAAGCGGGCCCTTTACTTTATTACCTGCAATGGAAGGACCATGTATCCGCTGAGGATGGAAGAGGATTTTATTTTACGGAATCTGCTGGCGGCGGAGGAAAGAGTGCCCCTGGAAGCTGCTGGCTACCGGCAGATGACGCTGTTTGATGATTTTTCGGAGCAGTTCGGTGTTTCCTGAGCAAAAAAGGGGCTGGAGAAAAGCAGGGATTTTCACGGGGCGAAGCAGAGTGCGGACAGAAGGGGGGCGGAAAATAAGATGCGCAGTACGATAGAGGAACAAGAGGAGGAATGCACGGTTTTTGTATGTGAAGAATCCGTAGACGGCATCCTTACGGCTGTTTATGATGCCTGGGCCAGTAAGCTGGGGCTGATGAACGTTTCTGTGCAGGCGGGAGAGTATCAGAACCGCCGGCTTTTTACCCGCTACCGTTCGGTAGAGACGGATCATGAAAAAGCTGCCAGTGTTGCGTCTACCATACGCAGGAGGATGGGCATGGAGGATTATCAGGTACTTTATCAGGCGGCGCTGTCCGGGGATGCCCATCGGGGAGAAGATATTTTCCGCACCATTGTGCTGGGGCTTGCGGTATGGAAGCGGAAAAATATTACCCGCAGCCTTCAGGAGCCGTCGGTACTGCGGGTTTTTGAATTATCCCGCACGGTTGGGAACGAGGCGCACCGCTACCGGATGTTTGTGCGTTTCCGGGAGCTGGAGAATGGGGTGATGTGCTCGGAGATAGAACCGGAAAATCAAGTGCTTCCGCTGTTGGGGGATCATTTTTCCGACCGTTTCCCCATGGTAGATTTTATGATCTATGACCGGACACATCGTCAGTGCCTGGTTCACCGGGCGCAGAAGCCGTGGGTGATCTTAATGGAGGCTGATATAGACGAAGAACTGATCCGCCGGTATTCAGAGAAAGAGCAGGAATATGCCCGGCTGTGGAAGGGCTTCGTAAAAAGTATCGCTATCCAGGAGCGCACAAATCCCCGGTGTCAGATGAACTTTATGCCAAAAAAATTTTGGAAATACATGACAGAGCATATTCAGGAAGAAGCTGAGTAAGCTAATTTATGTAAAATTTAAAGAACCTACCGGGAAAAACATAGAAAACATAGCGGGATACTGCGGCCGCCTCAAAAGAGAATAGAAGGATTTTGACGAAAATATGCGGTCTTTTTTCGAAAATCTGTGATAAAACAGCCATATTTGCATATGGAATCGGGGCTTCTCAAAAAAATTTTGGTATTGACAAATAAAGGCAAAAATGCAATAATGCGGAAAACAAAAAAGTAGCTGTTTTTCGTGGAGGTGTCTGCTATGTCAGTGAAAAAAATCAAGCTGAAACAGTTTGAGGACGTGAAAGATTTTGTTCGTGCGGCCGAAAAGTGCGATTATGATGTGGATATTTCATACAATCGTATTGTAATAGATGCAAAATCCCTGATGGGAGTTTTGAGTCTGGATTTGACCAAGGAACTGACCGTTCGATACCATGAGGAAGATATGCATTTTACGAATATACTGGAGAAATATGCTGTTTCATAAAGCATATCCGGACTGTTACAGCACATGTGAAAAAAATGCCGCCGGAGGGAGATTGCTTCCTTCCGTGCGGCATTTTTTATGATAATAGGAAAGTTCTCACTTTCCTATTATCATAAAAAGCACTTCGTGCGTTGATGCGCACGGATGCATAAGGGAATTGATTGCTGCGCAATCTGTATCCGGCGGAAATAAATTTGCTTCCGGGGATGGACGAAAAGGGCCGGAGCGGTTAGAATAGAGAAAGTAAGTCCAAAGAGCAGCCGCAGTCTGAACGGGCAGTGAAGGAAAGGAGTGCAGGTTTATGAGTCAGGATATCCGGATTTCTGTGCGTAATCTGGTGGAGTTTATACTGCGCTCCGGTGATATTGATAACCGAAGAGGGATGATGGCGGATAAGGATGCCATGCAGATGGGCAGCAGGGCTCACAGAAAAATCCAGGGCAGTAAGGGCTCCGCATATCAGTCCGAGGTGTTTCTGAGCGGGACGTTTCCCTGCGGGGATTTTTCCATTACGGTAGAGGGAAGGGCGGACGGCATTTTTCAGGAGAAGGATGGGGTGGTGGTGGATGAGATCAAGGGCATTTTCCGCAGCCTGGAGTATCTGAAGGAGCCGGTCCCGGTACATTTGGCTCAGGCAAAATGCTATGCCTATCTGTATGCTTCCCGTCAGGAGCTGGACAAGATCGGCGTACAGATGACCTACTGTAATCTGGAGACGGAGGAAATAAAGTATTTTCGGGAAGAATACGGATTTTCGGAAATTGAGGAATGGTTTTTCCGGGTATTGGAGGCATACAAGAAATGGGCGGTCTACCAGGTAGAATGGAGAAAAATCCGGCAGGCTTCCATCCGGCAGGTTGAATTTCCGTTTCCTTACCGGGAGGGCCAGCGGGAGCTGGCGGCGGCAGTCTACCGCACCATTGCCAGGAAGAAAAAGCTGTTTATCCAGGCGCCTACCGGATCGGGAAAGACGATTTCTACCGTATTTCCCGCTGTAAAAGCGGTGGGAGAAGGGCTGGGCGATAAGCTCTTTTATCTAACAGCCAAGACGATCGCCAGGACAGTAGCAGAGGAAGCGTTTGAGCTTTTGAGAAGCCAGGGGCTGGAGTATAAGGTGCTGACCATTACGGCAAAGGAAAAAATCTGCCTCTGTGAGGAAATGGAATGTAACCCGGATGCCTGTCCCTACGCCAAAGGACATTATGACCGGATTAATGATGCGGTTTATGATATGATTACCACCCAGAAGCGTTTCCGGCGGGAGGATATAGAGGCGCAGGCAAAGAAGTGGATGGTCTGTTCCTTTGAATTGGCTTTGGATGTTTCCCTCTGGGTGGATGCAGTGATTTGTGATTATAATTATGTTTTCGATCCCAGGGCCCACCTGAAACGATTCTTCGCAGAGGGAGGAAAGGGAGAGTACCTGTTCCTGATTGACGAGGCTCACAATCTGGTGGAGCGGGGACGGGAGATGTTCAGTGCAGAGCTTTATAAAGAGGATTTCCTGTCCCTGAAGAAGGAAGTAAAAGCATACGAAAAAAGAACGGCCGGGAGAGACCGGCGCTCTCCCATCGGAAAGCTGGCAAGGGCGCTGGAGCGGTGCAATCAGTATATGCTGGAGCTGAAGCGGGAATGTGAAAATTATGAGCTTTTGGAGGGAATCGGATCTTTTCCGGTCTCGCTGATGAACCTGTGCGGCGTGATGGAAAAATTTTTGGAGGATTCCAGAGAGAATGAATTGAATGAGGCGGTACTGGACCTGTATTTTCGGGCCAGAAGCTTTTTGGATATCTGCGACAGGCTGGATGAATGCTATGTAATTTATACGGAGCTGGGCAGTGACGGACGCTTTAAGCTGAAGCTGTACTGTGTAGATCCGTCGCTGAATCTCCAGGAATGCCTGAACAAGGGGAACAGCACCATTTACTTTTCTGCCACGCTGCTGCCGATAGACTATTATAAAAGCCTGCTGAGCAGGATCCCGGATGATTATGCGGTGTATGCCGAATCCTGCTTTGATGCGAAGCGAAAGCAGGTATTGATCGGCCAGGATACCAGTACACGCTACACCAGCCGGAATCTTCTGGAATATCAGAAAATAGCAGAGTATATCCGAAAGACGGTGGAAGGAAAACGGGGAAATTATCTGGTATTTTTTTCCTCCTATCGGATGCTGGAGGATGTGGCGTCCTGCTTCGAGGAGATCCGGCCAGAGTGTGTGGAGGTTTTGTGCCAGACGGCAAAAATGACAGAACCGGAAAGAGAGGCATTCCTGGAAGCATTTGCGGAAGGACGGAAAGACAGTCTGGTGGGCTTTTGCGTCATGGGAAGCATTTTCGGAGAAGGGATCGATCTGAAAAGGGATCGCCTGATCGGAGTGATCGTGGTGGGAGCCGGGCTTCCCCAGGTATGCAATGAGCGGGAGATCCTGAAGGGTTATTATGATAAGCGCAGCGGCGATGGCTTCCGGTATGCTTATCTTTGTCCGGGAATGAACAAGGTTTTGCAGGCAGCGGGCCGGGTGATCCGGACAGAGGAGGATCGGGGCGTGATCCTGCTTTTGGATCAGCGGTTCCTGAAATACCAGTACCGCCGGATGTTTCCGCGGGAATGGGCAGATTACAGTGCCTGTTCGCTTAATAATATAGAAGAAAAAATACAGGAATTTTGGAGCGGCCAGGAAGAATTGTCGAGTTTGGCTGTTCAAAAAGAGCATCTTGTGGTATAACATCAGATATGAGGAAAATTCCGAAACGATGAAAAGATACGAAAAGATACAGGAGGGAATGCGATGTTTTGCAATCGATGCGGTGCAGAATTGAAAGAGGATGATCGATTTTGCAGCAAATGCGGAGCACCGGTCAGGATAAGAGAGGATTTCCGGAGAGCGGATTTGGAGGAGCCGAAGGAAATCTATTATGACGAGAAGCTTTACCGGGATGACCGGGGGCTTTACCGGGACACCTTCCTGGAAAAGAAAGAGGAAAAATCCCATGCGATGCTGGTGACTGTGGCGATTTTGCTGGTGATGGCGGTATTGACGGCGGCCAGCCTTGGATTGTATTTCTTTTTGAAAAAGGGGAATCCGTCCCAGGGGGCGGAAGATGGGGCGATTGTGATTTCCGGTGACGGTCAGCTTTCGCAGGCAGGCGGTACCGGGAATGCGGGCAGCGCAGAGATGGGCGGCAGTTCCGATGCCGGCGGAGACATTGTGATTTTAGATGAGGGAGGCCAGGGAGAAACCGCAGACAGCGGCCAGGACAAAGCAGCGCCGGAATCCGGGCAGGCAGCAGAAACGGAAACCGAACGGACGGCTGAGACGGAGGCCGGGACAGAAGCGACCGAAAAGGAAACGCCCCAGGCACCGCCGGACGGTCTGATCGAAGCGGAAAAGATCGAAGCGATCTTCTCCTCCGAATCCACGGCATCCAAAGCGGCGGTTTATGTTTACGATCTGGATCATAATAAAGCCTACGGGGCCGGAGAATGGGAAACGGCCATGTATTCCTCCGCCTTGATTTCCGTACCGATTCTTTATACGGCTGCAGTGAAGCTGGATCGGAAGGAGATTACGCTTAACGATGAAATTACCTATGTAAACAGCATCGGGGGCCGGGGTGAGGCTTATCCGGAGGAGAAGGACGGAAAGCCGTATCCTCTGTCCTATTATCTGACGGCCATGCTGTCCTACAGTGATAATAATTGCATGAACTGTCTCATCGATTTTCTTGGGCTGGACGAAATTAACAGTACCTGCCATCGGGCGGGCTTTTCCAGTGTGGAGCTTCAGCGCAAGATCGTAGCTGAGGTCACGGACGGAAAGGATAATTATATGAGTGCCGGAGATGTGGCGGGCATGGTAAAGGAGCTTTACGGCGGAAAGTACCGGACCATCAGCAGTGAATTTATGAAAAAATATTTTCGGATTGATTCCGGGGACGGATACCGAACGGTGATCGGGCTGGCTTCCCGCATTCCTGAGCAGGCGCTGTTCTTAAATCAGAACGGCAGAGGCGATACCCGGTACAATGAGGTGGCAGTAGTTTCAGACAGCTCCTGTCAGTATGTAATCTGTATTATGTGCAGCGGGGATTACGGCTTCCAATACGAAACAGCCGTGGAAGATATATCGAATTATATTTACCAGAGCTTAAATTAGGGCTGCAGCGGAAGCAGGGGCCGGGGAACATGTTCCAAACCGGCAGGACGCTTCCGGACAGAGGCAGGCCGTCATAATGAGGAGGAGAAATGAATGAGTAATGTAAAGCGCGTGTATGTGGAAAAGAAAGAAGCATTTGCAGGAGCTGCGAAGGATCTGACCCATGAGATCCGCAGCTACCTGGGTGTTGAAAATCTGAAAAAAGTCCGCATTTTGATACGCTATGATGTGGAGCATATTTCCGATGAAGTATATGCTTCTGCCTGCAGGACCGTATTTGCGGAACCGCCGGTAGATACTCTTTATGAAGAGATCTTCCCCATGGGAGATCATGACAGAACCTTTTCTGTGGAATATCTGCCGGGACAGTTTGACCAGCGGGCCGATTCTGCCGTGCAGTGCGTAAAGTTTCTGAAGGAGGATGAGGAACCCATCATCCGCTCGGCAACTACCTATGTGATTGAAGGCGAGATTTCCGACAGTGAATTTGAGGCGGTTAAGAGCTACTGTATAAACCCGGTGGATTCCAGAGAGACCAATCTGGAAAAGCCGGAAACTCTGGTAAGCGTATTTGAAGAGCCGGAGGACGTAAAAATCTTTGACGGCTTTATTGGGATGAGCCAGGAGGAGCTGAAGGCTCTGTATGCTTCCCTGAATCTGGCCATGACATTTAAGGATTTTCTGCATATTCAGAACTATTTTTCAGGGGAGGAAAAAAGAGATCCTTCCATGACGGAGATCCGGGTTTTGGATACCTACTGGTCGGATCACTGCCGTCATACCACGTTTTCTACGGAGCTGAAGGAGGTGTCCTTTGGAGAAGGCTACTACCGGAAGCCTATGGAGGATACCTATCGTCAATACCTGGCGGACCGCCGGGAGGTATATCAGGACCGGAAAGATAAATTTGTCTGCCTGATGGATCTGGCGCTGATGGCTATGAAGAAGCTGAAAAAGGAAGGAAAGCTGCAGGATCAGGAGGAATCAGATGAAATTAATGCCTGCAGTATCGTAGTACCGGTGGAAATCGACGGAAAGACGGAGGAGTGGCTGGTGAATTTCAAAAATGAAACCCACAACCACCCCACTGAGATCGAGCCCTTCGGCGGAGCCGCCACCTGTCTGGGCGGGGCGATCCGTGATCCGCTTTCCGGCCGTACCTATGTATATCAGGCTATGCGTGTGACCGGAGCGGCAGATCCTACCGTTTCGGTGAAGGAGACCCATAAGGGCAAGCTGCCTCAGAAAAAGCTGGTGCGTGAAGCTGCCCACGGCTACAGCTCCTATGGAAACCAGATCGGACTGGCGACCGGTTATGTAAAAGAAATCTACCATCCCAACTATGTGGCGAAGCGTATGGAAATCGGTGCGGTCATGGGCGCTGCTCCCCGAAAGGATGTAATCCGGGAAACCTCTGATCCGGGCGATATCATTATTCTGCTGGGCGGACGGACGGGCCGCGACGGTATCGGCGGAGCCACAGGCTCCTCCAAGGTGCACACGGAAGCTTCCATAGAAGTCTGCGGAGCAGAGGTACAGAAGGGAAATGCGCCTACAGAGCGGAAGATTCAGAGGATGTTCCGCCGTCCGGAGGTGAGCCGCCTGATTAAAAAATGCAATGATTTCGGTGCAGGCGGAGTTTCCGTAGCCATTGGCGAGCTGGCGGACGGACTGCATATTTATCTGGATAAGGTGCCGAAAAAATATGCCGGCCTGGACGGCACGGAGCTGGCTATTTCCGAGTCTCAGGAGAGAATGGCCGTTGTGGTGGCGCCCGAAGATGTGGAAACGTTTTTGAAATATGCCAATGAAGAAAACCTGGAGGCGGTAGAGGTGGCAGTGGTAACTGCCGAGCCAAGGCTGGTTCTGATTTGGAGGGATAAGGAGATTGTGAATATTTCCAGAGCCTTCCTGGATACCAACGGCGCCCACCAGGAGACGAATGTGGAGGTGGACATTCCTTCCGCAGATGACAAATATTTTACGAAAGAGCCCGTAGCGGCAGAGAACGTGGAGCAAAAATGGCTGGATACCCTGGCAGATATGAACTGCTGTTCTCAGAAGGGGCTGGTGGAGATGTTTGACAGCTCCATCGGAGCCGGTTCTGTCCTGATGCCCTACGGCGGAAAATATCAGTTGACAGAGACGCAGGCCATGGTGGCAAAGCTGCCGGTTTTAAAGGGCCATACCGATACGGTTACGATGATGAGCTACGGATTTGATCCCTATTTATCAAGCTGGAGCCCCTATCACGGCGCAATTTATGCGGTGGTAGAGTCAGTTGCCCGCATCGTGGCCAACGGCGGAGACTACAGTAAGATTCGCTTTACCTTCCAGGAATACTTCCGCAGAATGACGGAGGATCCCAAACGCTGGAGCCAGCCCTTTGCGGCGCTGCTGGGCGCTTATTCGGCGCAGCTTGGCTTTGGATTGCCCTCCATCGGAGGAAAGGACAGTATGTCCGGTACATTCAATGAGATCGATGTTCCGCCTACCCTGGTATCCTTTGCAGTGGATGTGAATCAGTATCAGAATATCATCTCCCCTGAACTGAAGCGTGCAGGCAGCAAGCTGGTTCTGCTTCGGATCGAAAAGGATGCATATGATCTTCCGGTTTACAGCCAGGTGATGGATCAGTATGGAAAATTCTTTCAGGATGTAAAGGCGGGTCGGATCCTTTCTGCGTATGCTCTGGACGGAAAGGGCCTGGCGGCAGCCGTCAGCAAAATGGCCTTTGGCAATGGTATGGGTGTGAAGCTGGAGCACAGTGTGGCGCCGGAGGACCTGTTTGCTGCAGGCTTTGGCGATATCGTGGCAGAGGTACCGGAAGGCAGGGTGAGTGAACTGTCCATTACCTATACGGTGGTGGGTGAAGTGACAGACCGGGCCGCCCTGGAATATTCCCATATTTCGATACCGCTGGATCGGGCGCTGGAGGCCTGGACCGGAACACTGGAAAAGGTATTCCGCACCAGATCCTCTGCAAATGACGGTGCAACCGCCGTCTTTGTGGCAGGAAAGGGCGAAAATAAGCTGGATGAGCAGGGCTGCTACCATGCAGATCAGGTTTATGTGTGCAAACATAAGGTGGCGGTTCCCAGAGTCTTTATTCCGGTATTTCCCGGAACCAACTGCGAGTATGACAGCACGAAGGCGTTTGAGCGTGCCGGAGCCGAGGTGGACGTAAAGGTATTTAAGAATCTGACTGCGGAGGACATCCGGGATTCGGTGGAGATCTTTGAAAGGTCTATCAATCAGGCGCAGATCATCATGTTCCCGGGCGGATTTTCCGCAGGTGATGAACCGGACGGCTCTGCAAAATTCTTTGCTACCGCATTCCAGAATGAAAAGATGAAGGAAGCGGTAATGAGACTTCTGAATGAGCGGGATGGTCTGGCCCTTGGAATTTGTAATGGCTTCCAGGCACTGATCAAGCTGGGACTGGTGCCTTATGGCGAGATTGTGGGCCAGCGAGCGGATTCACCGACCCTGACCTTTAATACGATTGGACGCCACATTTCAAAGATGGTGTATACAAAGGTCATGACCAACAAATCTCCGTGGCTGCGTCAGGCGAAGCTGGGCGGCGTCTATGTGAATCCGGCCTCCCATGGTGAGGGACGGTTCGTGGCGAATGAGGAGTGGCTGACGAAGCTTGTGATCAATGGCCAGGTGGCAACCATGTATGCAGACTGCGACGGAAACTGTTCCATGGATGAGGAGTGGAATGTAAACGGTTCCTATCTGGGCATAGAGGGAATTACCAGTCCGGACGGCCGTGTGCTGGGCAAGATGGCTCATGCAGAGCGCCGTGATACGGCAGTAGCGATTAATATTTATGGAGAACAGGACATGAGAATTTTCGAGTCCGGAGTGGAATATTTTAAATAATGAATAATGATGAAATCAAAGCATTGCTGCGGGAGCTGAAGGCCCGCTCCGATGCGGAGGATGAAGTAAAAGGACAGACTATACGCATCAGCCTGGGGGATGAGTCCCCCGGGGCGGAAGCGAAAAAGTCCCGCAAGGGGCGGGGGAAAAAAGCGGGCACTGCGGTTTCCGGTTTGTCCGGAAAAAGACAAAGAGAGAAGCCGGATGAAGTAAAGCCGGATGAAATAAGGCCGGATAAAAACAGTTCCCAGGATGCGCTTCCTGCGAAAGCCCGGGAGGATAGCAGGCACCAGGACCCGAAGCTGCCGGACGAAAAGGCAGCGGGCGGAAAAGCTGTGGAAAGGCTGGAAAAGCCGAAGAAGGCCGGGGGTTACAGAAAAGACATCACGCCCTGGCAGCGTGTGGAATATGCTGTGAAGAGTTATTTTGCAGATCTGAAATCAAGAGGCATCGGCGGGAAAGAATTGCTGATGATTGGTTTTGGTGCGCTGCTGCTGGTTTTTATCGTGACGGTAATCTGCAGTGCGGTGTTTACGGCAGATAAAAGTGTGAATGTCACGGCAGAGGACGGGCTGATGGTAACGGTGGAGAAGGAACCGGAGGTCTGGTGCGCCAGCGGGCAGGTGGAGCTGGGAATCCGTACGGCGAAGCCGATCCAGTCCGTTACGGTGAACGGAGAAAGCTGTGAATTTGAAGCAGGACGCCGGCGGACCACTCTGAAGCTGGAAGCAGTGACGGAGGAGCTGGAGGTTATGGTGGTGTCTGAAGAGGGTGTTTATCATGCACAGGTGAATCTGCCTATGATCGATACCCAGCTTCCGCAGGTAAAGGTACAGCAGGAAAACGGCCAGATTTCCCTTCAGGCGGAGGACAGCCGCTCCGGCTTAAAGGGGGTATATTATGGGACAGCAGAGGGCCTTTCCGATGTGCCCCTGTATCAGGAATATAGCGGACCGTTTCCCTGGGAGGAAGGAAAAATCTATTATTATTATGCGGAAGATCTGGCAGGCAACCGTACGGTTCCGGCAGCCACCAACATGGAACCGGCCCAGGGGCTGGTTTTGAATGAGACGGAAATTACCCTGTTCCCGGAAGAAAGCTTCCGGCTGAGCGTCTCCGCCAGTCCCGGTATGGCATACTGTAATAACCTGCAGCTTACGAATCAGGATCCTTCCATTGTCAGACTGGATGCGGACGGAACCGTAACGGCGCTTCAGGAGGGTGATGCGGTGATTGAGGCGACGGCAGAAGGGCTCCAGCCGGTTCGCTGCACGGTTCAGGTACGTTCGTATACAGAGCTGACCGTATCTGCCCTGGGCGATTGTACCCTGGGGACAGATGTGAATTTTAATACGACTACGAATTTTGATGCTTATGATACGATGTATGGAAGCAGCTACTTTTTTCAGAATGTGAGATCAATTCTGGAAGCAGACGATGTGACCTTTGCCAATTTCGAAGGGACATTGACTACGCTGGACACCAGAGAGAACAAGGAATATGCATTTAAGGGAGATCCTTCTTATACGCAGATTTTGCAGGACGGCTCCATTGATACGGTGACACTGGCTAATAACCACAGCAGTGATTATGGAGTGCAGAGCCTGACAGATACACAGCAGTATCTGGAGGAGAGCGGGATCGATTATTGCATTGGCGATACGATTGTTGTAAAGGAGGTAAATGGCGTAAAGGTGGGGCTGATCGGCATCTATGTACTGGACGAAGGCGTGGGAAAGGCCAGTCAGGTACAGCAGACCATCGAAGCGGCAAAGAACCAGGGAGCACAGATCATTGTGACAGCGTTCCATTGGGGCAGCGAAAGCAGTGATACTCCGGATGAAACCCAGCGGACGCTGGCCCATCTGGCGGTGGACAGCGGTGCGGATCTGGTGGTGGGGCATCATCCCCATGTACTGCAGGGGATTGAACTGTATGAAGGAAAATATATTGCCTACAGTCTTGGGAATTTCTGCTTCGGAGGGAACAGCACGCCGAGCGATATGGATACTATGATCTTTCAGCAGACCTTCCGGATCAGCCGGGACGGAGGTGTGGAAAACGGCAGCATCCGGATTATTCCCTGCCGGGTTTCCTCACAGACGGGTTGGAACGATTATTGTCCGACACCCGTCACAGGTGAAGAGGGACAGCGTATCATGGATAAGATCAATGAACGCAGTGCAGAGTTCGGACAAAGCTATGAAATGAGCAGTACAGCAGAGGGCGCCGCTTAAAGCGGCGCCTTTTTATGATATAGGAAAGCCCTCACTTTCCTATATCATAAAAAGCATTTCGTGCGTTGATACGCACGGATGCATAAGGAAATTTATTGATACCTTTCTTTGCTATTTATCCCGCCAACTAATACCATTGCAAAGCTTATTATTATTCCTGCAACGAAGACAAAAGCGGGCCAATGACTAACCGTGCAATAGAATTAGAACCCCAGTGTTCAAACGCTGTACCGGTTATCTGCGAAACAACATCAATGGGGATAAAGCAGAATGCCCCGTTTTGTTGCAATTTTCGCTGTTTTAGGGCAAACTTAACAAAAGACAAAAAGTGACATAGAAAATGAAACAAGTTGTCTCACTTGAAATAAAATGTTGAATTAATATGCATATAATGATAAGATATCAATGTATTGGAGAGACAATAACGCACGAATATAATTCTGATTAGGAGGGTTGTCTGTGTCACGTATTAATTTATTCATTGATACGCATGTCTGGTATGCACATCTTAAGGTTACGTCAAAAGTATTTGCCGATGAGCGGGATAAGAAATATTTTCTGGGAGTTGTCCTCCAGTCAAAGGAAGAGAACGGTTTTCGGGTATTTGCATTCTCTCTGCTGGACGATGAAGCGTATTTCCTTCTGGGTATGGAGGAAGGAAAGGCAGGAGAGGCCGGTCAAATCTTACGTGGTCTGCTTCACAGGTATGAGGAGTATCGTCCGAAAGGGCGTATCAGGACTGTGCAGGATGGTGAAATAAACTGTATGCCGGTCTGCCGGGCGGAAGAAATGCTGGATATTTGCAGATACATCCATCAAAGGCCCGTGGAAAAGGGTTATGTAAAAAAAATAGCTGATTATTGGTGGAGCAGCTTTTTGACCTATCGAGGTATTTATTCCTGGGAATTTGTGGATACCCGGCCGGTTCTCTGGTATCTCTCGGATAGTGAGGAGAAAAGCATCCAGATATTTTTAAAGCTTCACCGAAAAGCGGATCGGAAAGAGGATTGAATGAAACGGAAAATGGGTATGGTAAAATAGCTGGTGCTGGTATATAATGGATATACATTCTTTTTCAAAAAATGTGATAAGATAGCAGTTGCTTTTGCTGTAATTTGCAAATTATAAGGATATATTTTGAAAGCTTCTGCGAAAAATACAGGACAAGACAGGGAAGGAATTATCATGAGACAGGCAACCAATGCGATACCGGCGAAGCGCCAGCAATGTATAATGGAGTATCTGTCAGAGAAACGAAGCATTACGATCCGGGAAGCAGCCAGGCTTTGCGGAGTTTCGGAAGCAACAGCTAGAAGAGATCTGGATGAAATGGCACATCAATCTCTGCTGGAGAGAACCCATGGAGGCGCCGTTTTGGAACGGGGAACCGGGCTGGAAATGGTGCATGACGAGAAAATGAAGGTCATGATCCCGGAAAAAACACGGATTGCGAAGGCCGCAGTAAAACTGATTAAAGAAGGGGACAGTATTTTTCTGGATTCGGGCACTACCACGCTTCTCCTTTCCGGGCTTTTGCAGGGAATTCCCAATCTTACAGTGATTACATATAATCTGGATATCGCATATAGTGTAAAGCTTGATAAGACATCTGCATTGATTGTAACAGGCGGTATCCGGAGAGACGGATATGGTTCGCTGGTGGGACCGATAGCTGAAGATATGATTCGGGGGCTCAGTGTGGATTTCGCATTTTTGGGCGCAGATGCAATTAGTGTCAGGCATGGTGTGTTTAACAGTAATTTTGTGGAATTGGGAGTAAAAAGAAGTGCGATAGCATGTGGACAGACCAGAGTCTTGCTGAGCGACCATACAAAGTTTAAGCATAAAGCGCTTACGAAGGTTTGCGACATGGACGAATTTGATGTGGTGATCACGGATAACGGGTTAGATCAGGAGAACAGGAAGCTGCTGGAGGATAAGGTGCGCAGGCTGATATTAGTCTGATGGAAGGCGCAGATGGAAATAAGAATATTGCAGGTAAGGAAGATCAGAAAACAATTTGATCTTCCTTTTTTTTATCTCATAGGAAAGACCTTGCTGCTTTAAAGTGCGAAAATATGCGACTTTCCTATGAGATAAAAGCACTCCGTGCAACGATACGCACGGATGCATAAGGTCATTTATTGCTGTGTAAGAGCTTCTTTGCTGTACAGGATAAAATGTCAAAATATCACATTTGGACAGGCAAGAACAGGAAAAAATGGGATAATATGTAATTATTAACAAAAATTATGAAATTAAAATGTTAATATTGCAAAAAACGACAAAAGGTGCTAATATTTATCTCAAGAAAGGGGAGAGATATGGATCAGACGAATAGTTCCATTCCGGCGCAGCGTCAACAGATTATTATGGAATACCTAATGGAAAAATCCAGTATATCCATTCGGGAGGCTGCAGATTTATGCCATGTATCAGATGCAACGGCGCGAAGAGATTTGGATGATATGGCGGTACAGGGCTTGATTGAGCGTACACATGGAGGCGCCGTTGTTGAACGGGGAACCGGTTTAGAGAAAAATCATGCAGAAAAAATGAAAATAATGATCCCGGAAAAAACGCGAATCGCCATGGAAGCGGCAAAAATGATATGCGATGGGAACAGTATTTTTCTGGATTCCGGTACGACTACCTTTCTTTTGGCAAAACAACTGCAGGGATTTAAAAATCTGACGGTAGTTACCCATAATCTGGATGTGGCTTACCGGATAAAGCTGGATCAGACATCCACGTTAATTCTGACGGGAGGCATCCGGAGAGATGGTTATAACGTATTGATAGGTGAAATCGCAGAGGATCTGGTGAATCAGCTTAGCGTAGATATTGTTTTCATGGGAGCGGATGCAATTAATGCGAAATATGGAGTATTTAACAGCAGCTTTTTAGAGCTTGGAATCAAACGAAGCTGTTTATCCAGCGGAAAACAGAAGGTTCTGATTAGCGATCATACCAAGTTTAACCGGAAAGCACTGACGAAAGTATGTAATATTGAGGAATTTGATACGGTAATAACGGATGAAGGTATTGATGATGAATCCAGACAAATACTGGAAACAAAAATAAAGAAACTCATCATAGTAAAAAATGAAGCAGAAGGGAGAAAAGAATGAGCTGGTTAAAAGAAGTAACAGGGAAGGAAAAGGCGATTATTTCCATGCTCCATCTTCAGGCAATGCCCGGAGACCCGGCATATGACAAAGAGAAGGGAATGAAGTGGGTTCTGGAAAAGGCGAAGGAAGATCTGGATGCGCTTCAGGAGGGCGGCGTGGATGCTATCATGTTCAGCAATGAATACAGCCTTCCGTATCTGACCAGGGTAAATACGGAAACGGTGGCTTCTATGGCAAGAATTATCGGTGAATTGAAGTCATATATTTCCGTTCCATATGGAGTTAATGTTCTGTGGGACCCCAGAGCATCCCTGGATCTGGCGGTTGCGGTGGATGCGAAATTTATCCGTGAGATATTCAGCGGCGTTTATGCCAGCGATTTTGGCCTTTGGAATACAAACTGCGGGGATGTGGTAAGACACCAGCATGCGATTGGCGCAGAGGACGTTAAGCTGTTGTTCAATATTGTACCTGAGGCGGCCCGTTATCTTGCAGACAGAGATTTAAAGCAGATTGCCAAGTCAACGGTATTCAACTGCAGGCCGGACGCCTTGTGCGTTTCCGGATTGACAGCGGGATCTCCTACGGATATGACGCAGTTAAAAGAGGTAAAGGCCATGGTGCCGGATACGGTAGTATTGGCAAATACCGGATGCAGAAAGGAAACGATTGAAGGACTTCTTGGCGTAGCGGACGGGGCTGTGGTGGCCACAACCTTTAAATATGACGGAAAATTTGAAAATCAGGTAGATGTAAGGCGGGTAAAAGAATTTATGCAGGTAGTAAAAGACTTCAGAGGAGGACGTTAGGATGATTTCAGAAGAGAAAATTTATGAAAGTGCGTTGCATACGTTTGAAAATGAAGCTCACGCAGTTGCAGAGCTGGCGAATACCGTAGACCGGGACTGCTATGTAAAGGCGGTGCAGATGATTGCGGAATGTAAAGGGAGAATTATTACAACTGGCTGCGGCACCTCCGGAGCCTGTGCAAAAAAAGTCTCCCAGGTATTTAACTGCGTAGACCGTGCATCTCAATTTCTGAATCCTGCGGATGCGCCTCATGGTGATTATGGAATGATCCGGCCAGGCGATATTGTAATCATCATTTCCAAAGGAGGAAGAACAACGGAAATGATCAATCTGATTCCGGTGGCAAAAACCAGGGGCGCAAAGGTGATTACGGTGACAGAAAATCCGGATTCCCCGATTGCAACGGAAAGTGATCTGAATCTGATATTGAGTACCGGTCCGGAGGCGTGTCCTTATCAGTGTCTGTCCACCACATCCGTAACCGCAGTGTTTGCCTTGTTTGATGCGATTTCGATTGGATGTATGCTTTATAATGGAATCGATAAGGAATACTTTAAACAGGTTCATCCCGGCGGAGGCGTAGGCGCTATGCTGGCGGAAGAAGAAAAATAAGAGGAGACAGAGAAGGTGGGGCAGAACATGAAATTGGTTGTAACGGAAAGCTATGAAAAAAGCAGCCGTCTGCTGGCAGATATGTTTGAAGAGGTAATTGCCGGTAAGAAGAATGCGGTGCTGGGGCTGGCAACAGGAAGCTCTCCTGAGGGAATGTATGAATGCCTTGTGGAAGATTACAGGGCAGGGAAGGTTGATTTTTCTCAGATACATACCATTAATCTTGATGAGTATTGCGGACTTTCCAGAAGCCATACCCAAAGCTTCGGATACTTTATGGACCGCCGCCTGTTTTCAAAGGTAAATATAAAAGAAGAAAACATTATGCTGATAGACGGAACGGCATCGGCAGAAGAGCAGGCAGAGCGGTATGATACATTTCTGCGGGAGCATCCTATCGACATTCTCGTATTGGGAATCGGAACGAATGGCCATATCGGATTTAATGAACCAGAGGCAGTATTTCATGCGAATACCCATCAGGTAGAACTGGCAAAGGAGACGATTCAGGCAAATTCCAGGTTTTTTGATAAGGCACAAGACGTGCCTGCCAGCGCAATAACGATGGGGATGGCGGGAATTGCGGGAGCCAGGAAGGTAGTTTTGATTGCATCGGGCGAGGCAAAAGCGGATGCCATAAAGAGGCTGTTTGCGGATGATCTGGTGGATCCGATGCTGCCCTGCAGCATTCTGAAGGTATGCAGAGATGCAACTGTAGTGATTGACCGCACATTATACGAACGGATGAAAGCATGAAAAGGTATGTATTTGGATTTGATTTTGGAACACTGTCTTGCCGGGGGGTAGCTGTTGATCTGGAGACAGGCGAGCTGGCGGCAACGGCGGAGCATGCATATAAAAGCGGTGTGATTTCCGGAACCATGAAACACAGGCCCATAAGGCTGAAGGACGAATGGTTTTTACAAGATCCGGATGACTGGGAGGAGAGCATGGGAATCGTGTCCAGGACCATGCTGGCTCAGGGAAACATTCTGCCTGAGGAGGTCCTGGCTGTGGGAACGGATTTTACAAGCTGTACGCTGCTTCCGGTAAAGGAAGATTCCACTCCGCTGTGTAGACTGGAGCAGTATCGGGACCGGCCGAATGCCTGGCCGAAACTGTGGAAGCACCACGGCGCACAGGTCTATGCGGAACGCATAGAGGCTTATGCAAAAGCGAATACCACATGGCTAAAGAAGTATTTCGGAAATTCCGTCTCATCAGAGTGGGTCTATCCCAAAATACTTCAGGTGGCGGAAGAGGATCCGGACATTTATGAAGAAGCAGCCTACTTTATGGAAGCGGTGGATTATATTGTCTTTATGCTGACGGGAAATAACACAAGAAATAGCGGGATTCTGGGAGTAAACAGTTTTTGGACCGAGGAAAGAGGATACCCGGATCCGCAGTTTGCGAAGGCGCTGAAGCCGCTGATGGAGCGGGTCGCAGAGACGAAGCTTGCGGGAAAAATCGTGAAGGTTGGGGACTGCGCAGGACATCTTACCAAACGGGCTGCCGATCTTCTGGGAATTACTACGAAAGCGGTAGCCGCGGCGGGACACAGTGATGGAGCAGTAGCCGGATGCGGTGCGGGGATTAATAAAAGCGGCAGCATGATGCTGGTGATGGGGACTTCCACCTGTCATCAAATGATGTATCGGGATTTTTGTTCTTTTGACGGAGTTTGTTCTATCGCCGCGGATGGGATGGTTCCCGGCCTATATGGCTATGAATCCGGACAGCCTGCGACGGGAGATGTGTTTCAATGGTTTGCAGATCACTGTGTTCCGCAGGAATATGTCAGAAAAGCAAAGCAGGAAGGAAAATCAGTCCTTGCATTTCTGGGAGATCTGGCGGAGAAGCTTAAGCCCGGAGAGAGCGGTCTGGTGGCCCTGGACTGGCTGAATGGAAACAGAAGCATTTTGTCTAATTATAATCTGTCAGGCGCTATTATAGGGCTTACATTAGAAACAAAGCCGGAGGAGATCTACCGGGCCTTAGTGGAAGCGAATATTTTTGGGTCAAGAAGGATTTTAGAGAATTATACAGAAAACGGCGTCCGAATCAGCGATATTTATGCAGTAGGCGGTATTGCCGGAAAAAGTCCCTGGATCATGCAGATGTGCGCGGACGTATTTCACCAGGAGGTGAGAGTACCGCTGATCGATAACGTCCCCGCAAGAGGCGCTGCAGCCTGCGCTGCAGTGGCGCTGGGGAAGGTGGATAAGATTTCCGGATGCAGGGATTTTGAAGAAGCATCGGAACGATTGATACCGAAAGGGGTGCGGGTCTATTTCCCCGATGCAGAGCAAAGCGCCCGCTATGATAGGGTTTACACTTATTATCGGAAACTACATGATTTGTTTGGAGCTGACGATTCCTTTATGAAAGGGTTAAAGGAATTGAGAAGAGACGAGGCAGATCATGAGTAAATTAAAATTTAAAGGAGGTATTTTATGAGGAAAAGGTTAGTATCAGTAATGCTTGGCACAGCAATGGCAGTGTCCGCACTGAGCGGTATGCCGGTGGCAGCAGAAGAGTCCTATACGATCGCTACGGTTGTAAAGGATATGTCAGATCCCTGGTGTCTGCGTCATCAGGAGGGTGTGGAAGAGTATGCGGAAGAAACCGGGTACAACTGCTATGTAAAGGGAGCGTCCAAAACAGATTCCGCAGAACAGATTCAGATTCTGGAGAATCTGATCGAGCAGGATATTGATGCGCTTTGTGTCGTTCCCATCGATCCGGAGGCTTGCAAGCCGGTACTGGCAAAAGCAAGAGAAAAGGGAATCGTTGTCATTACGCATGAGGCAGAAGGCTTTGAAGAATGTGATTTTGATCTGGAAGCCTTCAACAATCAGGAATACGGCGAAGCAATGATGGATCAGCTGGCGGCGGCTGTGGGAGAAGAAGGCTCTTATGTAACGATGGTAGCTTTCCTTTCCTCCACTTCACACAATCAGTGGATGGACGCTGCAGTAGCTCATCAGAAAGAGGCATATCCGAATATGACCCTGATCCCGGAGGAACGCATTGAATGCGAAGATAATATGGATATGGCTTATAACAAGGCGAAAGAGATTATCAAAAAATATCCGGATATTAAGGGCTTTCTGGGGGCATCCAGCTATGATCCGCCAGGAGCTGCAAAAGCAATCGATGAGCTGGGTATGACCGGGAATATGTTTGCAGTAGGAACCGGTGTTCCTTCTGTATCAGGCCCCTATTTGCAGTCTGGCTCTAATCCCTGCGTACTTTGCTGGGATCCCGCATTATCCGGAAAGGCAATGTGCCAGTTGGCGGTCATGGTTCTGGAAGGAAAAGCTGCAGACGTACAGACTGGTCTGGATCTGGGAATTGAAGGATATGAAAACGTAAATGTAAATGGAACGGATGTCAGTGGAAACGCAATTCTTGTAATCGATAAGGATAATATGGCAGAATACCAGTTCTAAAGCAAGCAGGACTTTTGGAAGTCAGGCGCTGCTGCCGGTTACGCAGCGCCTGACAATGATTCCTGAATCACAGGAATGTGCTCCGCATTTTCCCGTGATAAAATCCTTTGGGCAGGATACGCACTCGCACGAGAGGAAAATATTGCTTCGCAATCGTGCTCGGCGCGGCATAGATGTGCTTCGGGGAAAGCAAAGGAAGGCCGCGGGGATGTGCGAAGCACATTTTTGTTATA
Source organism: Lachnospiraceae bacterium (assembly GCA_030537145.1). Classification (GTDB taxonomy): domain Bacteria; phylum Bacillota; class Clostridia; order Lachnospirales; family Lachnospiraceae; genus Merdiplasma. The sequence continues at coordinate 8,741 of JAUNON010000009.1, read as the reverse complement.
AAGGCGGAGATAAGATGAGCGAAATATTACTGGAAGTGAAAGAGATATCTAAGCATTTTGGAGGCGTGAAGGCCCTTGACAGGGTGGGGCTTACAATGAAAAAGGGTGAAATACACTGCCTGATGGGTGAAAATGGCTGTGGAAAATCGACCCTGATTAAAATTATTTCGGGGTTTTATACACCGGATGCAGGCGAAATTTATTTTGACGGAAAGACGTATTCCTCGCTGAATATCAATCAGGCGATTCAGCTTGGTATCCAGGTTATCTACCAGGATATGTCAATTTTTCCGAATTTGACTGTGGCTGAAAATATTGCTATGAATTATGAGCTTTATAATAAGAAAAAACTGGTGAACTGGAAAACAGTGGAGAAGATTGCCAGCCAGTCCCTGAAGCACATTGGAATTGAGCTTCCTCTTCAGGAGACGGTTGGAAATCTGTCAGTAGCGGATAAACAGCTTATTGCAATAGCCAGATCTATTCTGTACAATTCCAGGCTGATTATTATGGACGAACCAACCTCAGCGCTTACCAGAAGGGAAGTAGATAAGCTATTTAAGGTGATACGGCAGCTGCAGAGTGAAGGAATTTCTATTCTGTTTGTCAGCCATAAGCTGGATGAAGTATTTGAAATTGCGGATTATTTTACGGTGTTCCGCAATGGAAAACTGATTACATCACAGCCGGCAAAGGGTATTACCAATGAGCAGTTTGTGTATTATATGACAGGCCGGAAAATAGAGGAGGATTATTTCCAGGCGGACCATTCAGACCAGGATAAAACGCTTTTTAAGGTGGAGAATCTTCGCCTGAATAATGGATTTGAAAATATAAATTTTGAGATCCATCCTGGAGAAATACTTGGAATTACCGGACTTTTGGGATCTGGAAGAACAGAGCTTGCCAAAACATTGTTTGGAATGTATCAGGCAGATGGGGGAAAGATTTTTATAGAGGATCAGGAAGTGGTAATTAAATCTCCGGTGGATGCGCTGAAGCTGAAAATTGCATATGTACCGGAGGACCGTCTTACGGAGGGGCTGTTTCTGACCCAATCGATTGAGAAAAATATGATTATTTCTCATATTGACAGTCTCCGTAAAAAGAATAAAACGCTTGATTTTGACAGAGGTATTTCCGACTCACGAAAATGGGTAGAAAGCCTGGGGATTAAATTGCATGAGCTTAAGGACAGCATACAGACACTGTCCGGCGGAAATCAGCAAAAGGTGGTTCTGGGTAAATGGCTGGAGACAGAACCGAAGGTGCTGATATTGAATGGTCCCACCGTAGGCGTAGATATTGGTGCGAAATATGATATCCATAATTATTTAAGGAAGCTGGCTGATGAGAAAAAAATGGCGATCCTGCTGATCTCTGATGATATCAGTGAAGTGCTGATGAACTGTAACCGTATCCTGATTATCAAAAGCGGGCGGATTACCGGCGAATATAAAAATACGGATCTTGACAGTTCAAAGCTGCAAGCGTTGATTACGGAGGAAGAGGGGGGAAAGGCAGTATGAGCTTTAAGAAAATTCTCAAGAGGAATGAATTTTATATCGTAATCATTATTATTGCTTTATCTCTGATTATTCAGGCCAAGAGCGGCCAGTTTTTCACAGAAAATAATCTGGTGGATCTGGCCAGGAGTCTGATCGTTCCGGGAATGATGGCGTCCGGACTGTTTATGGTAATTGCATCGGGTAATATAGATGTATCTTTCCCCTATACGGCAATGCTGTGTATGTTCGGAGTGACGAAGCTTTTTCAGACAATAGACTATCAGGGCCCTGTGGCGGCCGGGTTTTTGCTGGCAGCGGTAATTGGGGCTTTCCTGGGTCTGATTAACGGTATTCTGGCGGCATGGCTGAAGCTGCCCACACTGATTATTACATTGGGTACTTGTACGATTTATCTCGGATTTACCCAGGGAGTGCTTAAGAGCAGTGTAATTTCCGTACTTCCCACACCGTTGGCAGATATGGCGGCAACCAATCTGTTTTCGGTGAGAAATGCGGTAACGAACTTAGGGAGTTCTATGCCAATCAGTATTTTCCTTTTGATCGGCGCACTTCTTTTGGTGGGCTTTATTATGAAATATACTATGCTTGGAAGAGGCATTTATGCGGTAGGCGGCGATCCTGTGGCAGCGGAAAGGGTAGGCTTTAATGTAAAAGCGATCCGGATTTTTGTTTTTACGTTCTGCGGAATGATGGGCGGAATTACGGGTCTTACACAGGTGACTTTGTCGGGAATGTGTCAGATCAACTTTTTTGACGGATATGAAATGACGATTATTGCGGCGGTTGTATTGGGCGGCGCCAGCATTGCCGGAGGAAGCGGTTCCGTAATCGGTACTTTTTTAGGCGTATTATTGATGAAACTGATTTCAAACAATCTCATTTTGCTGGGGATTCCTACCAACTGGAGCAAACTGATGACAGGTGTTTTGATTATTGCGGGCGTATGCATCTCATCCTATAAGGCAGTAGCTGCGGAAAGAAAAATAACATCGAATATTCTGGATTCAAAGTCCGGAAAGGAGGCAGCTCATGAATAATGCAGCGGCAAATAAAACGGGTATTCTGGAACGGATCAGGCGGGATAACAATAATGTAAAGCTGGTCATTATGATGATACTGTGCCTTTTGGTGCTGGCAGCAGCAACAGGAGGGAAATCGGCGACTCCGAATCAACTGCAGCTTATTGCATATCTGTTCCCGGAAATGGGAGTGCTTGCTCTTGGGATGATGCTGGCTATGGTCAGCGGGGGAATTGATTTAACGGTGATTGCGGTAGCGGATCTGAGCGGGATTTTGAGCTGCATGGTGATGAAGGAGCTGATGCCGCCAGAGGCTAATCTGGCAATACAGCTTCTGGTGCTTTTGATTACACTAATATTTGCACTGGCGGTCGGAGCCGTATGCGGTATCTTTACTGGTACGTTGATTGCCCGAATTGGGATTCCTGCTATGGTGGCAACCCTTGGGGCTTCGGATATCATCCTTGGTATTGCGGTAGGGATTACGAATGGTTCAGCGGTAAAGGAGCTGCCGCCTATTTTAAATCAGGTGGTAAATGCCAGGCTGTTTGGAGCTGTACCCAGTACAACGATTATTTTCGCAATCTGTGCGGCAATCGTAGCCTTTATTTTGAATAAAACGGCGCTGGGCTTTAAAATCTATATGATTGGTTCCAACAAGGCAGCATCAAAATATTCTGGAATGAATAATGAAAAGATTTATACGCTTACCTACATGATCAGCGGGATGCTGGCGTCCGTTTCGGGTCTTTTGATGTGCGGCCATTTTAATTCCGCCAGATCTGATTTTGGAAAGGCATATCTGACGCCTGCTATTTTAATCTGTGTTTTGGCCGGAGTTAATCCCAATGGCGGAAGAGGAAAGGTCAGCGGCGTGGTGCTGGCAGTTATTATTTTGCAGATGCTTTCCTCCGGATTTGCACTTTTCCAAAATATTTCGGATTATTACAAAAATCTGATCTGGGGGCTGGTGTTGATTCTGGTAATGATCGTTAATGTGACCTCTGAGAGAAGAAAGGTGTGGAAAGGCTGATAAATGATTAAAGCAGTTTTTTTTGATATAGATGGTACGCTTTTTTCACATAAAACCAACACCATACCGGAGACAGCCAGACAGGCAGTAAAGCAGTTGCGAAAAAATGGAATCCTGACCTTTGTAGCTTCTGGGCGCCATATTCTTGAAATGCAGGAAATGCCGATGGGAGATCTGGATGAGCTTGGATTTGAGGGCTATATTACTCTGAATGGTCAGTATTGTTATAATAAACAAGAGATCATTTATCAAAATCCGATAGAAAAAGAAGATATCGTGAGTTTAACAGAGTACTTAAATACACACCCGTATCCCTGCGGCTTTTTTGAAGAGCGTCATAAGTATATCAATTATGTATCTCCCGCTGTAGAAAAAATTTATGAAAGGATGGCGTCCAAAATCCTGGAGCCGGGGGATTTGAAGCGCGGCTATGCGCATCCGGTATATCAGGTCACGGTGTATGATATGAACCGTGGGGAAGAAGAGGAGTTCCAGAGTATTATGCCTCATTGTAAGCTGAGCAGATGGAATGATTTGGCGGTTGATATCCTTTCCAATGCGGGAAGTAAAGAAAAGGGCGTGGAAGCGGTTTTAAATTACTACGGCATACGCAGGGAGGAGGCAATGGCGTTTGGTGATGCGTGGAACGATATTGAAATGCTGGATTATGTGGGAATCGGGATTGCCATGGGAAATGCAAAACCGGAAGTGCTGCGCTGTACGGATAAAGTGACGGCATCGGTGGATGAGGACGGAATCTACCGGGCGCTGCTGGAATATGGATTGATCCTTTAAAGCGAAACCAAAATACCGGCAAGCTGGGAGATAAGGGATTCCTAAAAATTTCTGAAATTTTCCATAACCCTGTGACAAGGAAGAAAAAGAATGATATAATATCGTCAACTTATAAGCATTTTGCGGACAGACTTGGATATGGAGAATGAGTATGAAAAAAAGAGGATTGATTTTATTATTAACCATGATGACGGTATTTGCACTGACGGCTTGTACCCAGTCTGATACACAGGACGGAGCAGGACAGGCTGCTTCTGGCACGTCAGGGACGCAGACTTCCGGCCAGGGCAGTGTATCCGGCGGGGATGTGCCGGAAGAAAACGGCTCGGGACAAAGCAGTCAGAATTCTTTTGCTGCAGATCCTTCCTCAGGTTCATCGGCGGAGTCCGTACAGTCAGGCGGAGAGGCGGCAGGAATAGAAGATGAATATGAGGAAAATATCTCCTATGAAGATGATGGAGAGGAAGAGGGCGTCACGGAGGAAGAGGAGACCTATTCCGATGACGAACTGGACGGTTTGACAGAGGAGAGCTTAGATGCTTCAGAGGTGGACTGGGCCGGAACCTATATCAGTGATGAAGGAGAAACGCTGACTCTGACTGCCGTAGATGCGTCTAACATTTCTTTTGCCTTTACGAATTCCGGGATCAGCGGAACCGCAGAGGTGAATGGGACGCAGGCGGTTTACCATGGCGATGATAATCATGTGGTGGTATTTGAATACGTAGAGGGCGCAGTGAATGTAAATGCACTTAGCGAGGAGGACTACGATACCTCGGAGTCTCCGTTGAACGGTCTGTATGTCAGCCAGTAATATACGGGGGAGAGAAGCGGAATGGAAATACGCTGCATGACGATTGCAGATTACGATCAGGTACATATGTTATGGACCCATACGCCAGGTATGGGTCTGAATCAATTAGATGATTCCAGAGAGGGTATCGAAAAATATCTGAAAAGAAATCAGGGAACATGCTTTGTTGCAGAAGAAAATGGCAGGATTATCGGGGGAATTCTGTCCGGACATGATGGGAGACGGGGCTTCATTTATCATACTGCGGTTCTGGAAGCATACAGAAAGCAGGGGATTGGCAAAAAGCTGGTGGAGGAAGCGATGAATGCTCTGGAAAAGGAAGGGATTCATAAGGTTGCGCTGGTGGCTTTTAAACAAAATCAGGCAGGAAATGATTTTTGGGAAGAGATAGGGTTTGAAGAAAGAAGGGATTTGGTGTACCGGAATAAAGTCATCCATGAATCTCAGGCTATAAACACTTTATAAGGCTTTCACCGGACAGATTTTAGTATGTGTTAAGATGAATTACAGAAAAATTATGAATAAGATTGACAGACGGGGGCTTCTCAAAAACGGTCAATAGCGTATAATAAAAATTGACCGGAACGGATAAGGAGGCCCTTATTTTTATGAATGAAAAATTCTTTTTTTTGCCCACAGAAAAGCAGGAGGCGATTATTAATGCAGGATTTCACGTATTCTCCCAAAATTCTTATAAGAAAAGTCCCATGAGTGAAATCGCGGATGCGGCAGAAATCAGCAAGTCGCTGCTGTTTTATTATTTTTACAATAAAAAAGAGCTGTATCTGTTTTTGCTGGAGAGAGGTATGCAAATTACTGTTGAGGCGTTGGAGAAGGGCGGTTGCTATCAAAAGAGGGATCTGTTCGATGCCATGTATCAGGGCATATGCATTAAAATCCAGATGATGCGCCGGTATCCGGATCTGGGGACTTTCGTGGTAAAAGCTTTCTATGAAAAAGATCCTGCTGTGTGTCCGGATATTCAGAGGATCATAGAAAAATATGCCAGCTTCCGGGAAAATATAAAATTGCTGAATTTTGATCCGGAGCAGTTCGTTCCGGACCTGGATCTGCAGATGATGTATCTGGATATGTATTGGGCATCGGAGGGTTATCTTTGGGAGAGACTGCAGCAGGGTAAGATGGATGTGGATGAAATGGAACGGGATTTTATGAGACTGCTGGACTTCTGGAAATCCATTTATGTAAGGAAGAGGGAATGAGGATGTATGCGATACAAATAGAGGAGCTGACGAAATATTATGGAAAAGCCAGAGGAATCATTGATTTGAGCCTGACAGTGAGAGAAGGAGAATTCTTTGGTTTTATCGGGCCGAACGGAGCGGGAAAATCAACCACGATCCGTACATTGCTGGGGCTGATTCGGCCTACCTCCGGCCAGGTGAAGATTTTGGGCCGGGACATCAGTAAGGACAAGAATAAAATTCTGGCGGAGATTGGATATCTTCCTTCTGAAACGGTATTTTACCCGGGGATGAGGGTGAAGGATATTTTGCGCCTGTCGGCCCGTCTGAGAAAGCAGGATTGCCAGGCGGAGGCGCAGATGTTATGCGACAGACTGCAGTTGGATGTGAATAAAAAAGCAGAGGAATTATCCTTTGGAAACCGGAAGAAGGCGGGGATTGTTGCAGCGCTCCAGCATAAGCCCAGACTTTTAATATTGGACGAGCCCACCAGCGGCCTGGATCCGCTAATGCAGCGGGAGTTCTTTGCGATTCTGCGGGAAAGAAATGAGCAGGGCACAGCGGTGTTCCTTTCCAGCCATGTGCTATCAGAAGTCCAGAATAACTGTACCAGAGCGGCGATTATCCGGGAAGGCCGCATGATTGCCTGCGGCAATGTGGAAGCCCTGGCCAGGACCAATGCCAGACGAATTACGATACACGGACAGGCGGAGCTTGACGGTCTGGAAGGCGTGCGGGACCGGAAAGAGGAGGCGGGAGCAGTCAGTTTTCTTTATAGCGGAGACATCAGGCTTCTGCTGGGGAAGCTTGCCAGGGGAAATATTACGGACTTGTCTGTTACAGAGCCGAAGCTGGAAGAGATTTTTCTGCATTATTATGAAAAAGGTGGTGATGGAAATGACACTTGTAAGGCATGAATTAAGGCAGGGGTGGAAGCTGCTGGCTGTGTGGACCGCCGTCATTGGTTTTTTTGTCATGGTCTGTGTGTTTCTGTTTCCTGAGATGAAAGCGGAAATGGAAGGGGTCAGTAAGATGTTCTCGGCAATGGGGGCTTTTACGGCAGCATTCGGCATGGACCGGCTGAATTTCGGAACACTGATCGGTTTCTATGCGGTGGAATGCGGGAATATCCTGGGCATTGGAGGAGCCTTTTTCGCAGCGCTGATGGCAGTGAATGTGCTAATGAAGGAGGAAAAGGACCGGACAGCAGAATTTCTGTTGGCACATCCGGTAAGCAGAGTACGGCTGGTTACAGAAAAGCTGGCGGCACTCCTGATTCAGCTAATTATTATGAATGGAATCATTTTTGCTGTGAGCGCCAGTTCCATGATGATAATTGGTGAGAATATTCCTTGGAAGGAGATGGCCATGCTTCATCTGGCCTATTTTCTGGCTCAGGTGGAGCTGACGGGCATTTGCTTCGGAATCTCCGCTTTTCTGCGTCGGGGCAGTTTGGGAATCGGAATAGGAATTGCTGCAGTTTTGTATTTTCTAAATCTTATTGCGAATCTGTCGGATCAGGCGGAATTTCTGAAATATATAACACCGTTTGGTTTTGCGGACGGGGCGGATATTATTGCGGACGGCAGTCTGAATGGGAAAATGGTTTTATTGGGAATGGCTGTGGCTTTGGCCGGAATTGGGGCGGCATATGGGAAATATACCAGGAAAGACATACAGTAAAAGTATTCCAAATAAAAAAGTGCAAAGCCCTTGATAATTTAATAGACTTTACACTCTGGTTAGGTACAAGCTATTCAGTTTTATTTGTACAACTCGATATCAGCAGTATTCCGTGAGATTTGTTCATTGTGCATTTCCAATTCTCCGGTAATTACTTTGATTCTGTCTTTGGCTTCCGTATTGGCTTCCTTCTGTTTAACATAGAACTCTTCCGTTAGAGAGTAGTTCTTGTTGACTATTAGCTTGATCTCTGATACATCTGACTGCAAGGATGATACATCTGACTTCAAATCAGTAAAATCTTTCTTTAGCGGCTCTAGCTTTTCATCCATCAATTCAGCAATTGCTTGTAAATCTTCTCTGGTTAATGACATGCGATCACGCTCCCTTTGAGTAAGTATACCATGGCCAGGGTGTAAAGTCTATTAAATTATCAGGGTGCATTTTGGGAGAATAACGAGGAATAGTATGCGTGAGAAAGAAAAACAAAGAATTCGTACATATCATCATAATTTGATATTGGAGTAAACGCCAACACAATCCAGAGTTTTCAAAAACAAAAAACCCGAAAATCCTTGATTTTCAAGGCTTTCAGGTCATTTGTAAAGTAGCGGAAGGGAGATTCGAACTCTCGACACTACGGGTATGAACCGTATGCTCTAG
>JAUNON010000118.1 GCA_030537145.1 Lachnospiraceae bacterium | reverse complement strand
AAAGATCTTGAGGTCACGAGGATAGCGTGTCCTTCTAATAACCGTGAGACTTTGAAGCCTTAATTGAGGGGCATTACAGATGATTTTTCAAAAAAGTCTCCATGTTTCTAAGGCCGCGCTGAATGGATTCACTGACTGATGCAACGCTCACTCCTTCACTCTTGGCAATCGCTGATTCTGTTAGCCCCAGGAAGTAATGAGCGTAGATGCGCTTGGCCTGCTTGTCTGGCAGAGCGGTAATCGCAGCATGAAGCTGCTCCATTGTCACTTTTCGCTCATAAATCTCACAAGGGGTCATGGAAACGAAAAGGGCATCATATTCAATTCCGTCTCCGCGATCCAGGGAATAATGCGCCTTGTGGTAATATGTACGGCGGCGGTATGCGGCCTCCAGGCGGTCATACTCTTTCATAACAGCGGCTACTTCATCAGGAATCTCAATAATGTAATCGGTCTTATAAAAATCGAGATACTGCTCACGCAGATTGATCTTTGTCATTGTATTTCCTCCGTTTCAGATTAAAAGGTAAAAGGTGAATCGGAGAAAACCGGTGGGGAGCGGCACCCACAGGAGCCGACATGAATCCTCCGTTTTCGACAATGAAAAGCGCCGGACACTCGTATAGAGTATCCGGCGCAGAAACACCTGATAGATTGATTATTCTGTTTTACATACGCTAATCGTTCGGGTTCATAGGCGTAAATGGGTGGAGAACAGCTTGGGATTTTTTTCGCAGTTCACCAGAAAGGTGAGCTATGGGAATGATGAATATATGGGGTAAAAAGATCATAGCCGCCTCTAACGGCGGCTACTTAAATTTGAGCGTACAAAATCGTCCCAGATAGCTGCCGTTTTTTTTAACGGCTGCCTGGGATGATTTTTAGAATATCATCCGCTCAAAACCGGAATGATAATACTGGTCAACCCGTTTGATAGGGTGATTAAATTCCTCCTTCCAGAACGATATAATACTATTGAGGTGAACGATTATGCCGGAAGGTGATTTTACAAGACTTGGCAATGCCATGAGAAATGCCCGGAAAAGCCGGGGCTTTACTCAAGAGCGATTGTCCGATGTGTCCGGCGTTTCTGTCCGTCATATTGCTAAAATTGAAAAAGGTGTTATCAATCCATCTTTTGATATATTGGAGAAGCTGATAACGGCCCTTGGAACATCTTTCGATGCCTTCTACAATCCAGCAACAGATAAGGAAGGCGCAGAGCTTCAGGAGATTATAAGCCTATACAAGGCTTGTCCTCCTGATGGGAAGCGATTGATTGTAGCCACCACACGGGCCTTGGCCAATGAGCTGATGGACACAAACCTGGCGCAAGGATCTGAAAAGTGAAGCCAGCAGGTGAGGAAAAGCCTTGCCCGCTGGCTTTGCTTTTACTAATTCGGTTGAACATTGCCAGTATATAGAATCTCGGTTTGATATTTACTTGAATTTCACATTAAGGCTTCGATATGCTGATTGCCTCAATCGCTACGTTGCCACCACGGACTATTTCTATACGATTGGGGAAACTGGCTTCCAGAAGCCGGATCAAATCATTGTTCTTTTCTTCCGTTTGAACACTTTCAAGTAGAATAGCGGATGTATCATAATCAATCATTTTTGCATTGAAAATCTCTCGCATATAAGTTAGCTTTGCCATATCCTGTTCGGAACAACTATTAATTTTAATGAACATCAGTTCTTTCGTGTGGATTGCTGTATCCGTAAAGTCAATAACCTTAATGACTTCGACGCTTCGATTTAGTTGTTTTTTAATTTGTTCAAAGGTCTGATCATCACTGGTTAGGCTAATCGTCATGCGCGAAATCGTTTCATCTTCTGTTGTCCCTACGGTCAGGCTGTCCAGATTATATGATTTACCGGAAAAAAGACCTGAAATACGGGCAAGCACACCAATCTCATTTTCAACGAACAGACTGATACAACGTTTTTTAGTCATTATCATCACCTCCCATAATCATATTGCCTAATGGATTTCCTGGGGGAACAATGGGTAAAACATTTTCCTCTGGCTCAATGATAAATTCAATGACAGTTGGAATTTTGGGTGTGTTTTTTGCTTCTTCTAATGCTGTCTTTATTTCTTCGTATCGCTGAACACGAATCGCCTTTGCATCATAACTTTCAGCCAGCCGTATAAAATCAGGAGTATATTCAGGGCAACAGGCAGAGGGTGTGTTGCAGGTTGTAGAACAACTTTTCCGATACCTCAAACAAGTGCTTGAATATCGTTTGTCAAAAAACATTTCCTGCCATTGACGAACGTTTCCTAAGTAGCCATTATTGAGAATGCAAATAATAACCGGCAGTTCGTATACTATCGCCGTAGCCATTTCCTGAATATTCATTTGAATACCGCCGTCGCCGCAGATGGTAATGACATCTTTATCTGGATTTCCCAGTTTAGCACCGAGTGCGGCAGGAAACCCATATCCCATTGTTCCAAGGCCACCGGAGGTGAGCATTTGTTTTTGGTTTGTCAATTCAAGAAATTGAGTAGCCCACAACTGATTTTGCCCTACATCCGTAGTAATAACTGCTTTCTCAAATACACAATTGATTTCTTGGATGATATTCAGTGGTGTTATTCTGGATTTTGTATCTTGTAAAGTACTGATAGGATGCTCTGATTTCCAACAGTTAATTTGCTTCCGCCAATTTTCAAAATCATACTGTTGGGTCTTTTCAAGTAGAGCAATGATAGCATTTTTTGCATCTGCAACAATAGGTACATCTACAACAATATTTCTTGAAATGGAGGCCGGGTCTATATCAACATGAATGATTGTCGCATTTCTGGCAAATTCACTCACCTTTCCGGTGATACGATCATTAAATCGTACTCCAATAGAAAACAGCACATCACACTCACTGATAGCGGTGTTAGCCGCATAACTTCCATGTATCCCTAAATTGCCGATATAGAGGGGATGGCTTGTTGGAATTGCTCCTTTCCCCATAATTGTTGTAATTACCGGAATTCCCGTTTTTTCTGCAAGTAAGGTCATTTCCTGATTAGCATGAGCTATATTAACACCGCCACCTAAAAGGAATATAGGGCGTTTTGCATTTTTTAAGCAATCCAAAGATTTTTTGATTTGCCCAACGTGGACATTTGTATTTGGTTTATATCCTCGCACTTCGATTTGCTCTGGATAATAGTCGCTTCCTAAAGCCTGCTGAATATCCTTTGGAAGATCAACCACTACCACTCCAGGTTTACCGGAGCTGGCAATAAAAAATGCCTTTTTGATAGTAGCTGCTAAATCCTCTCTTTTTCGGACAGTAATTGCATATTTGCAGATGCTTCTTGTAATTCCAATAATATCAACTTCTTGGAAAGCATCATTACCGATTAAGTGGGTAGGAACTTGTCCGGTAAAACATACCAATGGGACGCTGTCGTAATTTGCTGTGGCAATTCCCGTCACAAGATTTGTTGCTCCGGGGCCACTTGTAACAAGGCAAACACCAACTTTTCCTGTTGAACGTGCATAGCCATCCGCAGCATGGACAAGTCCTTGCTCATGCCTTGGGAGAATGACGTTGATTCCCTCAACACCATAAAGGGCATTAAATAAATCAATCGCCTGACCGCCAGGATAGGCAAATAATGTATCAACCTGTTCAGCCAGCAATGCTTTTACAAATAGTTCTGCTCCAGTAATTTGCATAGGTTAGTCCTCCTTGATGATTGCGTGTACTTGCTTGCATATAAGGGATTTTTATACGGCACCATCGAATGACAGTACCGTATATTTTTATTTCTGATAAAGTATTCCTTGAATGAATGTTTTTACCGTCTGTTTAATAAACCGTTCTTGCTCAACAGGTGAAAGTCTGTTTTCAAATGAGGCGCTTAGAAAAGTGTATCCGAATGTACTTGAAAATAGCGTCATGGCAAGGCACTCAAAATCCAAATGAGGAAGTTTCCCCTGTTTCTCCATTGCATTGAAGTATTCTATCAGTGATGATAAGAAAGCCTGTGGAACTTTCATAACAAGTGGTGCTGATTCTTCGTAAAGCTGTGGCGCTCTAAGACCGATAGACAATTTAACAAAGTCAGGAGTAATCCGATTCATATATTCGGTCATAAACATTTCAAGATCAGGTGCAAGCTCCCATTTGATATTCTTGAAAGCATCTGGTGTCAGATTGCCACGCCATTTTTCCTGCTCCATACCACTCAATACAATATCTTTTTTTGATTTGAATTTCCGAAATAACGTACATTCATTCACACCAGCTAATTTTGCAATATCTCTTGTCGTGGTAGCGACATATCCCTTATCTCGCACAAGAGACATTGCGGCATCTATAATTTTCTGGCTGGTATCATCCATTCAATGTCCCTCCAATCCGCAATGCAAGTGTCCACTTTCATTATATTTGTTTGGCTTCCATCTGTCAAGTTCACAGTTGTAGCTGATAGTGTAAACTTACTATAGGTTTCATTAGGGCATACTTCCCCATAGATACCAG
>JAUNON010000117.1 GCA_030537145.1 Lachnospiraceae bacterium | reverse complement strand
CCGTTTCTGCCGGATTATCTCCCCAAAGCACCAGAAGCTTGGTATTCAAAAGATCCGCAGGGCTGTTGCCGCACTGATTGGTTCCATAGATATATGGCGAGGTATAGTTGATGCAGGCAGCGCTGTAGGAATTAAAATAATCCAGATATCCGCCGTCCAGAGCCAGAAGCCGCTGGGCTAAAAGACCGGGACGCATAACCCCTGCCACTCCCCAGCCGTAGATCACATAACGGGAACCGGGGCCGTAAGTATCCCGGATCCGTTTCCACTGTTCTGCTATGATGGAGACTGCCTCCTCCCAGGAAATCCTCTCAAATTGGCCGCTTCCCCGCTTTCCGATCCGCTTCATCGGATACCGGAGACGGTCCGGATTTAAAAAGGTTTTCCGGTATCCCCTTCCCCGAACACAGGCCCGGATCTGAGGCGAATTACTGCTGCAGTCAGAGCTGATCTGAAGCATACAGCCCTCCTGGACGGTGGGCCGGATGACACAGATCCCGCCGCAGTTATTTAAACCGGCTGTGGGAATCATTTGAGCCTCTTTATCTGGAATGGCGGGATTTTTTCCATGATCCAGGATGTGCTGCAAGCATGGTTCCAAGCCAAATGGAAGCCGGTTTCTTGATAACCCGGATATTGCTTCCGCCCTCGATCCGGTTAACCATTTTAGGCCCTGATTGATCGGTTCTAACATTCCTCCCACCATCATTTCTGTCAGCAGCTTTTCTAACAGATCTGCCAATTCCTGATAACCCTTCACCTTTGTTTGCTGATCAAGAGCATTCCTCATCGCCTTTGCAGAAGGCATCGCATAGCACCGGATAAAATCATTTCTGGCAGCTTCCAGCTCTGCATCTGCATTCTCATTCACCGATTCCTTCTGCAGCTCATGACAAATAGCAGCTGTCAGATATGCCAGAAACCAAAGCTGTTCCCCTATATAATCCGGCGGATTTCCCTCGATCCATTTCGGGTCATAACCCCATTTATGATAAAACTGGATCACCTCTAGTGTAGTCTGATTTAACAGGGCATGCTCCCCTTTACAGACGGATGCCCAGAGAGGAATGTTTCGGTTTGCATCGGTTCCCCGGAACAAGTGATCATACTCCAAACGCCACTCCCGCTGCCTATATTCTTCCCAGTCATCAAAGCTCTGACAAATGACCGCTGCCTCATTTTGTCCGGTGAAAAACTGTGCGAATTTTTGATACATGCATAAGCAGGAAAGCTCTGTTTCCAAAGATTGCGCCCCCTTCTTACGTATTGTACTGCCCTTGTTCTGCTGCAGATACATCACGGTTTCCATGCTTCCTAAATCAGGATTCACAAGAAATGAGAGCTTCTTTTCATGATCCCCTTTCCACGCTGTCTCTCTGTCAATGTCACCAAATTCCAGACAATGTGTCACACAGGCATCCACACAGGCCGGATTTCTGCCTTCCTTCCGCAGATCGATGCAGGAATCGCACTTTCCCACCTTCCCAAGCCTGGTGCTAAACCCGATCGCTCCATAGGGGCAGGAGCGGATACAAGCACCGCAGCAGCCGCACCGCTCTGCATCGTGGCCGACGGTTCCATCCTCCCTATCGTACATGGCGCCGGTCCGGCAGGCCTTTACGCAGGCAGCATCCTGACAGTGATTGCAGGCGCCAGAATAATGAGCATACTGCCGCTCCCCGTTTTCCACGTACTCTATGGTATCTGCTCTCCGGAAAAATAATCCCGGTTCCAGGTTATTTTTATCCTTACATGCCATCTGGCAGGCATTGCAGCCAATGCATTTTGTTTGATCAAACAGAAATCCTAAGCGTCCCATAGCGTCTCCTTTTATCAATCATCGTATCTGTTCCGTATCCTCACAGTTACCAATCATCACATTATCACTACCTTACGCACATTTCCGAAACTTGTCAACTGCAATTCATCATAAAAACATCCTCAGCCATCCACGCAAAAAGCAGCAGCCCACAATGATCCCTCATGGATCCTGCGGCTGCCGCTTCCTATTTTCAATTATAATCTCACCTGAATCAGCCCAAAGTCTGGCACTGATTTTTATGACTGGGACAATATCTTCAGAATCTTATTTACTGCGGAAGAAGTGCATCCAGCACATCGTCAATCTTAACTTCCGTTGCCAAAATTCCATGAGTCAGCCAGATTCTGGAATCTACCTCGTATACCTGACCGCTCTGAACCGCCGGAACCATCTGCCACAGCGGATCAGCCTTAATATCGTCATAGCGCTTCTTTGCTTCCGCTACTGCCTCATCTGTGTTGGAACCGTATCCGGCAATCAGGAATATATGATCCGCTGTCAGCTCCGGCAGCATCTCCATGGAAATCGCCAGGTTGTCCGCATTATCATACTCCTCTACCATAGGATCTGGAGTCAAGCCTAAATCCAGATACAGGAAGCTGCTCATATCGTTCTTGGAGTACGGATACAGGCGAATCTCTTTCTTCAGGATACGGAGCATTGCCACCTGCTGGCCTTCCAGAGAACTGAGGGCTTCTTTTGCGTCAGCGATTTTCTTCTCGTACTGTCCCAGCCGGGAAACAGCCTTATCCTCAATCCCCAGGGCCCGTCCAAGAGCTACCAGAGAGATTCTGGAATCCTGCAGCCGGAAGGCAATTGTAGGCGCAATCTTGCTCAGTTCATCATAAATGGTCTGGTCAAAAGCGTCGCGGATCACGATCAGATCCGGCTTGTAAGAAAGCACCTCCTCAAAGTTTACGGTGTTTGCCTCCTCGTCCACAGTAATCGTGCCGATCCCAAGTTCATTGATCTGATCTTCCAGATAAAAGGTTTCAAAATTTCTGCAGGCCACCATATCCACATCCAGCGCCAGCATCAGATCTTCCAGCTTAATGCTGACGATTCGCTCCGGATTCTCCGGCATCACCGTTTCTCCGAATTTATGGGACACAACAAGCTGTCCCTCTTGATTTTCATAAACCAGCTTATCCACTTCTGCTAAGATTTCCTCCAGATCGGTTTCCAGCGATGGAGATTTGGTTGCTGCTGAAACGGTATCTGCGGTACCGGCAGCCTCCGTTTTCTCTGCAGCGGTTTCTTCCGTTCCTGTTTCTTCTTCTCCGGCGGTTTCTGCATCAGCCGCTTCTGCCGCTGTAGTTTCTGCTGCCGAAGGGGCTGATGCAGTGGCCTGGGAATTAGAGCCGCAGCCTGCAAGAGCCAGTGCGAGTGCTGCTGCGCCTAAAAGTGCTGAAATTCTTTTTCTCATAACGATCATTTCTCCTTTTTCATGTTAATCATATTGCAGCCAGGCAGGATTTTCATCCTGACGGCTATTCATTATCATAAGGAATGCATAATGGTTTTCCTGTCCGTCTATCAGTCATAATATCCACCAAAACGCCGAAAACCTGGCGGCAGTTTTCTTCCGTAATAACCGTTTCCGGCTCTCCTTCACTGACAATCTTGCCTTTTTTGATTGCAATTACATGATCGGCAAATAAAGATGCCTGGTTTAAATCGTGAACCACCATGATAATGGTCTTCCCATATTGTGTATTCAGCGTTTTCAAAAGCTTCATCACATCCAACTGGAACGAAATATCCAGAAAGGTAGTAGGCTCATCCAGGAATACAATCTCCGTATCCTGGGCAATGCACATGGCAATCCAGGCTCGCTGGCGCTGTCCTCCTGAAAGCTGCTCCAGCGGACGTTCAGAAAATTCTTCCATCTCCGTCACCTTCAGCGCCCAGGCAATCACCTCTTCATCTTTACTGTTCAGCCTGCCGTACCCCGATTTGTGCGGCGACCGGCCGTAAGCGATCAATTCTTCCACCGTCAGGCCTTCCGGTGATTCCGGGTTCTGGGGAAGAATAGCAAGCTTTTTCGCCAGCTCTTTGGTGGACTGGCTGTGAATGGATTTTCCGTCCAGAATCACCTGTCCGGAAGCAGGCGCCATAATCCGGCACATGGTTTTTAAAATCGTTGATTTTCCTGAACCGTTGGCTCCGATCAACGCTGTAATCTTGCCTGGCGGTATGGTAAAGGAAAGGTCTTCCACTATCATGCTCTTTCCATAGGCTATATTCACATTTTCAGCGTAAAAGTTCATCGTCTTTCCTCCCCGTCAGGATTTTGAAGTAAGTAAAATATACAAAAAATACGGTGCGCCGATCAGAGACACCACAATGCCGAGAAGCATCTCACCAGGTGCAATCACCGTCCGTGCCACCAGATCCGCTGCCAGAAGAAGGATGGCTCCGGTAGCAGCAGAAACCGGAATACAGTACTGATGATTGGGTCCTACCAGCTTACAGGCAAGATGGGGGCAAATCAGTCCCACAAATCCGATGGCGCCGCCTACAGAAACGCAGGCGGCCGCCAGCGCTACTGCCAGCATCAGGTAGAGAAAGCGGTTTCGTTTCAAAGGCGATCCAAGACCGATGGCCACGCCGTCGCTAAGCCGGAGAAGATTCAAATCTCTGGAATGATAAATGAGAAACGGGATAATGATCACCAACCATGG
>JAUNON010000046.1 GCA_030537145.1 Lachnospiraceae bacterium | reverse complement strand
TAGCAAAAGGGTCTGTATCCAGGGTGTTTGTATCACTGAGACAAATATCCGCCCATGGGCGGATATTTGTCAGGAAGTGCTCACAAACACCGGATACAGAACCTTGCAAATAAGATTTTGCGACAGCTCCCCCAATCTTCCTTATTTTTTCAGTCTTTCCATTTCCTTAATCATTTCCTGCTCAACCGGAAGGCGCTGCCAGCGGCTGTAGGACTTTTTCAGCCGTTCCTGCAGCTCCTCCAGCTTTTCCCTGGTCAAATAAGGCAGCAGCGGCTTTGCCTGCCCCACCATGGCCCGTTTCATCAGATCCGTGGTGGCATCTGATCTGGGCGGACACGGCTGCAGCATAATATCCGCCGCGATTCCGGCAGCCTCTGCTGCTTCCGCTTCCGAAACGCCCTCCAGTGCAATGCCAAACAGCTCCAGATGCCCCTGCACATCTGCCAGGAACTTTTCACACAGACCCTCCCGGTCGTTGGCCACATGACTGCCCCCCACCCAATGGGCCATGCTGCTGCTAAATTTGCCGGAGCGTTTCGTGCCCTTGGCCCCCAGCGCCTTCACCGCATCGGTAAACTCCCCGTAAATTCCTGCCAACTGCTCAGCCATCTCCTTCAGTCCGGATGCATCCGGATTTTGTCCGTCCATCTTTCCATCCTCCTTCTTACCAGAACTATTCTGCCTGCAAAATGCTTTCTGCGAGGCTCCAGGCTCCGCAGGCGGATGTCCGGCAGGCTTTCCCTGTCTTTCGGGCACCCCAACCCTATAATATAACAAATGGCTGGGACCACCCGGCATACCGCCGGTCGGTCTCAGCCCCATCTCATCAATTTTCCACAATGGTGTTCCGGCCGTTTACTGCATAGCTGTCCACCACACCGCAGATCACCAGATCCACGATTGCATAATCATCATTTAATAACATGTTTCCGGCGCCGCCGTCAATATTGACGATTACCGTATCCCCGATGCCGGCATCCGCACAGTCAAAGGCAATCATACGCGGGCCCTGCGGATTCCCGGTCACCGGGTCAAAATATTCTACAAGCATCAGCTTATAGCCCTGAAACCCTTCCTCTTTGACGGTGGAAACCACGTTTCCCACCACTCTCGCCAGCCGCATCCGTTCCCCGCTCCTCTCCATAAAACGTTCTGTCCTTATGGCTCTGTAAAATGCTTTTTTCCAGCGCCTCCTCCGGCGTCTCCCGCAGAATCTCTCTTCTACAGCTCTTCGTTATAGGTATCGATAAATCCCACGATCGCCACATCCACCGGAATCCGCTTCACCCGGAAAATGCGGGCCGCCTCCTTGGAACCGATCATATAGACAAAATCACCTTTTCCCGCCTGTCTTGTCTGATCGGCCGCCACGATCAGTCCGGCCTCTTTTCCGTTTTCAATCTTGCGCACCACCAGCAGCGGGACCCCTTCCAGAGCGGAATCTTTTACCGTAGCCACCACCGATCCGGCCACTACACCGGTATACATGGACTATTCCTCTTCCTTGCGGTCCAGGGTGGGCAGGATGTATTCCACATCAGCATGCGGACGGGGAATTACATGAACACCGTAAAGCTCTCCCACACGTTTTGCCGCTGCAGCGCCTGCGTCCACTGCTGATTTCACAGCGCCCACATCGCCCCGCACCATTACAGTCACCAGACCGGAACCGATCTGTACTTTACCGATCAGGCTTACGTTTGCCGCCTTCACCATTGCATCTGCCGCTTCGATAGAACCAATCAGTCCGCGAGTTTCGATCATTCCCAATGCTTCTTTCATAGTTAAATTCCTCCGTTATTTTTTATAGTTTAATATGAATTTCTATTTTTTTCAAGTATTCTCTTTGCTGCCCGGCATCCGGGATCATCCGATAGCCCTGAGCATATCCGGATGGGGCGAGGGGATCACTGCGCTTTTTGCCATCAGCCCCCTGGTTTCCTCCAGTGCCTCCGCCGCTTCGATGGAGGCCCGTACCGCCGCCACCTCACCGGTCAGCAGGATAAAGGATTTTCCTCCCAGGCCCCGGCCCAGCCGTACCTCCAGCAGATCTACTTCAGCAGCCTTCACCGCCTGATCCGCCGCATGAACCGCCGCACACAGGGAATAGGTTTCCATAATTCCCAGAGCACTCAGGTTTTCTACCATGGTACACGCCGAAATCGCCGGCGCTACCTGGGGATCCACGTTGGGGATTACCAGACTGTCGATCAGCAGGCTCTCCGCCACCTCCTGCCCCGCCTCCACGGAAGCTCTGACTGCGGCCACCTCTCCGGCCACCACGATATAATATTTGCCTGCGCAGACACAGCCTGCGCTGACCAGCTCCACCTCGGCGGCCTTCAGCATCGCATCGCAAGCCAGGATACCGGTGGGAATACTCATGACTTCATTCATTCCAATGGCGCCCATAGCTTCACTTCCTTATCTCAATATACTGATCAGTCACCTGGGTCACGGTGCCGTCAATGGAGGCATGGATATTGGCTCCCATGCCCTGAGGCCTTGCAATCAACTGGCCCCGGTTTACCTGCTGCCCGGCACTTACCAACGGTTCATCCGGGCCGCCAATATGCATTTTCAGAGGGATCTTTACCGCTTCGCAATCCACATATCCCGCAAACGGCGCATCTTTATCATACTTTTTCAGGTCCAGCCGCAGCAGCAGCCGTTCCGTAGGCACCCGTTTGTTATGGAGCCCCGGATCCTCCCTGAACTTCACTTCCTTCACCGGTTTTCTTCCCTGCCGCATCAGGTTTCCCTTCATCTGCTGCATGGCCTTTCCCGGCTTCAGCCCGAAATTACAGGCGAAATAGGTACAAAGACCGCAGTCGCAGCAGGAAAAGATTCCGTTTACATCTCCCAGAAGCGCCTCGTTTCCGGAGGCCAGAGCCCGCATAGCCATGTGAGGCTGTACATTCAGTCCCATGGCATTCCTGGGACACATCTGCGTACACATGGAGCACTGACAGCAGGCTGCCCTGGCAATCACGGCATCTCTGGGTGAAATGTTTTTCTTTGCCAGTATGGGATGATTCTTCGGAAGCGCCAGCAGGCCGCCTGTCGTCTTAGTTACCGGCTCCTCCAGGTCATCCGTTACTCTTCCCATCAGGGGACCGCCCACAATATAGGTACAGTCGCCCACTGCGCCTCCCGCCGCTGCCAAAAGCCGCTTTAACGGTGTTCCAATGGGACAGGATACCGTCACCGGCTTTGCCACACTGCCTGCCACCGTCACCAGTTTGTCCGTCACCGGCTTCCCTTCCATAGCCTGGCAGATGTTTAGCACCGTACTTACATTGCTGACCACGCAGCCCACATCCAGGGGAATCCCTCCCGTGGGAACGGTCCTGCCTGTAATGCAGTGCACCAGGTTCTGCTCATCCCCAGCCGGATAGAAGGCTTCGGAAAGATATAATTCCACCTTCGTCCCCTTTACTGCGGCCGAAAGTGCCTTAACCGCTTCCTCATAATGGCTCTTCAGGGCGATGACCGCCCGCTTTGCCCCCAGACTGTCCCGCACAGTGCGAACGGTGCGCACGATCTCCGGCGCATATGTTTCCATTACATGACGGTCCGTCCGAAGCAGGGGCTCACACTCAATCCCGTTTACAATAAAAACTTCTGCTTTGCAGTTTAACTTTCGATCGGTAGGAAATCCGGCGCCGCCTGCACCCACAACCCCGGCATCCCGAATCTGTTCTATCAGTCCCATAGGCCGCTAAATAATACGGAAGCCGTCTGCCAGCACACAACGGCGGGCTCTCGTAAAGCTGCGGGCTGAGGTAAGCCCTTCTCCGGTGGGAGTGGCAATGGTCAGCGTCGCATAGCCTTCGCCGTTAAATCCCACACCGGCGGTAGAAGGAGCATTTTTCACAAAAATTGTGGTATTCAGCGCCCGGGCCGCCTTGGTCATGCTCAGATAATTGGTAGAATGCATCAGGGCGGAATGCCAGCACCCATGCTCTGCTTCCACCGCCCGGTCAATGGCCTGATCCACACAGTTACAGCGCACACAGCCCAGCACCGGCATCAGCATCTCCGTCACCACGAAGGGATGATCCTTCGGTACATCCGCAATCACCAGACGGGGCTTTCCGGAATAGGTAACACCGGAGGCATCCATGATATAAGTAGCGTCATGACCCACAAATTTCCGGTTGATTACATATTTTCCGTCCTTATTGACCAGCACGGTACGGACGATCTTATCAATGTCCTCCCCCTTCACCAGCCATGCGCCGTTCTTCTGCATCTCAGCCATGAGCTGGTCAAATACAGAATTTACACAGAAGCATTCCTTCTCCGCCACGCAGAGCACGTTATTATCAAAGGAGGCGCCGTCCACAATATCTTTTCCTGCCTTGGGAATATCCGCCGTCTCATCTACGATCACAGGCGGGTTTCCGGGGCCGGCTGCAATACATTTCTTTCCGGTTTTCATGGCTACGCCCACCACTGCTTCTCCTCCGGTGACACTCAGCAGCTTGATTTTGGGGTGATTCATAATCACCGCACTGGTATCCAGGTTTGGCCTGGCCGGACAGCAGATCAATCCCATGGGACCGCCTGCGGCCACGATGGCCTCATTCAGAATACGCATAGCCTCCTGAGAGCATTTCGTCGCAGAGGGGTGGGGATTAAATACCACTGCATTGCCCGCCGCAATCATACTGATGGAGTTGTTGATCACCGTTCCCGGAGGATTCGTGGACGGAGTAATGGACCCGATGACCCCGAAGGGCGCCTGCTCTACCAGAGTCATTCCCTTATCTCCGGTAAACACTCTGGGAACAATGTCCTCCGTGCCCGGCGTTTTGTTGGCTACCAGCAGGATCTTGGCCACCTTATCCGGAACATTTCCGTAACCGGTCTCCTCATGAGCCATCCGGGCCAGCTTTTCCGCATTGTCCCGGGCTGCCTGCCGCATGGCGCAAATCAGCTTTTCCCGCTGCTCCATGGTCATGGCCACCAGCTTTTTCTGTGCAGCGGCAGCGGCCTCGATACAATCCTCCGCCCGTTCATACATCCAGCCATTGCCTGCGGGCGTCCCGCAGGAGGCAGAGCCGCTCTGGCCATTTAGCTGCGCAATCGTCATTTGGACGATCTGCTCAATCTGTTCTTTTGAGAGCATTAATCTTTCACCTTCTTACTGTCTTTTTCTTTGCTGAATATCCGCTTGTTATCTAAATCAATATAATCAATAATCGCTATAATTGCCGTATCCGACGGTTTATTCTCCGTCACCTCTGTCTGGCGGGAGGAGGAACCGGAAACGATCATCACCACTTCTCCCTCACCTGCGCCCACTGCGTCAAAGGCAACCAGAATATTGCCCTTTTCCTCAAAGGTCTCCAGATCGATGGGCTTCACCAGCAGCATCTTCAGTCCGGTCAGCTTTTCTGATTTCGTTGTACTGACAACAGTGCCGACTACTCTTGCTATCTGCATCTTTTCCTCCTTAAATCCGAATCATCTGAATGCCGGTGGCCGCTGCCCGCTCTCTGGCTGCCTGGGTGATCAATGCCTGGCTGGTGCCGTACACGATCTCCCGGTTGTCACGGTAGGCATCATTAATATCCCGTTCCGTAATCAGCTCTAAAATCTTTTCTCCCGGCTCCGGTTTGGGCTGCGCAGACCGGGCAGAACTGCACTCTGTCCGCACGATTTCAATTCCCAATTCTCCGGCCCGGTCAGAAGCCGACGGAGTAATCAGCGCCCGCAGCCCGCAGAAGATTTTTTTCCGGCGCTGCCCGCAGGCATCATTCACATCCCGCTCCGTCACCAGATCCAGTACCTGCGCTCCCGCCTCCGGCGTCATGGCTTTTCCCGTTTCCGGCCCGGTCTTGTCTGCTTCTTTGGCCTTTTCCGGTTTCCCGGCCTCCTGCTTTTTGCAGGTACAGCCCTTCCCGCTTTTGCAGGTTCCCTTACAGGTTTCAAGCTGCGCCTCTCCGGAAATCAGCACCTCCAAAAGCTCCTCGTTTTTCAGGCAGCATCCGTTTGCCTCATCCGTATCCACATGAAATTCCAGTTCATGCCCCTTTCCGGTTCTGCAGACCACATCATTCAGGATACAGGATCTTGGGCCCGTCACCCGCAGGCTGATTACCTGTCCGTTATGGATTCCGTATGCCCTGGCCTCCTCTTCACTCAAATGCAGATGCCTTTTTGCCACGATCACCCCGTGATCCAGGGTAATCTCTCCTTTGGGTCCGATCACCCGGATCCCTGGCGTGCCTTCAATATCTCCGGACATGCGGATGGGACAGTTTTTTATTCCCAATCCGATGGAATCCGTCATGGAAACCTCCACCTGCGTGGCCTTCCGGACCGGTCCGATGATCCGCACCTTCTCCAGCTTTCCCTTGGGTCCCGCCAGCGTCACCTGTTCTCTGGAAGCAAACTGCCCTGGCTGGACCAGAGGTTTCAAGGGTGTTAGCTGATACCCTGCCCCGAACAGCGTCTCCAGATCCTGAAGCGAAAGATGCACATGCCGGGCAGAGATGGCAACCGGCACATACCGGGTACCCTCGCCCGCCAGTTCCGTCAGAACAATACGGCGGACGGTCTTTTCATCAAATGCCAATGCTTCATCACCCTCTTTCTGTCCATACTCTTTCTATCTTTCTTTATAATATCTTAAATATCTGCTTTTCCCGCTCATTTCTGCCCGCTTCCATGCTCAGGCCTTGCGGTATTTACTTCCGGCCTGCCAGCACTTGGCGCACGATTTCCGTAATCATCCGGATATCCTTCTGATCCTCTGACTCGCTTCCCGCACCGGCCGCTGCCTGATCCCTGCAGGAGCTGCAGGCCGGTACGCCGTCCGCATTGCAGTTATGGCACAGAGGACGGCCGCCTGTAGTAATGCCGTCTCTGGTACGCCGCTCGATCAGCCGGTCTACCTGATCGCAGGTCAGCTCATGAACCTGACCGATCAATCCCTGGGTATACATGCTGACCAGCGCATAATATTCGATGGACTCCATCCGCATCCAGGCCGTCATCACATCCTTTGCCCAGGTCAGAGCGCCATGATTTGCCAGCAGGCAGCCATTGTGCGTGTTTACAAAGGGAGCAATCGAATCCGGCACCTCTTCGGTGCCCGGCATGGCGTAGGGCGCCAGCGGGATCTCGCCGATCCCCATGACCGATTCCGTCAGAATCGCCCGATTCAGCGGAAGCCCTGCGATCGCATAGGAGGTGGCTGCAGGCGGATGGGCATGCACTACGGCCTTTACCTCCGGATTTTCCTTATAGACCCGCAGGTGCATCTTCATTTCGCTGGAGGGTTTATAATGGCCCCGGAGCACATTTCCGTCCGTATCCATCAAAACCAGCATATCATCCGTCATAAAGCCCTTGGATACGCCTGTAGGCGTACACCACAGCGTATTCTCACTGACCTTGCAGCTAATATTGCCGTCATTGGATGCCACAAAGTTTTTCGCATACATTCTGCGGCCTACCTCCAGAATGCTTTGTTTTGCCTCAAAATCCAGGGGATACTCATCGTTTCTTCTATAATCCATAGTATCAAACCTCTCTTACTGACTGTTTATTTTTACCCCATGATACCTACGGTTTTTTTCGGTATCCTGTTTATTCCGCCAGTTTTTTCACAAATGTTCTGCAGTTGGACACCAGATCCGGCGTTACCGTAAACAGGCCTCCCCCCATCAGAAGGGCTGTGTCCGGCCCGTAAAATGCTTTCATAGTATCCAGCTTTTCAAAGGTCATACCGCCGGCCGGACAGGGGAAAATCGAAGGCATCTCCCCGTATGGTTCCCTGCACCGGTCCGCAATAGAGCGGCACTGCTGTTCCGAAAGGGAAAATCTTCCGCCGAAATTGGGAAATACGGTAAAATCCGCACCGCAGATGCGGGGAAGCTGTCCCAGAACGCAGCCGCAGTCAAATCCCCCTGATCCCTTATCCAGCAGACATCCTGCCAGAGCCGGATGTGCAATTACCGGAAGGCTGGTATGCGCTGCCGCATACTGCATCGTATCATATCCCACAAGCCCCGGGGAAAGCATAATGCCTCCCGCCTGGCATTCCTCCGCAAATCGGATCCGATCCATAACGGAAACCGTGCGGCCGGACAGGTTGGGGATGTAGGCCGTATGGCCGCCGCTTTCCTCATTTCCCCTGCGGACCGCCTGGCAGACCGTGCGTACCCGATCCTGAAATTCCGAAAAGGTCTGATTCATCAGCCCGTGATCGTCCTTGATCAGATCCACGCCGCCCAACGCACACCGATAGGCTTCCTCCGCCAGCGCCTCTGTAGGCAGGCCCATGGGCTTCAGCGCCGTAAAGGACAGCGCCCTATCCGGTACACCCAGCCGCTTCCGCATTCCTGCCACGCCGTATTTCGGTCCCGGGAACCACTTCTTCTGCTCTTCGGAAAGCCGGATCTCCATCACTGTAATACCCGGAAGCAGGCTGCTGTTTCCAAACACAACGTTCAAAAACTGGGAAAATTCCTCCGTGGCGCACTGGTCCGAGTAACTGATCACAGCCAGGTATCCTCCGTCACAGGGAACGAATTCTTCCAGCCGTCCGATGATATGCTCCTGTATGGCATCGCACTCAATATGGGCAGCGGGAAATTCCACCGTCTGTTCCACACAGATATTTTTTGCTATCTCCAGGGCAGCCCTTTCCTCCCCGGCAATGCGGTATTTCACCTGAAAACGGTCTTTTAACTGGCTGATTAATACCTCATCTGAATATCCTTTAAATTTCATGTTCACTCACCTCGAATCTGGAAACATCGGTAACAGTTTAGCTGAAGGCTGAACTGTTACAAACATCGGAACCGTATGAAACCCCTATGTTGTTTTTTCTTTTCAGATATGTTATGCTGAATTTAAAGATTATCGGAAAAGGGAGGGCATCCTATGTTAGCTATCGCAAGAAAACAGGCGATTCGGGAGCGGCTTCAGGAATACAAAAGTGTCCAGATCACCGATCTGGCCGCCGCACTTAACGTTACGAAAGAAACGATCCGCCGTGACCTTCGGGACATGGAGCAGGACGGTGAACTGATCCGCACTCACGGAGGCGCCTATATTCTGGACGGTGTCCAGAATGATATCGACATCTCCACCAGACAGGTTCTGAAAATGCCGGAAAAAGAAATCATTGCCCAAAAATGCGACAGTCTGATTCAGTCCGGAGATTACCTCTATCTGGACGGCTCCACCACCGCCTGGACCATTGCCAGGACGATTTCTCACCGTCGGCTTACCGTGCTGACCCCATCCCTTGAGATCGCCAATATTCTTTCCGCCTCCGACACCGTCCGGCTCTTTGTGGTGGGCGGCGAATTTTCCGCCGTCTCCCGCAGCTTTACCGGCAACAGCGCCGTCCGCAACCTGGAGCAATACTTCGTTGACAAGGCCATCATTTCCTGCCGCAGCGTCAGCATGGAGTTCGGCCTTACCGATACCAACGACAACGATGCCATCCTGCACCGCCTGGCGCTGGAGCACGCCCGGGAAAAATATCTGGCCATCGATTATTCCAAGCTGGATAAAACCTCCTTCTCCCGCATCCTGCCGGTTTCCGCCCTGGACGGCATCATCATGGACCGCAGCTTCCCGGTTTCCTGGATCAAATACCTGGGAGAAAATCAGGTTCACATTTATTAATCTGAAAGCCGCCGGCATTGCGTCACGTCAGCGGCTTTCCTTTTTCTGCCTTCCTCTGTTTCACGAAGTGCTTTTTCTGATATAGGAAAGTGAGGACTTTCCTATATCAGAACACGCATCTCCCATACGGGAGCCTCCGGTGAGTAACTGTTCCGCACCTTCGCTGCTGCGATGCGGATTATTTTTTATCTACAAATTTCTCCACCGGCTTAATGCCCATTTTCTCAAATGACTCTTTAAACGGAGCATAAGCAATGCCCTTCTCTGTAATGATACCTGTTACCAGACTGTGATCCGTCACATCAAACGCCGGGTTCACCACGCCAACGCCCTCCGGCGCCATGCGTTTGCTGTACCACATTTCCGTCACTTCCTCCGGCTTTCTCTGCTCGATATGAATCTCATCCCCCGACTCCATGGTCATGTCAATAGTAGAGGACGGAGCGCATACATAGAAAGGAACGCCGTAATGCTTGGCGATGATGGCAACGCCGCTGGTTCCGATTTTGTTGGCAAAATCACCGTTGGCCGCCACACGGTCGCAGCCCACAAAAATGATGCCGATCTTACCGGACTTCATCGTGTAAGAAGCCATATTGTCACACTGGACGTATGTATCGATACCTGCCGCCTGCATTTCGTAGGCGCTCAGGCGAGCCCCCTGCAGCAGCGGACGGGTCTCATCACAGTACACATGCAGATCTTTTTTCGGATCCCAGCCATGCTCCAGCGCAATATACATGGGAGCCAGCGCAGTGCCGTATTTGGCTGTAGCCAGCGTACCTGCATTGCAGTGGGTCATGATCCCCACTCCCTTGCCCAGCTTTTCCAGAAGCTCAAAACCATATGCCCCGATATTCCGGCTGATCTGAATATCCTCTTCCCGGATATCGTCGGCCTCCTTCCTCAGACGGACCTTCATCTCCGCCACGGTCTTACCTTCCTTTTCACCCAGAAGCACGCTGTGCATCCGGTTTAACGCCCAGCTTAAATTCACGGCCGTGGGACGGGAGGAGTTGATGTACTCCATATTTTTCCTGCATTTTTCCACAAATTCGTCCATGCACTCTGTCTCGATCTGATCCGCCAAAACATAGTAGGCATAGCCGCCGGTCACGCCGATGGCAGGGGCCCCTCTTACCCGCAGTGCATAGATTGCTTCCCAGATATCCTCCGCTTTGTTCAGGGTCAGATACTTTGTCTCGTTGGGAAGCAGCGTCTGATCAAGAATTATAATGTCTTTTTGATTGTCTGCCAATACGACAGTATCCAAATTCAGCGCATTTTCCATAACAGAATCACCCTTTCCTCCTGATTTTGATTGGTATTCGGCATTACTCTGCATCTACTGCTTTCACCGCTTCCTTCAGTGTATTCAGGAAGCATTTTCCGCATTTTTTGCTGTCACGGTTCTTAATATAATCAATCGCCGCCGTAATACAGATGCGCTCTGCCCGGGTGCGGGCCGCTTCATCCGCAATCGTGGTAATATCCTTTACATTGGCCATACCCACGGTACGCCGGATCAGCTCCAGACCAGTCACCGCAGACGTATCCGCCAGGATCGTTCCCATGTAGTACTCCTTGTAGCCCGGAGTCTTACACATGGTATCCGTCACATGCTCATCAAAGTATTTGTCCATCTTATCCATGGTCATGTTGATCACATCTACGATCACGCTTTCCGCCCACTTGCAGAATTCCTCTTCCCCGGCCACATCACCGCTGCACCATGCAAAAATAATGTTGGCAATCACATTTCCGATATCATAGCCCATGGGGCCGTAGAAACAGAATTCCGGATCAAATACCATCGTAGATTCATCATTGATAAAGATGGAGCCGGTATGCAGGTCCCCGTGAATCAGTGACTGAGCCCGGGTCATAAAATCCATTTTCAGCTTGGCTACTTCCAGATGAAGCTCCGTATCATCATACAGCTTTTCCTTCACATATGCTGCGTTAGGCGGGAATACATTGTTGCGTCCCAGCTCGTCATTGTACGGCTCTGTATAAACCAGGGCCTCCGTAATATCACACAGCTCCGGAGAGATGAATTTCTTCTGAAGATCCTTCTTTTCCTGATGATTCATCACCACATCCGTGGTTCCCATAAGCACCTGAGCCATAAAGGTAGAGATCTGATCCGCAAACTTCGGGTAAATCTTATGCTGCAGCATAGCTGTACGCATAATCAGATGATCTGACAGATCTTCCATACAGCAGGCACACATTACCGTATCATAATCATAAATTTCCGGCACATAGCCCGGCGCCAGCTTTCCCTGCAGGATCAGGATTTCCGACTCGATCCGGTTCCGGTCCGTATCAATGTGCATATCCTTGGAAATCCGAAGCTCCTCTCCAGCCTGCTTTACGATCACGCTGTTTCCTTTTCCATCCTGTACCTTAAATACATAGTTCAGATTGCCATCGCCAATCTCCTTACAGGTCATGGTAGCCTCCTCCCAGTTCTTCTGGGGCACCTTCACCTTTGCATACTCAATGGCATCTGATTCCTTCATCAAAAAATACGTACTAAAATCCGGCATATTCTTTTCCTCCTTTTCTTTCTTCTTTTTTCTGTCTCTGTCCGTTTTCCCCGTTCTCTCTCCGCTCTCTTTCCATTCTGCCGCATCTCTGCCGCCGGTACTTTTTACAGTACAATTCCGTCGGAAAATTCTCTGGCTTGTTATTTATATTTTAATCCCAATCCGACTTTCTGTCAATAAAAAACGGACACAAAACAACAAATCCGGACATAAAACCAAATTTTCAAAAAAGCAAAGGAGTACTGCTTTTGGTTTCTCGCAGCACCCCCTTGACCAGCCTTCCCTCTATGTACTAATCTTCCTTACTGGTAATATATGCTGCAATCAGGGCCAGGCAAAGAACCGCACCTTTTACTGCAGGCAATACATAGTAAACAACGCCGCACATAGTCATACCGTTTTCCAGAACAGAAATCAGCAGTGCGCCGATCGCCGTTCCCAGCGCGTTGTATTTTTCTCTTCCTCCCACGCTTCGTCCTATAAATACCGCAGCCAGAGAACTCATCAGATAGCTGTCGGAACCATTGATCTGGGCCGCAGAGTTACGGGAGCAAACCACGATACCGCCGACCGCAATGAATAATGCTGCAAACATACCAGCCATGAAACGCATTTTCTTCACATCGATACCGGACAGCTTTGCGGCCATCTTATTTCCGCCCATCGCATACAGGTAACGTCCATATTTGGTCCGCTCCAGCAGGATAAAGCAGAGAATCACGCACAGCAGCATAATAATGATGATGTACGGAGATTTTCCGATGTTCTGAGAAGCCGGCGTCCATCCGGAACGCAGCGGAGAGCTGTCTCCGCCCTTGAGGGCAGTCGCCCAGCCTGCGGTACTCATACCTGCGGAAACAGCGCTTCCGCCGGTGTATGCAAGTCCAAGTCCCTGATGTACAAACTGCAATGCGCAGGTAGCCAGCATATCCGGAACCTTACATACAAGGATCAGGAACATATTCAGCAGGTACATGACCATTGCAAACACGATGGTCAGCACAATGGACAGCCACAGCGGCATTGCAAACCACAGATAGCAGGATGCAAATACATAGGCACAGAATGACCCCAATGTACCGGCAGCCATATCGAAGCCGTCCGGCGCCATGGATACCGTGGCAGCCAGAGCAAAAATAGTAACCGTAGACATGGAACGCAAAATATTAATCATGTTTGTTACGGAAAAGAAGGCTCCCTGTCTTAAAATTGTAAATACAAGGATTGAGACAATCAGTACGATGACAGCAGCCCAGTCCACGAACAGCTTTCCCGCCTTCTTAAGAGAAGTAGAGTTTTGCATATGATATTCCTCCCAGTTATGTTTTTAGTCCGAAAGTCAGGATGCTTCGTATGCATCGGCAGCGCCGGTGGCATAGTGCATGATCTCATTTTCGTTTGTCTTGGCTGTTTCCAGCTCGGCCATGATTTTCCCATCAAACATGACATACATACGGTCTGTGATGGACAGCAGCTCCGAATTCTCGCAAGTTGCATAAATGACACAGTTTCCAGCCTTTGCAATTTCGTTAATCAAGTGGAAAATTTCCTGCTTAGCTCCTACATCCACGCCCTTCGTGGGTTCGTCAAAGATATAGACATCACAATCTGCAGCCAGCCATTTTCCTACGGCCACCTTCTGCTGGTTTCCGCCTGACAGGTAAGCCACCTTCTGACGGATCGAGGGAGTTTTGATACTCAGGCTTTCCACGAATTTCTGTGCATTTTTATCTGCAGCCCGGTTGTTCACAAAGCTTGCCCTACAAAAATCACTGAGGGAGGCTGCTGCCAGATTAAAGGTAACGGTCTCCGCCACCAGAACGCCCTCCTTACGGCGTTCCTCCGGAACCAGTGCGATCCGGTTCTTTACCGCATCCGCAGGCTTGTTGATCTTTAATTCTTTTCCATTCAAAGTAACCGTACCGGCCGATTTTTTGTATGCTCCAAACAGGGTCTTGCAAAGCTCTGTCTTTCCGCCGCCTACCAGGCCGGCCAGTCCCACGATCTCGCCCTTGCGGACATACATGCTTACATCCTTTACTCTGCCTTCCCGCTCCGTCAGATGCTCCACCACAAAGCTCTTCTCACCGATCTCGCAGACCTCCTTCGGGAAGTTCTCCTCAAAGGAACGGCCCAGCATCTTGTCCACGATTTCCTTGGACGTGGTTTTCGGCGTAATGGGAGTAGTATCCACGATCCGGCCGCCGCGCATGACCGTATAGCTGTCGCAGATACGCAGTACCTCATGAATACGGTGGGTAATAAAAATAATCGCCATATTCTGAGTATCCCTCAGATGATTTACTACCCGGAACAGCTCTTCCGTTTCCGTATCGGAAAGAGGCGCAGTAGGCTCATCCAAAATCAGGAAATTACAGGTGTTCTGAATCGCCCGGGCAATCAATACCATCTGCTTTTGAGCCAAAGACAAAGAGCTGCAGATACGCCGGACGTCAATATCAATATTAAGCTGTTTGAGAACCTCTTTGGCTTCGCTGCGCAGCTTGCCGTAGTTCATAAACAGCTTTCCTTTCATATTCATAACGGTATCATTAAACATAACATTCTCGGCTACCGTCAAATTGGGAATCAGCGCCGTATCGACCTCCTGATACACAATCTGGATACCGAGTTTTTTCGCAGATGCAGGCGTCCGCAAATCAACCACCTGCCCATTATAGAGGACGTCTCCCGTATATCCCGGATTCGCTCCTGATAAAACCTTCATCAATGTGGATTTTCCGGCACCATTGGCGCCCATCACGGCATGAATGGAGCCAGTGCTAATCTCAAAATCAATATCCGAAAGCGCTTTGACACCGGGGAATTCAATGGAAACTTTTCTCGTCCCAAGCGTAATTTTATCTTTCTCCATAGTTTCCTCTTTTCTTCCTTTCCCAGCCGAAGCCGCTAGTGCTTCCTACCTGAAAGGAAGGGCGTTAAAGTCACAACTCCAACGCCCTACACTTATTATTTAGATTATTGACAAATCAGATATTGTGGTCTAATCCTTTTCAATTAGTGTCCCAGCAGAGAAACCATCCAGTCACATGTGGGCATCCAGGAAGTATCTTTGTAGGTATCTGCTGCAACTTCATCCAGATTTTCAATGGTGATACCTTCTTTTGAGGTAACCTGTTCCTGTGTTACGATCGTAGACGGGATTTCCAGCCATGCACCGATATCATCATAGTAACAGGAAGCTGCTGCGATATCATCGTACTGATCAGCAAGCTCAAGAGCAAGAATACGGCATGCAAATTCGCCGTTGGAGGTCCAGTTGGTGGTAGCGCAGGCTTTCCACTGAGAACCCTCTTCCTGCATGAACTGAATATCTTCGTTACAAATATCAACGGATACCATCGGGATCTGACGTCCGTTCTCACTCAGCGCCTGATATACGCCCTGTGCATATGCATCATAGCAGCACCAGATACCATCGATCTCATCATCAGAATACTTCGCCAGAGTAGCAGCGGTAACATCACGCATAGAAGAAGTAGCGTTCTGGTCGTCTGTAGGAGCGATACGTTCCACAGTAACGATCTTTCCATCATCTTCATAGGGCTGATAACCAACCTGACGGCGGTCAAACGG
Source organism: Lachnospiraceae bacterium (assembly GCA_030537145.1). Classification (GTDB taxonomy): domain Bacteria; phylum Bacillota; class Clostridia; order Lachnospirales; family Lachnospiraceae; genus Merdiplasma. The sequence continues at coordinate 6,103 of JAUNON010000046.1, read as the reverse complement.
GCTGTTGTAGCCGGCACCCTGCTGTACCTGCAGAATGTTCAGCGGCTCGCCTGCTTCTACCTTTTCCTGATTCTCAGGAAGAGCCATAATCGCTTCTACCAGACCTGCTGCAAATCCTGCATCCTGCTGGAAGAACTGAGTAACACCGTCAATCTTAGCGGTTTCACCGTTCTCATCCTTAAACGGAGTATCGAAGGTAACGATCTTCAGATCCGGATATTTTGCAAGGATATCCTTCAGGAAGCCCCATGCATATTCCTGTCCGCCGTGAGATACCATCAATCCGTCATAGCCTGCTGCTGCGCAGGTCTCGATACGGGTCTGCCACTCTTCTGCATTATCAGAACAGAAGAAGGTATCTGCTGTCATGCCAAGCTTTTCAGCGGTCTCTGTGAAAGAATCCGACCACATATTGAAAATCGTTGCCTGGCTCATCAGCATGATGTAAGCTACCTTCTTACCTGCAACCGGTGATTCCACTGCTGCATCATCGGCATACACAGTCCCCACTGACGCAACGCTCAGGGTCATAGTTGCCGCAAGTGCCATTGCTAATACTTTTCTCAACTTCATACTAAATCCTCCTTATATATTTTTGCTAAACCCCTTTAGCTCTGTTGGATTTAATTTAGCACATTTTTCCCAATTTGTAAACAGATATTTTTGTTTTTTTGTGTTTTTTTGCTTTTCGTTTGTTTTAAGAGATTAATTTCTCAGTAATTTCATACAATCTGCCCAAGCTTATTTCTCCGGCAGGCAGCCCTTTTGTTTTCCACCAAATATCCTTTTTTTTGCGCCGGATGCAGATTGCGCAGCAATCAATTCCCTTATGCATCCGTGCGCATCGTTTGCCCGCCGGGCGTTCCTATTGATTGATGATATAATTGCTTAATCCCAGAATCTTGTAATAGCCGGCTACTGCGCCCTGATCTGCAACGCCCTTGCACTGCGCAGCATGGACCGCCGCTTTTCCAAATACCGGAACCATATCCTTAGTCGCTTCCACTCCGTCTTTGGCTGCAGCCAATGCCGCCTCGATTACCGTTTTCAGAGAAGCGGACGGATCCGACTCAACCGCCGCCTTCGCCGCCTGGGCTGCCGGAAGCACTGCGTCATAAATGGTACGCTGGCCCGGCTCACACTTTCCCCGCTTCTGAACGCCGAAGGCAAAGCCTGTCAGATAATCCGCCAGTGCCGCTCCGTCCAGCTCTGTTTTCCCTTTCAGCGCTTTCCCGCCTTCCATCACGCCGGTGGACATGAGAAATCCCATGGTAGACGGCACCAGAGAGGACATTTTCATGCCGGCCTTCATCAGCATCTTGCCGATATCTCCGCCGGCCCCCTCTGCCTCCGCACGCATCAGATCCGGAAGTGCGGCATAGCCCTTGCTCATGGTCAGGCCCAGATCACCGTCTCCCAGCTTTGCGTCCATCTCGCATAATTCTTCTTTCTTTTCCACAAACAGTGCGCCTACAGAAGCAAACAGCTCCGGCACCTGTTCAAATAAGATTTTATCCATGTTATGATCTCCTTGTCGTGTTATCTCCTCATTTTCATGATACAGCCGCAAGCCCACTCCGTCCAGGCTCATCTGTGCGGACTGTTTTCCGGCCATACATACCGCAGACTGCCTGCGCTTTCAGGCAGCCCGCTTCTGCACAGTCCTTCTCTGGCAGCTATTTCTGGCAAAGGAAGGGGGTATTTACCGGATAATCCAGGTATCCCTTCAATTCTTCGTTCATTTTGCAAATCGAAATGGATGCGCCCGCCATCTCCATCGAGGTGGCATATTCTCCTACTACAGTCTTATAGATGCCGATGCCCTTTGCTTTCAGAATCTGGGTTACATCATTAGAGAGAATGTAGAGCTCCTCTACGGAAGTAGCTCCCAGCCCATTGATCAGCAGCGCCACTTCTTCTCCCTCAGCCACCGGCATATCCTTTAACAGAGTGTCAAGCGCTTCCTCCGCAATCTCACGGGAGGTTTTCAGCGGCCCGTTCCATACGCCCGGTTCACCATGGATGCCCATGCCCATGGCCATCTCATTTTCCTTCAGCTCGAAATTGGGATGTCCCACCTCCGGAATAATACAGGGAGTCAGAGCAAAGCCGACGGTACGGGTATTGTCCTTTGCAAGCTGAGCTGCTGCCAGAACCGCATCCAGATCTCCTCCCTGTTCTGCCTTTGCGCCTGCTGCCTTAAACATAAAATAAATACCTGCAACGCCCCGGCGGGTAGCCGGATCCGCATGAGAATTCACATCGTCAGCACCCACAATGCTCTTGCATTCAATATCGTCCATATCGCACAGATCTGTGGCCATATCAAAGGTCATAATATCTCCGGTATAATTTCCGTACAGATACAGAACGCCTGCGCCTGCTTCTACCTCTTTTGCAATATTATAGATCTGCTCCGGGGACGGGGACTGGAATACACCGCCTACGCCGCAGCCGTCGATCAGGCCGTCGCCCACATAACCTAAAAACAGGGGCAGATGTCCGGAGCCGCCTCCGGTAATAATGGCAACCTTACCCGGTTTCTTGTTTGCCGTACAATAACAGCGCAGATCGCCTGCAGCATATTTTACCTGATCCCCATGAGCGGCATAGATCCCCTTCAGCATATCATCTACATATGTCTCCGGTGCGTTAATAATTTTCTTCATTTTTCTTCCTCCTTTTTATTATATAGAAATTATTTTGAAAAGCCTTTTGCAGCAGTTTTTTCATATCCTGGCCGCAGACGTTATCTTCGGTCTGCGATCTGAGCCGCCCGCCGGCCCGGCAGATACACGGACAAAGCCAATGCGGCCACCCAGGCCAGCATGACCGCATCACTGGGCACATAGCCTGCATACAAAGAAACATCGATATAGAAAAAGCAGAGGGCCGTTTCCAGCTCCAGAAGCAGCGTCATAAGCTTCAGCAGTGTCCCGTTAGTCCTCTCAAAGCCGCAGCGCACCCGAACAGGCAGACGCCACATTTCCAGAGGCAAATAAAGGCAGGCCAGCCGGAAGCCCAGCGTCAGGATCCAGGAAACCGCCGGAAACACCAGATAAAGCAGGCTGGCTTCTCCGCCAAGCCCGTATGCTTCGCCTCCCGCAGCCGCTGCTCCATGCCGGACAGCCACCGCATATACTGCAAAGACCGACATTCCGGCCTGAATGGCCAGCGACACCAAAGAAAGGATTCGGTTGGCCGGCGTCACCGGTATTTCCTTCAGCTCCCCCTTCCGCTGGGGCGCATGAAATACCTTCTTTTTCTTTCTCGTACTGTTTGACATAAACGCTTCAGACCTCCAGAAAGTCTACGAAATTTTCTTTCTCCAGCTCTTCTTCCTCAATTCCCAGGCTGCGGCCGGTAAGAGCCTCCACCCCATGAACCAGATGCATGGCATCAATTTCGTATTTCTTCATCAGATACATTTTGGAAGCACCGTGGGTATATCCAGGAAGCCCGATCCGGATCAGCTGCTTTCCGATGCCGTTTTCTGCCATCACCTCTGCGACTGCGCTTCCCAATCCGCCTGTTATGTAGTGATTTTCGATAGTAATCACGCCATATTTACACTTTTTCAGTGCTTCTGTAATCGTCGGATCCGTGAAGGGTTTCAGGGTGGATACATGCATGTGCTGCACGGACACCCCATGCCTTTCCAGAGCTGCCGTAGCACGGAGAGCCTCCTCCGTACAGATGCTGGAGGAAAGAATCAGCACATCGCTTCCCTCCCGGAGCAGTCTGGCCCGGTTAAACTGCATCGGCTCATCCGCCGGAAACAGCCGGGGCACCTCCTTGCGGAGCATCCGGATAAACACAGGACCGTTGTATTCATACGCCAGATCCAGCACTCCTTCAATCTCCGTAGCATCCCCAATATCAAAGACCGCCATATTGGGGACGGTCCGCAGAACCCCCACATCATTGATGGACTGATGCGTCACACCTCCGGGAGTGGTAATGCCCGGTACGAAGCCCACAAATACCACAGGAAGGTTGGGATAAGCTACGCTCATTTCCAACTGGTCCAGAATGCGCCGGTACAAAAATACGGAAAACGTATGCAAAAAGGGCCGATACCCTTCCCGTGCCAGTCCGGCTGCCCAGGAACACATATTCTGCTCCGCAATGCCCATGGTAAGGTATCTGTCCGGATAGACTGCCCGGAACTTCTTCACCTCACAGGAGGACCCCAGATCTCCGGAAAGAACCAACACCTCCGGATGTTTTTCGGCAAAACGGATCATGTTTTTTTCATGGGTGTTTATTTCGATCTTCAACGCTACAGTTCCCCTCCTTCCATCTGGTCATAGAATCTTTGATAATCCTCCTTTTCTTCCGGAGAAATCCGCACAAAATGAAGATACGGCCACTTCTTTTCCAGCAGCGGGATCCCCGTATATCCCTTTGTCCGGCAGATAACTGCCAGGGGTTTCCCCGGATGCTCTGTCCGGCAGGCCTGCTCCACCGCCGCTATATCATGGCCGTCGCAGGTAACGCAAGCAGCCCCAAAGGAACGGAAGCGCTCCTCCAGAGGCTCTTCCACCATCTGATTTTCTATTGCACCCTCCACCTGCTGTCCGTTGGCATCAATTACCAGAATAAAATTGTCCAGTTTATAATAGCCGGCCGCCTGTACACATTCCCAGGTCTGCCCCTCCTGAAGCTCTCCGTCTCCCATCAGGCAGTAGACCAGCCCCGTATCCCCCTTCCGCTTTCTGGCATGGGCCGTTCCGGCCGCAATGGATACGGTCAGTCCCAGGGATCCGGCTGTATTTTCAAATCCGGGAGAATGCTCTGCGCCGATCATTTCCATATTCCATCCGTCCACATTAAACTTCTCCAGCGCCTGGGGACTGATACGCCCCGTGGCCGCCAGTGCACAGTAGATTACAGAAGCGTAATGACAGCAGGAAACGAAAAAACGGTCCTTATCCGGTGCGGGAAGCCCATGATAAGCGCTTCCTCTGGGATAATCCATATTATCCGGCCCCGGCACACCGGGAAAAGGAATGGCGTCCCACAGCCCTGCAGACGGTCCCAGGTTCAAAATCCTGGTATAAAGTGCAGCAATGATTTCTGCCGAAGAACAGGCCTGAGCCAGATAGCAGCCCCCTGATCTTAGAGCAATGCCAAGAATCTGCTTCCGGATACTGGCAGCAATTCTGCGGGTCTCCTCCATGGTGTATTTCTCTTCAGGCATAATTTTACCTCCCATCTCAGGTGTTACTGTTTATTTTTTGTGCATTTCTACTAAATAGTTATCATCAGTCTATCACAATAGCAGAAAAAAGACAACAAAAAAACACATTCCGGGCACTTGATTTTTTGCCGCCTCTGTAGTACAGTCAAAATAAGCAGCAAAGTCCAGTCTCAAAGCAGGCCATTCCGGCTATGCTTTTGAGACGACAACAAGTATGAGGAAGCAGGACGGTTAGCCCGAATTCCGAATAGCTGCAGGATTGCGCAAGCACGAGGTGCGGAGCAATCCGTGGACTTATCTTTTTAGCGGTGCCTGCAAAGCAGGCATGAAACTTTATCTTGAAAGAAAGAGGTGAATGCTATGTTAAAGGGAATCCCTCCCGTACTCTCGCCGGAGCTTCTGAAGGTTCTTGCCGAAATGGGCCATGGAGACACCATTGTCATCGGTGACGCCAACTTCGCCGCCGCTTCCATGGCAAAAGACAGTATTTTAATCCGCTGCGACGGTGTGCGGGCTACTGAAATCATGGATGCCATCCTGACGCTGATGCCGCTGGATGACTTTGTGGACGATCCCGTCCTGCTTATGGACAAGGAAGCGCGCCACGCAGATCTGGAATGTCCGGTCTGGGATGAATTTAAAGCAATCGTGGCAAAACACGATCCCCGGGGCGCTTCTGCCTGCTCCATGATCCCCAGAGGAAAATTTTACACCATGGCCAAATCTGCCTATGCAGTGGTGGCTACTACAGAGACGGCATTTTACGCCTGCTCGATTCTTCAGAAGGGCTGCCTGTAAAACCATAAACTAAGCTGCTGCACCAATAGGAGCTGTCGCAAAATCGAAAAACAAAAGGATCTGTATCCAGGGTGTTTGTATCACTGAGACAAATGTCCGAAA
>JAUNON010000116.1 GCA_030537145.1 Lachnospiraceae bacterium | reverse complement strand
CATCTTTCGCTTTGGGGATATCACGTTCCTCAAATCCCATCTTTCCGATCCCTAACATAACTGCAACTTTCATTTTTCCTTCCATTGTTATTTTTCTCCTTTTTCATATAGTTTTATTTATACTTTATTAAATAGTTTTATTATGTTTTTTATTTTACGGTTTCGTTGCAATTCTGTCAATATATTCCCATCAATCAAATATCATTTCAGCATTATATTTAAAAATAGATCAGATATTTTAGTAAAACTGCATCAAAAAAGGAGATCTCATTTCTGAAATCTCCCGCAGAGTATCCTATACCTCTCATATCTGCTTTACAAAGTTTTCGATCACTTCCAACGCAGCTCCAAGTGCAGCCGCTCCCATCTTATATCTGCAGCTATTTACGAACTGGTGATCCTCCGTAAATGTATTCCGCTCCGATACCTTATTCCATATATCCGGCAAATAGGGCTCCGCATAACTTCCCACATAGCCCCCCAAAATAATATCACAGTCAAGAAGCATGTGAATATTATTTAATGCCACTGCCAAAACCCTCGTATAGGCATCCCATATTTCTACTGTCCTTTGATCTTTCTTTTCCAACAGTTCAAAGAATCGTTCCAGCCTTCCATCCGCTTCATCTGATAAAATTGCTGCGCTGCAATATGCATCCAGACATCCCCTTTTTCCGCAATAGCATTCCTTTCCATCCGGGATCACTGTCATATGCCCAACTTCTCCGCATCGGAAATGTCTCCCATGCACGAGTCCATTATGATCAAAAATCGCCCCTCCAACGGTGTTACTTAAAGATAAATAGAAAAAACGTTCCCGCTCATCCGAACGGATTCCTTCGGCATAAGCCCCTGCATTCGCATCATTTAAAAAAAAGCTGGGATAAGAAAAAAAGCTGCACACAAAATCAAACGGTATCATTTCCACACCAAGGATATGTGAATATGTGATCAGTTTCCTGTTCAAATCAATAATTCCGGGAAAAGAAATTCCTATCCCCAAAACTTTCCCACGATCAGCGTTGCTTTCATCCAGAAAGTGTTCCAGTTCCTCATTCACCCTGCGATAATAAGCCTCTCCATGGACATATGGGAGAAAAATGCGTACATGGCTTAAAATTTCACCCGTCAGATTAGTAAGCACAAAGCCAATATGGTTTTTTGTAATATCCAACCCAACAGCCTGCTTTACATTAACCGCCGCCGATAACGCCTTTGCACGCCTTCCTCCTGTAGATTGCAGTTCTCCAGTCTCTTCAATGAAGCCTCTCTCAATCAGCTCTTTTGTAATCTGTGTCACGGTGGGCAGACTCATCTTCAGATCATACGAAATATCCGGATTGGAAACCGTTCCATGTTTACAGATATACCGGAAAACACGATTTCTGTTGTTTTTCTTTACCTCCATGTTTGTTGCCTGCTTTATTTCCATATTACATCACCCATACTTTATTAAAGTGTTTTCTTTAGCATAACACCTTCCTTTACTAAAATCAACTTTACCTTTTCACTTTGATTTACTCGGATTTCATTCATTTGTTACTTAACCGGAATGCTCCTCAAATTTGTGACTTCGCAAGTTCTTCGGCTCTGCGTCTTTGCGTCTGGCTCTATGGTGGAGCAGATCCTCAGCAAGACTCATTATCCCTCGATGTCAGTATCGTCCTGTCCATACGGTATCCATCCATGATACTGATACCACCACCGCTTCCTTGTACCGTTCTGATTGGAATGCCTGCTTTGCAGAGAGTCTCGATATCCCGGTTTATCGTCCGCCTTGAAACCTCAAATCTCTCCGCAAGTTCAGGTGCTGTTGTTTTCTCTTCCTGCAGTAAGATTGATAATATCCCAATCAACCGGTCTATCTTCATCACTTCTCACACTCCATTCATATCATAGCAACTCCAACACGACATCTGTATGTCCTGTTTATTATAACATCTCTTCCTTTTCATGGTTAGTCTTTCTTTCCTTTGCTGTCATTCAAGAGCTTTATCGTCATGAATTGCAAAACTGGCGATGGCCGCAATCGTTGCCAAAAGCATATTGATGACCCACAGCGGAGCGTACCCCACTCCCATTTTGACCAGAACTCCGCCTAGATTGGAGCTTATAAACGCACCAATTTGATGTCCGATCAAAGTAAATCCATAGAGGACCGCCATTTTTTCCGCTCCAAATTTGCGGCTGATCATGCCGGATGTAGGCGGTACGGTGGCATCCCCGCTCATACCAAGAAGCATTGTGGCAGCAAAGGCGAATACCGCATTTTTCGGAAGGAAAAGGAAACCCAGGGAAACCAAAATCCTAACCGCATAGACACAGCCCAGGACATTTTTCATACGAAATTTAGCGCCAAGAAAACCAACCAATACAGCGCCAAGCATTGTAGCAATCCCATATACCGTCAAAGTCAGGGAAGCAATTCTTCCGGGAATACCATAAGACAGATACTGAGAGAACAGATGATTTTCAATGATGGACATATTAAAACCGCAGGTGGAAAATCCAATTACCAGCAAACGGTAATCCCTGTCCCGAAAAGCACCTTTCAATATAGAGGCCAATGATTCGTTACGGAGTGTTTCATCCTTTGGCTGAATCGTATGGACTTTGTTTGTTTTTCCAATCCAGAGAGCAACCGGAACCATTATTAAAAAAGGAACCGCCGTCACAGTCATTGCCGTCTGGATACCGAAATCAGAAATCATTGCCTCCAGTCCCGGAGACATCAGGGCATCGCCGATCCCTGCACTTGCCTGCACAATACCGGAAACAACGGCCGCCCGGCGCTCTCCAAGCACTGGCGTTATCGCACCCATTACAATTCCAAAGCAAAGCCCTGTTGTGCCAAAGGGCAGCACCAGACCAAAGAAAAGAAAGAGGGAAAGGAAATTCCGGCACAGCGGCGTGGCAAGCAAACCAGTGATGGTAAATACGATGCCCATAAGGATCACAAAGGCATTTGATTTTTTGAGGGCAAGCATACCAAGAAAAGGCTGTGCAAATCCGTAAACCAGGGCACCGGTGCCTATGCAGAAGCTAATGCCTGCATAATCAATACCAGTTACCGGCAAAAGACCAGTCATCATAATTCCATAATTGTCATGTACGCCCTGCATCACGCCATGGACAAGACACGCTGCCGCTACGACAACAATTATCCGGAGCAATCCATTCTGTGTTTTGATTTCCTGTTTCATATCAACCATCCTTTTTTCATTTTATAGTTGCAATATGTTTTATTTTCATTTATAATACGCCCAACAAATAGTATTGTAAAATTAAAATATTTAAACTAATATTTCAATTTTATTGAAGTATAGGAGGTATTACATTGGAACTAAAATATTTGCAGACCTTTCGGACGATTGTTGATGAGGGAGGATTTCGTAAAGCTGCTGAAAAACTGAATTATACACAGTCCACAATTACTTTTCAGATAGGCCAGTTGGAACAGGAATTGTCCGCCAGCCTTTTTGAAAAAATCGGGCGGAAGATGGTTCTGACAAAGGCAGGCGAGCGTTTAATCCCCTATGTAGATGAAATTTTACAATCTGTAGATAAGCTGCGTTTCTTTGAAGAGGATTTATCAGAATGCCAGGGGAATCTGCACATTGGTATTGGGGAATCTCTGTTGTGTTACCGCCTTTCACCCATTTTGAAGGAATTTCACCAGCGGGCGCCCAAAGCCCGATTGTTCTTACGATCTATGAATTGTTACGAAATCCGCAACGAGCTTTTAAACGGTACATTGGACTTAGGCGTTTTCTATGCTGATGTAGCTGGCTTTGGCTCCAACCTTACCGTCCATCCGCTGGGCAGTTATCCCATGAAGCTGGTGGCGTCTCCTGAAACAAAAAAACTCTATCCGGATTTCACAACACCGGACAGAGCAATTCCTGTTCCATTTATCATCAATGAGCCAAATTGTATTTTCCGGGAAATCTTTGAACAATACCTCCGGGAAAAATCTATCCTCCTCGACCATACCATTGAATTGTGGAGCATTCCCACAATCAAGAATCTTGTAAAAAGCGATGTGGGCGTTTCTTTTCTTCCTGCATTTACCGTACAGGCGGAACTTGGAACAGGGGAATTAGAAGAAATCGCCACTGAAATTACCGACAAAACCATTACAGCCGTTTGCGCCCATCACAAAAACAAGTGGATCAGTCCCCTCATGCAGCTATTTATTGAATTATGCGAAAATATGATAAGATAATCGGTAAGCGATACAATATGCTTTCTTTTGTATCGCTTTTTGTATCGCTTACTTCCCCTCAAAAACGGCATCCATCTGGCCCACATACGGATCCCGCCTACATCTTTTGTTCCATCATGCTTCTCTTCCTCACAAGCTCTCAGAATGGTATTCTTCATCACTTCAACAGACTGTGCGCCAGAAATACCATACTGTCCAACTGCAAAATTTCTTTCCCATCTGCTTCATACTATATTCATCACAGATGGGAGGCCGTTGTAAATGGATCAAAATTTTATTGATGAGCTCAGGCAAAAATATATCAAAAACCCACCAGAGGGAATGACACCCAAACTGGTCAGAAATATGACCGACTCCGATTTATTGGATATTCATTACTTTTTAACAGAAGATGATGACTTTGACGATGACGAATTTGAAGAAGGTTTCTGATGTGGTATAAAAAAAGTTGACACCCCATTCTCAAGGATTTGAGATATAATCA
>JAUNON010000115.1 GCA_030537145.1 Lachnospiraceae bacterium | reverse complement strand
GACGGAGGCAGGGACTGAGCCGGAAAGTGAAGCAGTGACCGAGGCGGAGACGGAGACAGAAACAGAATCGGAGGAAGGGCTGGATCTAAACGGATACGAGGATGTCCATGGCATTGATATGATGGGCGGTCAGAGCGAACAGATCCAGACTACGGGCAGCGAATATATTTTCCCGGATGTGGCCAGCAGATACCTTAGCCGGAGCGAGGTAGAGGCGCTTTCCCTGCAGGCGATCTGTTATGCCAAAAATGAAATTTATGCCCGCCATGGACGAAAATTCGTTTCCAGGGAGCTGCAGGAATATTTCGGCAGTAAAAGCTGGTACGATGGATTTGTGGAGCCTGAGAGCTTTGCAGACTGGGTGTTTAATGATTATGAGCGGGCCAATCTGGACCTGATCGTTTCCTGTGAGCTAGCTATCCGTTCGGACGGATATCAGTTGGATCAGCCCGGATACGATATCCATGCGGTAAATACGGCTTCGGCTAATACGGCTTCCGGAGACAGCCGGCAAAGCGATGCCTCCTCTGCAGGCGATGTGCTGAATCAGGATTACATTTTCCCGGACAGTGATTCATGCTATTTGACGGAGGAAGCGGTAAATGCACTGTCCAAAACGGAAGCGGGCTATGCTTACAAAGAAATTCTGGCCCGGCGGGGCTGCATTTTCAAGACGGAGCGGTATCAGAGCTATTTTGAAGGGAAGAGCTGGTATGCCGGACGGATTTCGGAGGATGAATTTACTTCAGATATGCTAAATAAATTTGAATTGTATAATCTGCAGCTTATCAAGAAGCTAAAGGCAGATTAGTGGAGCTTTGGTTCCGTCATCCGCTGCTTTGTGAGGCGTTTTCGTGATGAACGTATGGGAAGCCCGGTAACAGTTGGGCCCAGGGCATTGCACTGGCTGCAAAGCCCTGGGCCCAACTGTTACGAAGCCCGGGAGGGAAATAAATTTCTGCTTGCGAAATAGGAAAAAGGTGATATAATAACACCAGTGAATGAAATGCATAAATATTCGACATAATTCATGAAAACCCAAATACTTAAGGAGGAGTGATTATTATGAAAATGAAAAAACTGATGGCACTTACGATGGCGGCGGCTATGACTCTTTCTCTGGCAGCAGTTTCTTATGCAGATGAGGCAGAAAACAGCAGCGGCATCACCAGTATTGATGATCTGGAAGGAAAAAAGATCGGCGTACAGCTCGGAACTACCGGTGATATCTATGCATCGGATTATGAGGGAGATGAGGCCGGAACTACGATTGAGCGTTACAACAAAGGAAATGATGCGGTTATGGCGTTGAAGCAGGGCAAGATCGACTGTGTGATCATCGACAGCCAGCCGGCTCAGAAGTTTGTAGAGAAGAATGATGATCTGATGATTCTGGATGAGGATTTTGCTCTGGAGGAGTATGCGATCTGCGTATCCAAGGACAACACTGAGCTGACCGAAGCCATCAACGGCGCTTTGGCAGAGCTGAAGGAAGAGGGAACGCTGGATCAGATCAATGCAAACTATATCGGCGATGATACAAAGGGAACCTGCCCGTATGTGTCTCCGGAGGATGTAGACCGGTCCAATGGTACGCTGGTTATGGCTACAAATGCAGCGTTTGAGCCTTATGAATACTATGAGGGAGATAAAGTCGTAGGAATTGATGCTGAGATGGCGCAGGCAGTATGCGATAAGCTTGGTTACGAACTGAAGATTGAGGATATGGAATTTGATTCGATTATCAATGCTGTACAGTCCGGTAAGGCTGATATGGGCGTAGCCGGTATGACCGTAACAGAGGATCGTCTGAAGAGCATTGATTTCACAGACTCCTACACTACTGCGACACAGGTGATTATCGTCCGCAAATAATTTTTAGGAAAAGACAGGTTCCGGATATCGGGGAGTTGCAGTCGGGACGACCCGGTATCCGGATTTTGCCTTTCTTATGAAACTTTCATGCCTGCTTTGCAGGCGCTACCCCCTGCTTCCTCATACCTGCTGTTATCCCGAAAGAATAGCCGGAATGGCCTGCCGGCAGTTCATCCGCCTCTGATTTGGGACTGGACTTATACAGTAAACACCGGAGCAGGCAGTGAAAAGAAAGAGGTGAGGAAATTTGAGCATAGTAGAGCATTTTACCTTTAATTTTATTGAAAACAAGCGCTGGCAGTTTATTGTAACAGGTTTGGAAAATACCCTGATCATTTCCTTTTTTGCGGTAATATTGGGAATTGCTCTCGGTTTTTTGATTGCAATCATCCGTTCCAGTCATGACAAGAACGGCAACTTTAAATTTTTGAATATCATCTGCAAGATTTATCTTACTGTGATCCGTGGAACGCCCATGATGGTACAGCTTTTGATTATCTACTTTGTAATTTTTGGTTCTGTTAATATCAGTAAGGTGCTGGTGGGGATACTGGCCTTTGGCTTTAATTCCGCCGCATATGTGGCGGAGATCGTCCGTTCCGGTATTATGTCCATTGACAGCGGACAGTTTGAGGCAGGACGCAGCCTGGGTTTTAACTTCCGTCAGACCATGTTTTTCATCATTATTCCCCAGGCCTTTAAAAACGTATTGCCGGCGCTGGCCAATGAATTTATTGTATTGCTGAAGGAAACCTCCATCAGCGGCTATATTGGCCTGATGGATCTGACCAGAGGCGGAGATATTATCCGAAGCCAGACCTATGAGGCTTTGTTCCCTCTGCTGGCAGTAGCGGTGATTTATTTGATTATTGTGTGCTTCCTGACCTATCTGGTGGGCAGGCTTGAGAGGAGGCTGAGAAATAATGAGCGCTAATGCAAAAATCGGCGAGGTACTGATCGATATCCAGGGGCTGAAAAAGGCCTTTCGTGATAACCTGGTGCTGGACGGAATTACCACCCAGATCCGCAGGGGAGAAGTGGTGGCGATTATCGGCCCCTCCGGCTGCGGAAAATCCACCTTTCTGCGGTCTTTGAATCTGCTGGAGATCCCGACAGGGGGAAAAATCTTCTTTGAGGGAATGGATATCACGGATAAGTCTGTGGATGAAAATAAAATGCGCCAGAAAATCGGAATGGTTTTTCAGCAGTTCAATCTATTTCCGCATCTGACCATTAAAAAGAATATTATGCTGGCTCCGGTGCATCTGGGACTGATGGACAAGGAGCAGGCATCCGTCCGGGCAGACGAGCTGCTGAAGCGGATCGGGCTTTCGGAAAAGGCGCAGCAATATCCGGCCATGCTCTCCGGCGGGCAGAAGCAGCGTGTTGCTATTGCCCGGTCTCTGGCCATGAATCCGGATGTAATGCTGTTTGACGAACCCACTTCCGCATTGGATCCGGAGATGGTGGGTGAGGTGCTGGAGCTGATGAAGGAGCTGGCAGACGACGGCATGACCATGGTGGTAGTTACCCATGAGATGGGGTTTGCGCGGGAAGTGGCGACCCGTGTGCTGTTTATTGATGAAGGTAATATTAAAGAAGAGGCGGAACCGGAGCAATTCTTCAGCAATCCCTCCAATCCCAGACTTCGGGATTTTCTTTCGAGAGTTTTATAAAAGTATTTTGAAGCATATGCAGGGCTTGCCGTATCAGGTGCGGCAGCTCTGCATTCTTTTATGATAATAGGAAAGTCCTCACTTTCCTATATCATAAAAAGCACTTCGTGCGTTGATGCGCACGGATACATAAGGTAATTTGTTGCTGCGCAATCTGCATCCGGCGCAAAAAATGCCTTCTCCTCTCAAGATTGAGGGGCAGGGGAGTTGAGATGCCGAAGGCATTTTTTTATCCCATGGGAAGGTTTTTGCTGCTTTGAAATACAGATACCTGGGACTTTCATATGAGGCAAAGTCCCTGCAGGCAAACGATGCGCAGTAAAACCGGTATGCAAAGATACTTTGCGTGACAGTTCTGCCTCCCCTGCCTTATAATAAAATCGAAAAGAGGTACATTTTATGCAGACGGAGGAGGGGGATCATGTCTAATGTGGGGAAAAATATAAAAAAACTGCGGATAAGAAAGAAGATGACGCAGGAGGAAATGGCAGAACGGCTGTTTGTCAGCCGGCAGACCGTATCCAATTATGAAAACCATAAATCCAATCCGGATGTTGATATGCTGGTGCGGATTGCAGAAATTCTGGAAACGGATGTCAATACCCTGATCTATGGAGAAGCTGTCCCGCCGGAACGGAAAAAACAGATCAGAAAATGGATCGTATTGTGTCTGTTTACCATTGTTTACGGTATTTTCGTGGCTTTTTTGACAGAAAGAACACAGCAGTGGATACGGAGGACCTATTTTGGGGAACCGATGATTGTTATAAAAGGATTGCTGCAGCCGTTGCTGTTTTGCATGCTTGGCTATACGATTATGGAGACGGTTTTTCTGATATTTTCTGTCCAGTCCCGGAAAAGTGCCTGTGTAAGGTGGGTTTTTCGGGGCGCCTTTGGATTATTGCTGCTTTATGTGCTGCTGTTTTTACCTTATGCTATTCAGACCGCTGTGGAAACGGTGAAATTTATTCAATGGCATAATGCCGGGCTCGAAGGAACCTTTCCGTGGGAACACTGGTTACCTTCCGGATGGGAGCGCATGGTGATCTGGTTTACCGGGCGTATTATTTATCAATATTCTTATTATCCCGGTTTGTTTTTGATTCCCGGTTTGGTGTTGAGAGCTAGTAACAGTTCAGCCCAGGGCTTTGCACTGGC